>JAOPZA010000233.1 GCA_025964325.1 Conexibacter sp.
ACGTGGCCAGCCGTGTCGAGCCGACCAGATCGGTCAGCAGAATCGTCGCAAGCTGAACCGACTCCCCCACAAAGCCCCCCTCTAGTCCGCGTCAACGGCTCCGCGAGCCTACCACGGTCAACATCGACCTACTGAGGCTCGAGGGTCAAGCAGGTCAAGGACGCAGGGAGCGAAGTGTGCTCCGCACACGAGCGAGCGAGGACGCAGAGATGCGCCGAACCTCGAGCCTCAGCCGCAGCCGGTGTTGTTGCCGCAGGATGAGCACGTGTAGCAGGAGCCCGTCCGCTGCATCATGCCCCCGCACTGGCTGCAGGCCGGTCCGAGGTCGAGGCCCTGGAGCCTCGCCGGGACCACCGGGGGCGAGTCGGTGAACGAGGCTGCGGCCGGCGAGCCTGAGCCGCCTCCGGCGGCCGACGCCTGCGTGCCGGCGCCCTGAGCGTCATCCTCGCCGGCGTCGGGCCCGGCGGTGTCGGAGCCCTGGAACGATTGGACGGCCTCCTGCGCGGCCTTGCGGGCGCGGACCTCGGGGGTGAGGATCCCGAGCTCCTCCTGCGCGTCGGTGTCGAGGAAGCGGGAGGCCAGCCAGCGCATGATGTAGTCGGGCATCGACTTCGCGAACGGGATCTCCGGGTTGCCGGTGATCCCCTCTGGCTCGAAGCGCATGTAGCTGAACTTCTGCACGAGCGTTTCGAGCGGCACGCCGTACTGCAGGGCGATCGAGATCGCCGTGGCGTAGGAGTTCATCATGCCGCGGAGGGTCGAGCCCTCCTTGCCGATGTCGGTGAGGAAGATCTCGCCGACGGTTCCGTCCTCGTAGGTCCCGGCCGTGATGTAGCCCTCGTGGCCTCCGAGCGAGAACTTGTGCGTCAGCGACTGACGCTCGCGCGGCATCCGGCGACGCTGCGGCCCGACCTTCGCGACCGCCTCGGCGACCGCCTTGTCCAGGTCCTCCTGCGTGAAGCCGACCACCGGCTGCGCCGGCGGTGCCCCCACCACGGCCGTCACCTCGACGCCCTGCTGGGCGTCGGTGCGCAGCGCCTGCGCCGTCTTCGAGCCGTCGCGGTAGATCGCGAGTGCCTTGACGCCGAGCCGCCACGCCTGCAGGTAGGCGTCGGCGATGTCCTCGACCGTCGCCGTCTGCGGCAGGTTGACGGTCTTCGAGATCGCGCCCGAGATGAACGGCTGGATCGCGCCCATCATCTTGATGTGGCCCATGTGCGAGATCGCGCGCTCGCCGACCGCCACGTCGAAGACCGGCAGGTGCTCGGCCGCCAGGGCCGGTGCGCCGATGATCGTCGCGTGCTCGTTGATGTGCGCCTCGATCTGCTCGATCTGCGGATCGTCGTAGCCGAGCGTCTGCAGCGCGAGCGGGACGGTGCCGTTGACGATCGTCATCTGGCCGCCGCCGACGAGCTCCTTGAACTTGACGAGCGAGAAGTCCGGCTCGACGCCGGTCGTGTCGCAGTCCATCAGGAACGAGATCGTGCCGGTCGGCGCGAGCACCGTCGCCTGCGCGTTGCGGTAGCCGCTGCGCTCGCCCAGCTCGACGGCGTCGTCCCACACCCGGCGCGAGGCGCTCAGCAGCGAGGTGTCCTCGCAGGTCGGGTTCGGGATCGCGTAGGAGGCGTCGCGGTGCATCCGCATGACCGCGTTGTGCGGCTCGCGGTTCTCCTCGTAGCGCTCGTACGGGCCGACTGCCGCGGCGATCTCGGCCGAGCGGCGGTAGGCGCGGCCGGTCATCAGCGCGGTGATCGCCGCCGCCGTGCCGCGACCCGCGTCGGAGTCGTACGGCATCCCGTTGCTCATCAGGAAGGCGCCGAGGTTGGCGTAGCCGAGGCCGAGCTGGCGGAAGGCGTTGGCGTTCGCCGCGATGCCCTCGGTCGGGTAGCTGGAGGCGCCGACGATGATCTCCTGCGCGAGGAACATCACGTCGATCGCGTGCTCGAACGCCGGCACGTCGAAGCTGCCGTCGGCCTGCCGGAACTTCATCAGGTTGAGCGACGAGAGATTGCAGGCCGAGTCGTCGACGTGCATGTACTCCGAGCACGGGTTCGACGCGTTGATGCGGCCCGAGTTCGGGCACGTGTGCCACTGGTTGATCGTCGTGTCGTACTGGACGCCCGGGTCGGCGCAGCGCCAGGCCGCCTCGGCGATCTCGCGCATCAGCTCACGCGCCTCGAGCGTCTTGACCGACTTGCCGGTCGTGCGGGCCGTGAGGCTCCAGTCCTCGCCCTGCTCGACCGCTCGCATGAACGGGTCCGAGACGCGCACCGAGTTGTTCGCGTTCTGGTACTGGATCGAGGTGAAGCCGTCGCCGTCGATCGACATGTCGAAGCCGGCGTCGCGCAGCGCGGCCGCCTTGTCCTCTTCTCTGGCCTTGCACCAGATGAACTCCTGGATGTTCGGGTGGTCGACGTCGAGCACGACCATCTTGGCCGCGCGTCGCGTCTTGCCGCCGGACTTGATCGTGCCGGCCCAGGAGTCGGCGCCGCGCATGAAGGAGACGGGCCCGGAGGCGGTGCCGCCCTTCGCGAGCGGCTCCATCGAGCCGCGGATGTTCGAGAGGTTGATCCCGGAGCCGGAGCCGCCGCGGAAGATCATCCCCTCCTTCGTGTTCCAGTCGAGGATCGACTCCATCGTGTCGTCGACCGAGAGGATGAAGCAGGCGGAGCACTGCGGCTGCTCTTCGAAGCCGACGTTGAACCAGACGGGCGAGTTGAAGGCCGCGTACTGGTTCAGCAGGATGAAGGTGAGCTCGGCCTCGAAGGTGTCGCCGTCCTCGACGCTCGCGAAGTAGCCGCGCTGGCGGCCCCAGTCGGCGATGGTGCCGGCGACGCGGCCGACCATCTGTCTGACCGAGCGCTCGCGCGCGGGCGAGTCGAGCTGTCCGCGGAAGTACTTCTGGGTGACGATGTTGGTCGCGTTCTGCGACCAGCTGGCCGGGAACTCGACACCCCGCTGCTCGAACGAGACCTTGTCGCCGTGGCCGATCCTCGCGTCGCGCAGTTCCCACTCCACCGTGTCGAACGGATGCACTCCGGGCGTCGTGAAGCGACGACGGACGCGCAGCGCCTCGCCGGCCGGGGCTTCGACGGTCGTGGTGGATGAGGTCGGTGCGACGTGCTCCATACTTACTCCTTAAGATTTCCGCTGTTTCCGCCGACGTACCCTCGATCTCGGCCGTTCGAGGGGGACAGCGGATCCTTGCGCGTGCTCCGGACGCATCGATCGATATCCCGATATGCAGGGATTTCGCGGTCAGCTCGGCCACTTGCCTTGCCTCCTCAAGGTAGCGGCATCGAGCCCTCTTGCGCAGGGGTATCCCCGCTATCTGCGGAGAAACCTCGCCGGCCTGCGGAGCGGACGGGGGGAGCGCCGCTCAGCGGCCGAGTCGCAGCCAGTCGGTGAACTCCGACCAGGTGCTGGTGGTGCGGTAGCCGGCCTCGCCCCAGGCGTGGCGCCACGTCTTCGTCCAGCTCGGATCGAGCCCGCGCACGCGCGACCAGAGCCATGTCAGCAGGGCCAGCAGCGCGAGCACGCCGACGGCGATCGCGGCGATCAGCAGCGGCTTCGTGTCGCGCGCGTGCTTCGCCCGCGCGAGGGCGGCGGACGCCGGCTGCGTCGTCGCGCCCGGCGCCGGCGTCGCCGTGGACGGCGTCGTCGGCGTCGCCCCGGGCGCGGCGGCGCCGGGCACCGGGCCCTCCGTCGTCGCCGGCGTGCTCGGCGTCGTGGCGGGCGTCGTCGGCGTCGTCGCCGGAGGCACGGCGGCGCCGGTGGTGCTCGCCCGGTTCGTCGGCGCGATGCCCTTGCAGCTGCCCTTGTCGTGCACGGCGATCGCGTTCTGCATCGCCTGACGGATCGCCGGGACGGTGCTCGCGATCGCCTTCGGGATGCCCTTCAGCGCGGCCTGCAGGTCGGCCTTCGAGAAGCTGCAGGGATCGAGTCTGCCGGCGCTCGTGCCGTACGCGGCCGCGACCCGCTGGTAGGCGTCGTCGGCCCGTGCGAGCGAGGCCGGCAGCAGCAGGAGCGCGAGCACGAGGACGATCGTCCCGCGGATGCGGATGCGGCTTCCCATCGGTCGCCGATGTTAGACCGTCGACTGCGCGAGGCCGGCGGATCGGGCCGCGCGGGACCCGTGGCGCGAGGGCCCGCGGCTCTGCGCTACGGTCCGGCCCATGAAGCTTCTCGTCACCGGCGGGGCCGGCTACATCGGCTCGATCGTCGCCCAGCAACTGCTCGCCGCCGGCCACGAGGTCGTCGTGCTCGACAGCCTCGAGCGCGGCCATCGCGCGGCGGTCCCGCAGCAGGCGCGCCTGCTCGAGGTCGACCTGCGCGACGCCGAGGCGACGCGCGACGCCGTCGCCGAGGGCTTCGACGGCGTGCTGCACTTCGCCGCGCTCGCGCTCGTCTCCGAGTCCGTCTCGCATCCCGAGCGCTACTACCGCGCGAACGTCGTCGGAACGCTCAACCTGCTCGACGCGCTGCGCGCGGCCGAGATCAAGCGGCTCGTCTTCTCCTCCACGTGCGCCGTCTACGGCGAGCCGGAGACGATCCCGATCCCCGAGACGATCGCGACGCGGCCGGTCAACGCCTACGGCGCCTCGAAGCTCGCGGTCGACCGCATGATCGCCGACGAGTCCCGCGCCCACGGGCTCGGCGCGGTCAGCCTGCGCTACTTCAACGTCGCGGGCGCGAGCGGGCACCTGGGCGAGGACCACGAGCCCGAGACGCACCTGATCCCGAACGTGCTGCGCGCCGCTCAGGGTCTGCAGCCGGCGGTCCAGCTGTTCGGCACGGACTACCCGACCGACGACGGCAGCGCCGTGCGCGACTACATCCACATCGAGGACCTCGCGCGTGCGCACGTGCTCGCGCTCGACGGCGCGCGCGCCGGCGAGCATCGCATCTTCAACCTCGGCTCCGGCGACGGCTACTCCGTCCGCCAGGTGATCGACGCGGTGCGCGAGGTGACCGGCCGCGAGTTCGCGGTCGTCGAGGAGGATCGCCGTCCGGGCGATCCGCCGCGCCTGATCGCCGCGAACGACAAGATCCGCGCAGAGCTCGGCTGGGCGCCGACGAAGACGCTGCGGGAGATGGTCGCGGACGCCTGGGCCTTCGCCCAGCGGCATCCGCACGGCTACGAGGGCGCGTAGCCCGCTCACGCGCGACTGTGCGGCGCGTCGGCTCGAGCGCATAGGCTCCGCGCGTGCGGACCGACAGAAGGCGCGGAGGTCGGACGCCGACCGGCTGGCTGGAGCGCGCGGCCGGGAGCACGACCGGTGCGCTCCTGCTGCTCGCGCTGCCGTTCCTCGTCGCGATCGCGGTGCTGCGGGGGCTGACGGTCGGGATCGACACGTTCCACGCGACCGACGAACTCGCCTACCACCTGCCGACCGTGCTGCGGTTCGCGCACGAGCTCCCGGGGATCGACCTCCACAGCTACCCCGCGGCGCAGACGCCGCTCTTCCACGTGCTGTTCGCGCTCGCCGGCAAGGTCGTCGGCTTCGAGCTGTGGCGGCTGCGCCTGCTCGACGCGATCGTCTCGTGGGGCGCGGCGGTCGTCCTGTGGACGTTCCTGCGCCGGCAGCGCGGCCTCGAGCCCGTCACGGCGTTGGCGCTGGCGCTGCTGTTCGCGCTCTCGCCCTACGCCTTCGGCGTCTCGTTCCTCGTGATGACGGACGGGCTCGCGCTGCTGCTGGCGATCGCGGCGATCGCCGCCGCGGCTCGCTACGCCGCCGACGGCCGCGCGGCGACGCTCGCCGTGACGGCGCTGCTGGTCGCGCTGGCGGTGCTGACGCGCCAGAGCCTCGTCTGGCTCGCCCCGCTCGTCGTCTCGCTCGCGCTGCTCGCGCGCCCGCGCGCGGGGGAATTGCTGCGCAGCGGCGCCGCGATGGCGATCGCGCTCGTCCCGTTCGGCCTGCTCGTCCTGAACTGGCGCGGCCTGACGCCGCCCGGCTCGGACCCCAGCTCGTGCGGCCTCTGCTCCGGCGAGGCGAACGGCCGGCACCTCAGCAGCGGGCTGAGCCTGCGGCCCGCGGAGCTGACGGTCGCGCTCGTGGGGCTCTACGGCGCGGTGCTGCTGACGCCGCTCGGTCGCCGCGCCCTGCCGCGCGAGCGGATCCGCCCGGCGGCGCTCGGCGCGCTCGTCGGCCTGCTCATCGTGGCGATCTCGTCGGTCGGCGAGAGCCAGACCGACGCCGGCTACATCTGGAAGCTCGCGCAGCACGCGCCGGGGCTGCACGGGACGAGCCTGCTCTTCTGGCTGCTGGTCCCGCTCGGCGGGGCGTTCCTCGGGGCACGCTTCCGCCGTGACGATCCGCTGCCGTACGTGGTGCTCGTCTGGTTCCTCGTCGCGAGCGTCGCGACGCGCCTGCTCTACCAGAAGTACTTCGACCCGATCGCGCTGCTCGTCGTGCTGTTCGCGGTGCGCCCGCGCGAGCTCGTGCGCCGGCGCGACCTCGCCGGCGCCGCCGTGCTGGCGGTCGGCTTCGTCGCGTACGCGCTCTCGTTCGCCTAGCGTCCGGGACGCCGGCCCGGGGGCAGCAGGTCCGCGAGCGCGTCGAGCGCGGCGTCGAGGACGGTGTCCGGCGGCCGCCCGGCGTCGATCGTCCGCACGCGCCGTGGCTCGGCTGCCGCGATCTGCAGGTACGCGGACGCGATCGTGGCGAAGAAGCCGTCCTCCTCGAGCTCGAGCCGGTCGGGCGCCTCGCCGCGGTCGTCCTGACGCGCGCGCCCGAGCGCGGGGTCGATCGCCAGCAGCAGCGTGCGATCGGGCTGCAGGCCGCCGGTGCCGAAGTCGTTGATCGCGCGGACGGCGTCGATTCCGAGCCCCCGTCCGGCGCCCTGGTAGGCGAGCGAGGAGTCGACGAAGCGGTCGAGCACGACCCAGCGGCCGTCGGCGAGCGCGGGCGCGAGCGCCTCCTCGGCCAGCTGCGCGCGGGCGGCGGCGTAGAGCAGCGCCTCGGCGCGCGCCCCGATCCGCAGCGCCGGGTCCTTCACGAGCGTGCGGATCCGCTCGGCCGCCGCGACGCCGCCCGGCTCGCGCAGCAGGTCGACCGCGAGCCCTCGTCCACGCAGCGCTGCCAGCAGCCCCGCGCCGAGCGTCGTCTTGCCGGCGCCGTCGATGCCCTCGATCGTAATCAGGCGGCCGCGCGACACGGCGGCGACGATATACCCTCGAGGCCGATGGTCGACCTCGCGGGCACCGAGCAGCATGCGCATGCGCGCGCGACGCTCGGCGCGGCGCTGGCGCCGAGCGGCCGGCCGTCGCACGCCTACCTCTTCCACGGTCCGGCCGGGACCGGCAAGCGCACCGCCGCGCGCGCCTTCGCCGCCGCGCTGTTGGCCGACGGCGCTCCCGACCCCGACGGCGTCCGCACGCGCGTCGCGCACGGCACCCATCCCGACCTCACCTGGGTGACGCCGAGCGGCGCCCACGAGATGCTCGTCGGCGACATCGCGGAGCCGGTCGTCGCGGCGGCCTCGATGACGCCGTTCGAGGCGTCGCGACGGATCTTCGTGATCGAGCGGGCCGACACGATGATCGAGCAGGCCGCCAACAAGATGCTGAAGACGCTGGAGGAGCCGGCGCCGTTCGTGCACCTGATCCTGCTGACCGACCGCCTCGGCGAGGTGCTGCCGACGATCCGCTCGCGCTGCCAGCTCGTGCGCTTCGACGCGCTCGCCGCCGAGCAGATCGCCGAGCGGCTCGGCCGCCACGGGGTCGCGCCGGAGGCGGCGACGGCGTGCGCCCGGCTGTCGCTCGGCGACTCCGCGCGCGCGCTCGAGCTGGCGCTCGCCGACGGACCGGCGCTGCGGGCCGGCGCGGAGGCCTTCGCGCGCGCGGCGATCGCCGGCGAGGTCGGGACCGCGAAGCCGTGGGGGCAGCTGCTGACGGTTCGCAAGGCGCGCGGCGACACGGCGGTCGCGGAGCTCGAGGAGCGGCTCGCCGAGGAGCTCGAGGTGGTCTCCAGAAGAGAGAGAAGACGGCTCGAGAACGACTACGCGGAGCGGATCAGGCGCACGCGCCGGCGCGTCGAGACGGCCGGGCTCGACCTCGGACTGCAGCTCGTCGCGCTGTGGTTCCGCGACGTCGCCTGCGTCGCCTGGCGGGCGCCGGAGCTGATCCACCACGCCGACCGCCCCGACGAGCTGGCGGCCGCTGCCGAGGGGCGCGACGCGCAGCGGCTGCGCGCGGCCGTCGAGCTGGTCGAGGAGACGCGCCGGCGACTGCGCAGCAACGTCACCGAGGAGCTGGCGCTCGAGGCGCTCGCCTACCGGCTCGAAGCGCTGCTGGCCGGCTGACGGCGCGCTGCCGGGCGCGCGACCTGCGCGGATGCCGCGGGGTCACTGCTCGTCGGGCCAGTGGCCGTGCACCTCGTAGTAGTCGCGCGCCTGCTCCTCGACGTCGCGCTCCTTGTTCGAGCGGACGCTGACGCGGAAGAGGACGTTGAGCCCAAGCACGGTGATGCCGAAGCCGATCACGACGACGCCGAACCCCTGCCAGATACCGCCGTGGAGGAAGGCGACGATGCCCGCTATCGCCATCGCGAGCGGGATGCCGTAGCGGACGCACCAGAGGCCGAAGGAACGCATGGGCCGCATGTTAGGCCCGCCGGTCGATCCGCGCGGCCGGCTGCGGGTCTGCGCCCGCGACGGGTTGCGGCAGCGGCGGTCCCGACGACATGATACAAATCGAGGCGAAGTGTCACAGCGCACCGTAGAGGACGACGCCCTGCTCGACGCCGCCCGCGAGTGCGTGCTGGCCGTCGGCGTGCGCCGAACGACCGTCACGGACATCGCGCGGCGAGCGAGCGTGAGCCGCATGACGCTCTATCGCCGCTTCCCCGACGTCACGACGATGCTCCAGGCCCTGATGACGCGAGAGTTCTCGGCGATCATCGCGCAGGTCGACCGCGAGGCCGCGCGGCTGCCGACCGCGCGCGAGCGGCTCGTCAGCGGCGCCGTCGAGGGCGCCGACCGCCTCGCGCGCAACCCGCTCTTCCTGCGGATCGTCGACGTCGACCCCGAGCTGCTGCTGCCGTATGTGACGACGCGGCTGGGACAGTTCCAGCTCGCCGTCGTCGCCGCCTTCGAGACGCAGGTGCGCGACGGCCTGCGGGACGGCTCGATCGTCGCGTCGGATCCCGCGATCGTCGCGCGCTCGATCGAGCTGTCGCTGCGCGGCTTCGTGCTGCAGACGCTGGCGGAGGGCGCCGACGCCGCGCGCGAGCCGGAGCTGGCCGAGCTGCGGCGGCTGCTCGATCGGTACCTGGCGCCATGATGCGCTGGTGGGGCTGGGGCGAGGACGGGCATGACCGCGCGCTCGCACCGGGCGCCGCGGCGATGCTCGCCGGCGAGCTGGGCGTGCTGCCGACCGCGCGGCGCGAGCCCGTCGCGCTCGCCGACGTGCGCCTGCCCGCGACCGCGCTCGCGC
>JAOPZA010000249.1 GCA_025964325.1 Conexibacter sp.
GCTGCTCGGCGCCGACGCCGTCACCTCGCACGCCGCGCAGGTGAGCCTCGGCTGGGCGATCAAGAACCGCGACGACATGCGCGTCGTCGAGGCGGCGCTGCCCGAGCTGCTCGATGAGTGACGTCGAGCTCGGACCGGCGAGCGAGGTCCTGCTCGACCGCATGCTCGGCTTCGGCCGCGAGCTGCGCAGAGAGGGCGTCACGGTCGGCACCGGCCAGCTGCTCGAGTTCAGCCGCGCCGGCGCGCTGCTCGGCCCTGCGGACTTCTACTGGGTCGGGCGCGCGACGCTCGTCAGCAAGCGCGCCGACATCGCGACCTACGACATGGTCTTCGGGCGCTACTGGGACGGCGACCTCGGCCAGCCCGTCGTGATGAAGGAGATCATCGAGCGCGTGCGCGGCGTCTCCGACGACGAGGGCCTCCAGGGCGGCGAGAGAGGCCGCGAGACGGCGCCCGAGGCCGAGCGCGCCAGCCGCCTCGAGCTGCTGCGCTCGAAGAGCTTCTCGAAGATGAGCGATCAGGAGCTGCGCGAGCTCGCGCACCTGATCTCGCGCCTGCGGCTCGCGGTCCCGCGCCGTAGATCGCGTCGCCGGCGCCCCGCGCGCCGCGGCGACCCCGACGTACGGCGCACGCTGCGCCGCTCGCTGCGAACCGGCGGCGAGCCGCTCGAGCGCGCCTGGCGCGACCGGCGGCTGCGCCAGCGCCGCGTCATCTTCATCCTCGACGTGAGCGGCTCGATGGCGGCCTACTCGCGCGGCCTGCTCGTGTTCGCGCACGCCGCGCTGCGGGCCGACGCGAGCTGGGAGACGTTCTGCTTCGGCACGCGGCTGACGCGCATCACGCGCAGCCTCGCGAAGTCCGATCCCGACACCGCGCTCAACCGCGCCGCCGAGGAGGTCGATGACTGGGACGGCGGCACGCGGATCGGCGAGTCGCTGAAGCAGTTCCTCGACCGCTTCGGCCACAGCGGCCTCGCCCGCGGCGCACTGATCGTGATCTGCTCCGACGGGCTCGACGTCGGCGACCCGGCCGTGCTGGACGAGCAGATGCAGCGCGTCGCGCGGCTCGCGCACCGCGTCATCTGGCTCAACCCGCTGCAGGAGCAGGCCGGCTACCAGCCGATCGCGCGCGGGATGGCGGCGGCGCTGCCGCACGTAGACTCGTTCCGCAGCGGGCACAACCTGGCCAGCCTCGAGGCGCTCGCGCGCGAGCTGGCCTCCTAGACGACGGACCGAGGAGGTCTCGATGGCGATCGAAGCACGCGGCGAGCGCGGGTTCGTCGAGGCGAACGGCCTGCGGCTGTCCTACCTCGCCTACGGCGAGGAGCGCCTGGACCGGCCCGCGATCGTGATCGCTCCGGGCATCACGAGCCCGGCGATCACGTGGGAGTTCGTGGCCGAGCGGCTGGCGGCGGACACGCGCGTCTACGCGCTCGACATCCGTGGCCGCGGCGCGTCCGACGGGCCGCCGAGCGGCTACTCGCTGCCCGACTACGCCGCCGACGTCGCCGGCACGATCGCCGCGCTCGGGCTCGAGCGGCCGGTGCTGCTCGGCCACTCGATGGGCGCGCGCATCGGCGCCGCGCTCGGCGTCCTGCATCCCGGCATCACGAGCGGGCTCGTGCTCGCCGACCCGCCGTTGACGGGCCCCGGCCGCGAGCGGTACAACATCTCGCTCGAGAGCTTCCGCCAGCAGCTGCACGAGGCCTACGCGGGGACGACCGCCGCGGAGGTGCGGCGCTACTACCCGCGCTGGAGCGAGCGCGAGCTGCAGCTGCGCGCCGAGGTGCTGCCGAGCTGCCTCGAGCACGCGATCGTGCAGACGCACGAGCACTTCGACGTCGAGGACTTCTTCGCCTACTGGCGCGAGCTGTCCCCGCCGCTGCTGCTGATCTACGGCGAGGAGAGCCCGGCCGTCAGCGCCGCCGGCGTCGCCGAGCTGCAGGCGGCGAACCCGGCGGCGCAGGTGGT
Organism: Conexibacter sp.; assembly: GCA_025964325.1. GTDB lineage: Bacteria > Actinomycetota > Thermoleophilia > Solirubrobacterales > Solirubrobacteraceae > Conexibacter. The sequence continues at coordinate 1,971 of JAOPZA010000249.1, forward strand.
CGGGATCCCGGACGCCGGCCACATGATCCCGTGGGAGAACCTGCAGGACTTCGTGACGGCGGTGCGGGAGTTCCGGCCGCTCGCCGCCGACTGACCGCGCGGACGAGTCGGCGCGGTCAGACTCTGAGCGCGAGGCGGCCGTCCAGCAGCGCCCCGGCGCCCGGCGCGACCGGCGTCAGGTCGAGCCGCTGGAGGATCTCGAACGTCGTCGCGATCGAGGCCGAAAGCACCGGCAGCCCCAGCTCCTGCTCGGCGACCTCGACCGCCGGCAGGCACGGCATCTGCACGCAGGCCGACAGCACGACCGCCTGGGCGCCGGCCAGCTCGAGCCGCTTCGCGATCGCCGGCAGCCGCATCGGGTCGTGCCGCGCGACGTCGAGGTTCCGCGGGATCTCGAGGCTGATCGCGTCGGTCACCTCGATCCCGGCGTCCTCGATGTAGGCGACGACGAGCGCCGTCAGCGGCTTCATGTACGGCGTCACGATCGCGACCCGGTCGATCTCCATCGCGGTGATCGCGCGCACGAGCGCGCCGGCGCTGGAGACGATCGGGGCGCGCGAGCCGTGCTCCTCGGCGACCGCGCGCAGCCGCTGCTCGGAGGTCTCGTGGTAGCCGAGGCCCTGCGCCATGATCGCGACGAGGCAGGCGTAGGCGATCACGTCGACGCTCGCGTCCGACAGCTCCACGGCGCAGCGGTCGCTGTCCTGCACCATCTTCGCGAGCTCCTCCTCGGTCACGTTCGTCATCCGCACGCGACTCGAGTGGACGGTGAACGTCTCCGGCTCGAGCTCGCCGCGGCGCCGGAGGATCTCCGGCACCTCGGTCTCCATCGTCGTGTTCGAGCTCGGGACGATCAGCCCGACGCGGTGGTGGGCGGCGGCCATCGGCTAGCCGCCGCCGAAGGGGGAGTCGATCGCGTAGCGCCACTCGCCCTCGGCGTTGCGCCGCAGGACGTCGGCGGTGCGGCCCGTGATGTCGACCGGCGCGCCGTCCGCGTCGGTGCCCTGCATCCGCCAGCGGGTCGACAGCAGCGCGACGCCGTCGGCCTGCGCGAGGTGCTCGTCGTCGGTCTCGTAGGCCGCGTCGAGGCGCAGGAAGTCGCGGAAGACGGCGCGGATCGCGTCGCTCCCGGCGACGACGTCGCCCTCGGCCGAGACCCAGACCGCGTCCGGGTCGAAGAGCCGCATCATCGCGTCGAGGTCTCTCGCCGCGTACGCGTCTCCCCACGCGCGCGCGACGTCCAGCGGTCCGGCATGTCCCATGGAAGGTCCTCCCTGTCGATCTACGCGGGTGTGATGCGGATCGTCGTCCGCTCGGGCACGGCGGCCTTGAAGTCGGCGCGGAAGGCGTCGACGTCGGACCACTCGCGCTTGCGCAGCTCGCGCCGCAGCACGCTGAACTCGGTCGCGCCGTCGACGAACGGGAACGGGTCCATCCGCACGCTCCAGGCGCCGTCGGGCTCGATCGCGATCGCCGCCTCGCTGCCGTCGTAGCCGGTCGGGACGGGCGCGATCGTGGCGGCCTCGCCGCCGACGAGGTCTCTCATCGCGAAGTAGAGCGAGAGGCGGTCGAAGACCTGCAGCAGCCGGTAGTTCGTCCACCGCTCCTGCTCGTCGACGCCGAGCTCGGCGACGAGCCGCTCCTGGCGCTGCGCCTCCTCGTCCGCGAACTCCTGGACGGCGCGCTGCTCGGCCTCGGCGAACGACAGCACGAGCGCCGGGTCGGTGCCGTAGCGCCCGTTGTAGATCCCGCAGCCGTGCATCGAGACGAGCAGGCCGGCGTAGGCGTCGTCGAGCAGCACGCCCGTGATCTGCGCGCGGTAGAACGCGAGATGCGGGATCACCTCGATGTCGAGGAAGTTGCGCGGGCGCGGCGGGCCGCCGTTGGCCGGCAGCAGTGAGGGCGCACGCTCCCAGATCGCCCAGCCGTCGTCGTGCCGCGCGGTCGCGGAGACGACGCTGCGGCGGGGGCGCAGCGGCTCGAAGCGCTCGCCGCCCCAGGCGCCGGCGAACTGGCCGGCGAGGTCGGCGTGGTCGGTCTGCAGCACGATCTGCCAGGCGTTGCCTATGTCTCGAACGATCATCGGCAGAGCATCGCGCCGGACCCGCGCGCGGGCCATCCTCTCTCCGGACGATCCGGGCAGATGACCCGTTCGGGACCGAAGGGATGATCTCACCGCGCATGCGTCGGAAAGCGGCGGCGGGTGCGGTAGAAGGGGGGCATGAACGAACCCCTCGAGCTCGAGCGCATGACGTGGCCGGAGGTCGATCGCGCGATCGCCGACGGCATCGACGGGGTGCTGGTGCCGTTCGGCTCCGTCGAGCAGCACGGCCCCCACATGCCGCTGGACACCGATTGCTTCATCGCCCACGAACTGGCCATGCGCACCGCTGCGCAGGGCCTCCGCGACGGCGTCCGGATGCTCGTCGCGCCGACGATCGGCGTGACGGTCTCCTGGTACCACATGCAGTACGCCGGCAGCATGCGGCTGACGACCGACACGTTCCTCCACGTGGTGCGCGACGTGCTCGACTCGCTCGTCCACCACGGGCTCGAGACGATCGTGATCCTCAACGGCCACGGCGGCAACGTGCCGGCGCTGACCGTCGCGATCAACCACTACCTCGAGACGACCGGCCGGCGGATCCCCGTCGCCAACTGGCTCGATCTCGCGAGCGACGTCGTCGGCGAGCTCGACACGCCGACGATCCACGCGGAGGAGGCGGAGACGTCGCTGGCGCTCGCGCTCGGCCAGCGCGTCGAGCTCGACGAGGCGACCCGCGACGCCTTCGACCGCGGCGCCGCCGTGCGCGACGCCGGGCTGCCGTGGACGTCGTTCGGGCGCTACGACGCCTCCCATCGCGGTCCTTCTGTGACGGTCCCGATGGACATGCTGCGCGACGTCGCGCCCTCCGGCGTCGTTGGCGACGCGACGCGCGCGACGCGCGCGACCGGCGAGCGGATCGTCGAGGCCTTCGTGCCGCGGCTCGTGCAGGTCGTGCGCGAGCTGGCGAGCACGACCCGCGCGGGCGCGTCGGCGGCCGCGACCGGCAGGGGGACGGCGTCGTGAGCGTCGCACGCCCCGCCCACCCCGGCGTCGCGGCGCCGGAGGAGCCCTACGTGCAGGCGGTCCGCGCCGGCGACGTCCTCTACCTCGCCGGCCAGGTCGCCTTCGACGAGCACAACGAGGTCGTCGGACGCGGCGACGCGCGCGCGCAGATCGAGCAGTGCTGGCGCAACGTCGAGCGGATCGTCGCCGCGCAGGGCGGGACGCTGAACGACGTCGTGAAGGTCGTCTGCTACTTCACCGACATCCGCCACTTCCCGCTCGAGCTGGAGGTCCGCCGCCGCCTCTTCGGCGACGGCCCCTACCCGGTCGCGACCGTGCTGCAGGTCGCCAACCTCGGTCTCGACACGCTGCTCGTGGAGATCGACGCGACCGCCGTGCTGGCAGATCACCCCTCAACCGAACAGGAGCAATGATGCAAGTCAACGTCCAGCTGAAGGTCGCCTCCGGCACCGTCGCGGCGAGTCTCGGCTACGAGAGCGCGGTCGAGTCGGCGCTCAAGGGCGCGGGCCTGAAGATGTACCCGAAGAACCCGGGCACGCAGGACTCGATGGAGGCCTGCCTCTTCCGGGTGCCGGTCAAGGACCAGGCCGAGGCCGACCGCGCGCTGCAGGTCCTCGAAGGCCACGACGGCGTCGAGCGCGCCGGCCTCGCGGCCTGACGCGATGTCGCGCGACGGCGAGGCGCTCGCGCGGGCGCTGCACGCGGCCTACAACGTGCACGACCCCGAGGCGGCGGCCGCGCTCTACGCCGCCGACGGCCGCCATGTCGAGATCGCGACCGGCGGCGGCAGAAGCGGGCCGGCCGCGATCGGCGCCGGCCTCGCCGGGCTGCTGGCGGCGTTCCCGGACGCGCACTGGGAGGCGGCGGCGTTCATCGCGAGCGGCGACCTCGTCGCCGTCCCCTACCTCCTGACCGGCACGCTGCAGGCGCCCTTCGGCCCGTTCGAGCCGGTCGGCCAGCGGCTCGCGCTGGCCGGCGTCCACGTCGTGCACGCGCGCGACGGCGCGATCGCCGTCTGCGACGACTACTGGGACGCCGGCACGTTCAGCCGCCAGCTCCGGCCGGCGAGCTGACCACGCCGGCTTGGACGATCGATGCGGCGCCGCTGGTGGTTCCCGGCGCATGCGCCTGCGGGCTGTGGTGGCGTCGGATGAACGGCGGCCACGAGGAGGGTGAGCACCGGCCTGGTCGGCAAGGCGGATCCCAGCACGAGCCACGCCCCCACCAGGCTCCTCGATGCGGGAGGTTCACCCGGGCCCCACACCGGGGCCACGCGAACGAGCACCGCCCGATCCGCACCGCGCCATCAACCCGCTACGTCCTTGCGCAGCCGCGGCGTCGCGGCGGCCATCGCGATGCCGATCGCGGCGAGCAGCACGAACGGGATCCCGAGGCTGCCGCTGACGTCGCGGATCGCGCCCGCGGCGGTCGGTCCGCCGGAGGCGACGAGGTAGCCGACGAAGAAGCCCATCGCGGTCAGCTTGCTCGACTCCTCCGGCGTCGCGGCGAAGTCGACGAACAGCGTCAGCAGCAGGGGGAAGGCGCCGCCCATCCCGATCCCGACGCACGCGGCCCACAGCCACGGCGCCGCGAGCGGCGCGAGGCCGACGCCGAGCAGCCCGGCGGCGACGGCCGCGAGCGACCCGCCGAGCCAGGCGCGGCGGTCGCGCGTCCGGTAGGCGAGCGGCGGCACGATCAGGCCGCCGAGGATCTGCATCGCGGTGAACGCCGTCAGCACGAGGCCGGCGCGGCCGCTGCTCCAGCCGAGGTCCTGGTAGCGCGGGGCGAGCCAGGTCAGCGTGACGATGAAGATCACCGACGCGCCGGCCATCATCAGCGTCAGCCGCCACGCGGTGCGGCTGCGCCACGGCAGCCGCGCCGGCACGACGACGACGGCGACCGTCGCGACCGCCTCCGCGTCGGCCGCACGGGCGCCCGGACGCCGCGCGACGAGCAGCCAGGCGAGCACGGCGGCCGGCGCCAGCAGCCCCCACAGCGCGAGCGCGCCCGGCCAGGAGCCGAGTGCGTCCGCGACCGGGGCGCTGAGGCTCGCGGCCATCAGCGCGCCGGCGTTGATGCTGAGCGCGTAGGCGCCCGTGACGAGCACGGCGGTGTCGGGGAAGCGCTGCTTGACGACCGCCGGCAGCAGCGCCTGTGCGACCGCGATCCCGACGCCGAGCAGCACCGTGTCGGCGAACAGCACGAGGACGTCCTGGCCGGCGATCCGCAACGCCGTCGCGACGCCCGTCAGGGCCAGCGCGGCGACGATCGTGCGCTCGAGGCCGAAGCGCACGCCGAGGCGGGCGGCGATCAGCGCGAAGACGCCGAAGCAGAGCGTCGGGATCGTGCTCAGCAGGCCGGCCTGCGCGCTCGAGAGGCCGAGGTCGTGGCGGATCGACGCCAGCAGCGGACCGACCGAGGCGAGCGCCGGGCGCAGGTTGAGCGCCGCCAGCACGAGCGCGCCGAGCACGAGCGCGGCGCTGCGCGCCGGTGGCCGCGCGGGCGCCGGCCTGGTCGTCGCCATCAGCCGCCGATCGCTGCGTACGCCCGCACCTCGCGGTCGACCAGCAGCGGGAACAGCTCCTGCTCGACGCGCTCGAACGCCGGCGTCGCGAGGTGCGCGGCGTAGGCGTCCTCGTCGACGTAGGTCTCGTAGACGAGGAACACGTCGCCGTCCTCGAGCGACTGGTGCGCCTGCCAGACGATGCTGCCCGGCTCCGCCTGGCACGCCGGCGTGATCTCGCCGAGCACGCGGCGGAAGGTATCCGCCGCGCCCGCCCGGCAGCGCAGCGTGATCGCGAATGCATGAGCCATCTGAGGCCTCTCCTCGGGTCGCGGATTGCATACCGAGGACGGCGGAGCGGCGCCAGATGTTTGCTCGCAGTCAACAAATCGACCACCTGGTCCGTCTCTATACCGACCCCACGACCTGGATTGCATACCGTGACCGAATCGATCGCACCAGCGGCAGCGGCCGCACCGCTCGGCGGGAACGCGGCGCAGAGCGCCGCCGCCCTGATCCGCGCCGCCATTCTCGACGGCCGCCTCGCGCCCGGCCAGCGCCTCAAGGAGGGCTCGCTCGCCCAGGACCTGCGGACCAGCCGCACGCCCGTGCGCGAGGCGCTCAACCTGCTGACGGTGGAGGGGCTCGTGCAGTCGGCGCCGAACCGCGGCGCGACCGTCTGCTCCTACAGCGCCGAGGACCTCCTCGAGATCGCCAGCCTGCGCGCGCTGCTCGAGGGGCGGGCGGCGCGGCTCGCGGCCCGCGTCGCCGGCGCGCCGCAGCTGGCGCGCCTGCGCGAGAGCTGCGAGCGCTTCGCGCGGCTGCGCGACGCGCAGGCGCCGGTCCCCGAGCTCGTGAAGGAGAACCTGACGTTCCACGAGGCGATCCTGGCGGCCGCCGGCAGCCCGCGGCTGGCCGCGATGGCGCGCCGCGTCCGCGAGCTGCCGCTCGTCTACCAGACCTACTCCTGGTTCTCGCCCGAGCGCTGCCGCAGCGCCGAGCACCAGCACCTCGAGCTGCTGAACGCGCTCGAACGGCGCGACGACGAGCGCGCGGAGCTCGTGATGAAGCACCACATCCTCGCCGGTGCCGACCTGCTGCTCGAGCATCTCGGAGCGGCCGCATGAGCGCCGCCGTCCAGGGGCCGCTCGACGGCCTGCGCGTGATCGAGCTCGGCACGCTGCTGGCCGGACCCTTCGCCGGCCGGCTGCTGGCCGACATGGGGGCGGAGGTGATCAAGCTCGAGGCGCCCGACCGGCCCGACCCGATGCGCGGCTGGGGCCAGGAGATGTACGAGGGCCGCTCGCTGTGGTGGCCGGTGATCGCGCGCAACAAGAGATGCGTGACGCTCAACCTGCGCAGCGAGGCGGGACAGGAGCTGCTGCTCGAGCTGGTCGCCAAGAGCGACGTCGTGATCGAGAACTTCCGCCCCGGCACGCTCGAGCGCTGGAACCTCGGCTACGACCGGCTCGCAGAGGCGAATCCGGGGATCGTGCTCGCGCGCGTCTCGGGCTACGGGCAGACGGGCCCCTACAGCGCGCGCGCCGGCTACGCGGCGGCGGCCGAGGCGATGGGCGGCCTGCGGTACATCAACGGCTACCCGGACGAGGACCCGCCGCGCACGGGCATCTCGCTCGGCGACTCGCTCGCCGGCATGTTCGCCGCGCAAGGCGTGCTGGCGGCGCTCCATCGCCGCGACCACTCGCCCGACGGCCGCGGCCAGGTCGTCGACGTCTCGATCCTCGAGTCGTGCTTCGCGCTGCTCGAGGGCGCGGCGCCGGAATACGACCTGCTCGGCCGCATCCGCCGCCCGAGCGGCGCGCGGATGCCGGGCGTCGCGCCCTCGAACGTCTTCCGCACGGCGGACGGCAAGACGATGGTGATCGCCGCCAACCAGGACACGCTGTTCCGCCGCCTGTGCGGCGCCATGGGTCGGCCGGAGCTGGCAGACGACGAGCGCTTCGCGACCCACTCCGCCCGCTTCGAGCACCAGGACGAGATCGAGGCCGAGATCGCCGCCTGGGCGCGCGAGCTCCCCGCCGCCGAGATCGACGCGACGCTCAACGCCGCCGGCGTCGTCTGCGCCCCGATCATGAGCATCGCCGACATCTTCGCCGACGAGCACGTGCGCGCCCGCGAGATGCTCGTCGAGCACGTCGATCCCGAGCTCGGCTCGTTCCGTGGCCCGGGCGTGCTGCCGAAGTTCTCGGCGACGCCCGGCGGCGTGCGCTGGACGGGCCCGTGGACGTCCGGCCAGGACAACGCGGAGGTGCTCGGCGCGCTCGCGGACCTCGATTCGCAGCAGCTCGCCGCGCTCGCCGAGGAGGGCACGATATGACGGTCACGATCTGCGAGGTCGGGCCGCGCGACGGGCTGCAGAACCACCCGCGCGTGCTGCCGGTGCCGGTTCGCGTCGAGCTGATCGAGCGGCTCGCCGCCAGTGGCCTGCCGTGCATCGAAGCGGTCAGCTTCGTGCACCCGGAGCGGGTGCCGGCGATGGCGGCGGCGGAGGACGTGCTCGCCGCCGCGCGCGTCGACCCGCGCACGCGCATGACCGCGCTGCTGCTGAACGCGCGCGGCTTCGAGCGCTTCGGCTCGACGGGGCTGAGGGAGCTGCGCTTCACGTTCGCGGTCTCGGACACGTTCAACCGCCGCAACGCGAACGCGTCGGCCGCCGAGGGCCGCGCGGCCGCCGTCGCGGTCGTGCGCGCCGCGCGGGCGCACGGCATCCGCACCGGCGTCGTGCTCGCGACGGCGTTCGGCTGCCCGTTCGAGGGCGAGGTCGACCCCGGCGTCGTCGTCGACGCCGCCGCCGAGCTGGCCGACGCCGGCGTCGACGAGCTGATCTTCGCCGACACGATCGGCGTCGCGGTGCCGCGCCAGGTGCGGCAGATCGTGCCGCGCGCGCTCGCGCTCGGTCCGACGCTCGGCGTGCACATGCACAACACCCGCAACACCGGCTACCTGACGACGTTCGCCGCGATCGAAGCCGGCGCCGGGATCGTCGACGCGGCGGTCGGGGGCCTCGGCGGCTGCCCGTTCGCGCCGAATGCGACCGGCAACGTCGCGACCGAGGACCTCGTCTACGCGCTGGAGCGCGAGGGGATCCGGACCGGCGTCGACCTCGACCGCCTGCTGGAGACGGTGACGTGGCTGGAGCCGCAGCTGGCCGGACCGCTCGACGGGCAGCTCCATCGCGCCGGCCGCTTCCCGGCGCCCTCGGTATCCATGCATACGAGTAAACAGGAAACCGGGGCTCAACCGTCAGAGGAGCGACACGGCATACGGCGAGCGGCGGAGCTGCGCTCGTCCGAGCAGGCGGCGACGCTCGGGAGCGGGCCCGCCAGGAGATCGGATCGATGAGCCCAGCGCAGCGCGGATGGCATGCCGGCAGCAGGATCGTGATCGAGCGCCTGGAGGCCGTGCGCCCGCGGCCGCGGCGGGTCGCGATCGGCAACTTCGACGGCGTCCACCTCGGGCATCAGGCGATCGTCCGCGGCTGCGACACGGTGCTGACGTTCGCGCCCCACCCGCTCGCGGTGCTCGCGCCCGACCGCGCGCCGGCGCTCCTCGGCACGCTGGCGGCGCGGGCCGCGCAGCTCGCCGCGCTCGGCGTGCGCGAGCTCGTCGTGCTGCCGTTCGACCGCGCGTTCGCGCGTCAGAGCCCGGACGAGTTCGTCGAGCGCGTGCTCTGCGAGCGGCTCGGCGCGACGCATGTGTCGGTCGGCGCCAACTTCCGCTACGGCGCGCGGGCGGCCGGCGACGTCCGCTCGCTCGCCGCCTGTCCGCACTTCACGACCTCGGCCGCGCCGCTGGTCGAGGTCGCCGGCGAGGTCGTCTCCTCCACGCGGATACGCAACGCACTGTTCGCCGGTGAGGTGGAGCTGGCGACACGGCTGCTGGGCCGGCCGCACAGGGCGTCGTGCCGCGTCGCCGGACGTGCAGGTGCCCGGGATGCGCCGATCACGCACGTCCACTGGAACGCAGAGTTCGTTTTTCCAAGAATCGGCTGGTATACATGCCGCGTGCATGCCTCCGAGAGAGGGCGCGCGCCGGATGACGCGTACCTCCGGATCGACGCTCGACCGACCGGCGCCGCCGACGCTGCGGCGACGGCGCGGCTGATCGGCTGTGGCCGCGGGCTTCCCGGCGAGGAGCTGACGGTCGAGCTGCTCGCGCGCGAGCTGCACGTGCCGCGACTCGTCGCGCCCGCCCGGTTCGTCTCACACGAAGGTCTGCATGCGTCGGCCTGACGGCACGTCTCCGGTCCCCCCACCACGGACGCGCCGAGGCGTCCTCTAGCTTCGCGCCGATGACAGCCGGCCCGCGAGCTAGGCAGCCCCAGCGGATCTGCGGCGACGACGTCGCCGCGCTCGCGTTCTGGAGCGCGCCTGTCGCGGGGATGGTCGTCGACCTGACGCCCGGCCGGCCGTCGGCCTGCCGCGAGGTCAACGAGGCGCTCTGCTCGCTGACCGGCCGGCGCCCCGCCGACTTCGCGGTGCTGGCGCCGTCGGCCGTCGTGCCCGGCTTCGACGAGCTCGTGCGCGTGCTGTCGGCCGGCGGCACCGATCGCGTCGAGGCGAGCTGCGTCCACGCCTGCGGCCGCTCGATCCCGATCACGCTGCGCGTCGCGCGGCTCGCCACGACGCCGGACGCGCAGGTCGAGGCGGTGCCGGCGCCGCTCGCGATCGTCCAGCTCTACGAGACGGTCGGACATCGCGACATCGAGCGCGCGCTGCGCGAGAGCGAGCAGCGCGTGCAGGAGCTGGTCGACAACGTCAGCGCGCTGATCTACATCAAGCACGCCGACGGTCGCTTCCTGCTGATCAACCGCTACTTCGAGGAGCTGTTCGGGGTCCGTCGCGAGGACGCTCCGAAGCGCACCAACTACGACTTCTTCAACCCGGCGATCGCCGCGATCTACACCGCCAACGACCGGCGGGTGCTCGAGAGCGGCATCGCGATGGAGTTCGAGGAGCCGCGCTCGGACGGCGGCGCCTGGCTCTCGTTGAAGTTCCCGCTGTTCGACGAGGACGGCCGCCTCTACGCGGTCGGCGGCATCTCGACCGACATCAGCAACCGCAGCCGTGCGGAAGCGGCCGTCCGCCAGGCGAAGGACGAGGCCGAGCGCGCGAACCGCGCCAAGAGCGAGTTCCTCTCGCGCATGAGCCACGAGCTGCGCACGCCGCTGAACTCGATCCTCGGCTTCGGGCAGCTGCTGGAGATGGACGAGGAGCTCGACGAGACGGCGGCCGAGAGCGTCGCGCGGATCGTGACCGCCGGCCGCCACCTGCTGACGCTGATCAACGAGGTGCTCGACATCTCGCGCATCGAGGCCGGCGCGCAGACGACCTCGATCGAGCCGGTGCACGTCTGCGATCCGCTGGTCGAGGCGCTCGAGCTCGTGCGGCCGCTCGCGCAGGAGCGCGAGATCGCGATCGTGAAGGACTTCCACGACGGCCTCTACCGCTTCGTGCTGGCCGACTACCAGCGGCTCAAGCAGGTGCTGCTGAACGTCTTGAGCAACGCGCTCAAGTACAACCGCCGCGGCGGCGTCGTGCAGGTCTCCTTCCGCGCGACCGACGACGGGCGGCTGCGCTTCCGCATCGCCGACAGCGGGCCGGGGATGCGCGCGGAGGACGTCGAGAAGATCTTCGTCCCGTTCGAGCGGCTCGACGCCGACAAGACCGACGCGGAGGGGACGGGCCTCGGCCTGACGCTGTCGCGCAGCCTGATCGAGGCGATGGGCGGGACGATCGGGGTCGAGCGCACCGCGCCGGGCGAGGGCACCACCTTCTTCGTCGAGCTGGAGCTGACCGACGAGCGCCAGGTGGAGCTGGAGCCCGAGCCGACGCCGGCGGAGCCCAGGCCGTCACCGGCGCTCTCGGCCGGCCTCGAGACCGGAACGGTCGCCTACATCGAGGACAACCTCTCCAACCTCGACCTCGTCCAGCGGCTGCTCGAGCGCGTCGGCAGCATCAAGCTGATCCCGGCGATGCAGGGACGGCTCGGGATCGAGCTGGCCGTGCGCCACCAGCCCGACCTGATCCTGCTCGACCTGCACCTGCCGGACATCGACGGTGGCGACGTGCTCGAGCGGCTGCAGCGGGACGAGCGCACGCGGCAGATCCCCGTGATCGTGCTGTCGGCCGACGCGACGCCGTCGCAGATCCAGCGGCTCGAGCAGCGCGGCGCGCGCGCCTATCTGACGAAGCCGCTCGACGTCCCGCAGTTTCTGGATGCCGTACGCCACGCCCTGAAAGGGACCCATGACCACTGAACCGGTGCGCGTACTCGTCGCCGACGACCATCCCGTCTACCGCGAGGGCCTCGCGCGCGTGATCGCGCGCCATCCCGAGTTCGACCTCGTCGGCGACGTCGGCTGCGGTCGCGAGGCGCTGGAGGAGATCCGGCGGCTGACGCCGGACGTCGCGGTCGTCGACCTGCGGCTGCCCGACCTCGACGGCATATCGATCGTCGAGAGCGTCGTCCGGGACGGCTCGCCCGCCCGCGTGGTCATCCTGTCCGCCTATGAGGAGAGCGCGACGGTCTATCGCGCGATCGCCTCGGGCGCGCGCGCGTACCTGTTGAAGGTCTGCTCCGGCGAGGTGCTGTGCGGCACGATCCTCGCCGTCGCGCGCGGCGAGACGGTGATCCCGGCGAGCCTCCAGAGCGGTCTCGCGAGCGAGATCCGCGCGCGCCGCGAGCAGCGGGACGACCCGATGCTGACCGTGCGCGAGCTGGAGATCCTCCGTTTGGCCGCGGACGGCCTCTCGGCGCCGGAGATCGCCGCCCGGCTCGTGATCAGCGTCACCACCGTCAAGACCCACCTGCAGCACGTCTACGCCAAGCTCGAGGTCTCCGATCGGGCGGCAGCGGTGGCGACGGCGCTGCGGCGCGGCCTGCTGACCTAGCCCGCCCGGGCCGCGCGCCGCGGTCCCGACCCGATCCGGTCGAGCCGGGGGCATCATCCGGTCGGACGGCGTCAAGTCGTGCGATCGGATCGTTCGGCGGCACGATAGGCGGTGGAGGACGGGGACGGCAGGCTCCTCGCATGACCGGAACCCCGCTCTCGCCCGATCCCCGGGCCGCCGAGTTGATGTCGGCGATCGAGGATGCGTACACCCTGCGCTTCTCCCAGTTCCTGCGTGTCGCATCCGCGATCGTCGGCGACGCCGAGCGTGGCCGCGACGCCGTGCAGGAGGCGTTCGCGCGAGCGATCAGCCGCCGTCTCGACTACCGCGGCGACGGACCGCTCGACGCCTGGCTGTGGCGCACGGTCACGAACGTGGCCCGCGATCACCGGCGCGTCGCGAGCATGACGGTGCTGGCGGCCGAGCCGCCGGAGCCGCGCGTCGCCGGCACGCCGGCGATCCCGCTCGAGTCGGGTGGAGCGACGGTGCGCGAGCGGATCGCCCACCTGCCGGAGCGCCAGCGCCTCGTGCTCTTCCTGCGCTACTACGTCGACCTCTCCTACACCGAGATCGGCGAGGCGCTCGAGATCCGCACGGGCACCGTCAGCGCGACGCTCAACGCCGCGCACAACGCGCTGCGCTGCGGCCTGGGGCCCGAGCTGACGCGGGACGCGGCGCCCGAGCTGCTCGCCGTCGCCGCCTGAGCGCCTGCTGACGACCGGCCACGTCGGACTAACGAAAACCCGGCAGCCGGCCGTCGTACGGGCACAGCCGATCGGCGCCGGGCAGGGCCGATCCTCCCGTTTCGAGACAGAAAGGCAGTTCACGGCATGGAGCTGACCAACGAATTTCGCGTGGCGGCGCCGGTCGAGCAGGCATGGCCCCTGCTGACGGACATCGAGCGCATCGCCCCCTGCGTCCCCGGCTTCAAGCTGACCGGGGTCGACGGCGACGAGTACCAGGGGCTGATGAAGGTCAAGGTCGGCGCCGTCCAGATGGGCTACGACTGCGTGATCCGCTTCGTCGAGCGCGACGACGAGGGCCACCGTGCCGTGATCGCGGCAAAGGGCAACGAGACGCGCGGCCAGGGTGGCGTGACCGCCTCGATCACGTCGAAGCTGACGGCGGACGGCGACGGCACGCTGGTCTCGGTCGTGACCGACCTGAACGTGACCGGCCGCGTGGCGCAGTTCGGGCGCAACATCCTGGCCGAGGTCAGCGACCGCCTCGTGAAGCAGTTCGTGCGCAAGCTCGAGACGCAGGTGCTGGCGCCGGAGCCGGCCGCGCCGGCGGCGCCCGCGGCGTCTGCCTCGGCCTCCGCCGGCGACGCGGCCGCCCCGCCGGGGCCGGCCGCCGGCACCCCTGCTGTGGTGGACGACGATGACGACGACGCGCTCAACCTGCTGTCCGTCGCCGGCGGCCCGCTGATCAGACGCGTCGCGCCGGTCGCGCTCGGCGCGCTGCTGATCGCGCTCGTCCTCGGCGTGCTCCGCACGCGGGGGACGCGATGAGCGGCCACGAGAACCCGATCGACGCGGCCGAGGCGTGGGCCCGCGACGGCCAGAAGGTCGCCGTCGCGACCGTCGCCGACGTGCGCAGATCGGCGCCGCGGCCGCCCGGGACGAAGATGGCGGTGAGCGAGTCCGGCCTGATCTCCGGCGCCGTCTCCGGCGGCTGCGTCGAGGGCGCCGTCGTCGAGGTCGCGGAGGAGATCATGCGCACCGGCGTGCCGCGGCTCGTGCACTACGGCATCAGCGACGAGGAGGCGTGGGACGTCGGGCTGCAGTGCGGGGGCGAGATCGACGTCTGGATCGAGCGCTTCGAGCCCGCGCCCGCGCACGTCGACGGCCTCGCCGCCGACGACGCTCCGGCGCGCATCACGGCCGAGTTCGGCGAGCTGTCGCGCAGCGGCGGGCGCGCCGCGCTCGTGACGATGATGCGCGGTCCACGGCCCGGCGCGAAGCTGCTGCTGCGCGCCGACGGCACCCGCGCCGGCTCGCTCGGCGATCCGGCCCACGACGACCTCGCCGCGGCGCAGGCCGACGAGCTGCTGCACGCCGAGCGCTGCGAGCTGCGCGAGGCGGGCGAGCTGTCGCTCTTCTTCGACGTCACCGCACCGCCCTCGCGCCTGTTCATCTTCGGCGCCGTCGACTACGCCGCCTCGCTCTGCACGGTCGCGCGCGTGCTCGGCTGGCGCCCGTTCGTCGTCGACCCGCGCAGCCGCTTCGCGCAGGCCGCCCGCTTCCCGGACGCCGAGGACGTCGTCGCCGGCTGGCCGGAGGACGCCTTCGCACGCCTCGGCGGGATCGACCGCGCGACCGCGATCGTGGTGCTGACGCACGACCCCAAGCTCGACGACGCCGCACTCGACGCGGCGCTGCGCTCCGACGCCGCCTACATCGGCGCGATGGGCAGCCGCGGCGCGCAGCGCGCCCGCCGCGAGCGGCTGCTCGCGCTCGGCATCGACGAGTCGGCGCTCGAGCGCATCTCGGCCCCGGTCGGCCTCGACATCGGCGCGATGACGGCGGAGGAGACGGCGCTCTCGATCATGGCCGAGATCGTCGCGCTGCGCCGCGGGCGCCGCGGCGGCCGGCTCGCCGACAGCGGCAGCCGGATCCACGTCACGACGACGCCGGCGCCGGAGCGGACGACCGCTTGAGCCCGCTGGAGCCACTGATCGACGGGCACGGCCGGCCGATCGGCGACGTGCGCGTGTCGGTGACCGACCGCTGCAACTTCCGCTGCCAGTACTGCATGCCGGCGGAGGGGCTCGCGTGGCTCGAGCGCCCGCAGCTGCTGACCTACGAGGAGCTCGAGCGGCTCGTCCGACTGCTCGCCGCGATGGGGGTGCACGACGTCCGCCTGACGGGCGGCGAGCCGCTCGTCCGGCGCGAGCTGTGGCGGCTCGTCGAGCGGCTCGCGGCGCTCGAGGACGTGCACGACCTGTCGCTGACGACGAACGGCTACCTGCTCGCGAAGCAGGTCGACGAGCTCGTCGCCGCCGGCCTGCGGCGCGTCAACGTCTCGCTCGACGCGCTCGCGCCCGACCGCTTCTTCCAGCTCACCCGGCGCGACTCGCTCGCGCAGGTGCTGGCCGGGCTGGCGGCCGCCCAGCGGCATCCCGAGCTGCGGCCGATCAAGGTGAACGTCGTCGCGCTGAAGGGCTTCACCGAGCCCGAGGTCGTGCGCTTCGCCGAGTTCGCGCGCGAGCGGCCGTTCGAGGTCCGCTTCATCGAGTTCATGCCGCTCGACGCCGACCAGGCGTGGGACATGGACCAGGTCCTGCCGAACGACGAGATCCGCGCCATGATCGACGCCGTCTATCCGCTCGTCGCCGACGATCGCCCCGCCCACGCGACCGCCACGACCTGGCGGTTCGCGGACGGCCGCGGGCGGATCGGCTTCGTCTCGCCCGTCAGCGTGCCGTTCTGCGACGACTGCAACCGCATCCGCATCACCGCCGACGGGATGCTGCGGACCTGCCTCTTCTCGCTGCACGAGACCGATCTGCGCGGCCTGATGCGCGACGGCGGTGACGACGGCGAGCTCGAGGCCGCGATCCGCGAGGCGGTCTGGAGCAAGGAGCTGAAGCACCGCATCAACGACCCCGGCTTCCGCCAGCCGGCGCGCTCGATGTCGCGGATCGGCGGATGAGCGCGCGGCCGGCGTCGCGCTCGGCCTTCGAGGCCCGCCCTCACGCGGCGCGGACGGCGGAGCTGCTGGGGATGGAGGACGCCTGGGCGCTCGTCGCCGCGCAGGTGCGGGCGCTCGAGCCGGAGGCGGTGCCGCTGGCGGACGCCGGCGGGCGCGTGCTGGCCGAGCCAGGCCGCGCCGTGATCGACCTGCCGCCGTTCGACCGCTCGGCGATGGACGGCTTCGCCGTGCGCGCCGCCGACCTCGCGGGCGTGTCCGGCGACGAGCCCGTCGCGCTGCGCATCGTCGGCGAGTCACGCGCGGGGCGTCCGGCGACCACGGCCGTGAGCGGCGGCGAGGCGATGGCGATCTCCACCGGGGCGATGATCCCGGCCGGCGCCGACGCGATCGTGCGCGTCGAGCAGACGCGCCAGAGCAACGGCA
>JAOPZA010000039.1 GCA_025964325.1 Conexibacter sp.
GCGACGAGCTCGTCACGCCGCGGTTGACGCGCTCGACGTTCGCGACGACGCTCAACGCGTCGCCGGCGCGTGTGTGGCCGTGGCTGGTGCAGATGGGCTGCGATCGCGGCGGCTTCTACAGCTGGGACCGGCTCGACAACGGCGGGCGTGCGAGCGCGGATCGCGTGCACCCCGAATGGCAGGGGCTGGCGGCGGGTGACCGTGTCCGGTCGGTGCCCGACGGCAGCGTCTGGTTCGAGGTCGCCGCGCTCGAGCCCGAGCGCGCGCTCGTCCTGCGTGCGCACCTGACGCTTCGTGGTCGCCCATTCGATCCCGATGGCGAACCTCCGCGCGCGTTCAGCGACAGCACGTGGGGGTTCTTCCTGCGCCCGGCGCCGGGGGGCGGCACACGTCTGGTCGTCCGCAGCAACGGCGGCGGCCGGCCGAGAGCCCTGATCGGTGCCGGCAGCTGGCTGTTCTGGGACCTTGCTCACTGGATCATGCAGACGAAGCAGCTGGCTGAGCTGCGACGGCGCGTGGAGACGGCTGGTCAGTAGTTCACCGCGGGTAGGACCCGCAGCTCGTCCGGATGGAGCGGACGGCTTGCAGACCTACGCTGCGACCATGACTGATCTCGCCGCAGCGCCCGACCCGCACATCGTCATCGCCGGCGGTGGCGTCGCCGCGATCGAGACGCTCCTTGCGCTGCGCGCGCTCCCAGGCGGCGCCTCGCTCGCGATCACGGTGATCGCACCGACTCCGTTCCTCACCTACCGGCCGCTCGCAACCGTCGAGCGGTTCGGAGCGCCGCGCGCGCGGCGCTATGCGCTCGACGCGATCTGCCGCGACTTCGACGCGACCCAGCGCAACGACGCGCTGCGTCGCGTCGACATCGAGCAACACGTGGCGATCACGGCCAGAGGCGAGCGGGTGCCGTACGACACGCTCGTCGTCGCGACCGGCGCGCGTCATCCATCGCTCGAGAACGCCAACACGTTCCTGGCGGACGACGCCTGCAGCCTGAATTGGCTCCAGCCACAACTGCAGCGTGGCGCGATCCGGCGCATCGCCTTCGTCGTCCCCGGCAGCACCGGCTGGTCGTTGCCGATCTACGAGCTCGCGCTGCTGACGGCCGCGCGAGCCCGCGAGCTCGGCCAACTCGACCTCGCGGTGGCGCTCGTGACCCCAGAGGAAGTCCCGCTGGCCGCGTTCCACGGCGACGGCAGCGCCGCGGTCGCCGAGCTGCTGCGCGAAGCCGGCATCAAGCTCCTCACCAGCAGCTACGCACGTGACTACGACGGCACCACGTTGACGTTGACACCGGGCGATCGCACGCTCGCCGCCGATCGCGTCATCACCTTGCCGCGCCTGAAAGGACCGGCGATCGAGGGCCTGCCCGCCGACAAAGACGACTTCGTGCACGCCGACCAGGACGGGCACGTGCCCGGCGTGGACGACGTCTACGCAATCGGCGACGCCGCGACGTTCGCGATCAAGCAGGGCGGCCTGGCGGCACAGCAGGCCGACCGCGTCGCGGCGACCATCGCACGGGCACGCGGCGCCGCGGTCCGTGAGCCGTCGGCTCGCCCGGTGCTGCGGGCCATCCTCATGACCGGCGCGCAGCCGCTGTACCTGCGCGCCACGATCAGCGGAGGAGAGAGCGTCGCCTCCTCGGCCTCGCGTGAGTGCCCCTGGTGGCCGCCGCACAAGATCGCGGCGCGTCACCTGGCGCCCTACCTCGCCGATCGTTCCGAGCTCGATCCGAGTACGGCCCACCAGCGCGCGGTCGCGTATTCGCTGGCCGGCGACCCGGCGGTCGTCCATGCCGAGCCGGCCGACGGAGGCATCGAGCTCCTCGGCCGGGACGGGTAGTCGAAGGTGCCGACGCCGCTGCAACGATTCGACGGCCGGCCACCGCGGGTGCTCGTTGCGGGCGGCGGGGTCGCCGCGCTCGAGCTGCTGCTCGGCTTGCGGGAGCTCGCCGGCATGCGGATCGACCTCGAGCTGCTCTCACCAGAGGCCGACCTGCGCTATCCGCCGCTCGAGGTCGTCGAGCCGTTCGATCTGGTGCCACCATCGATCGCACTCGCCGACGCGCTCGCGCCCCTCGGCGTGGTCCACCACCGCGACGCGCTCATGGCCGTCGACGTCGACGGCCACACGGTGCAGACCTACGCGGGCGCCACCCTGAGCTACGAAGCGCTTGTCGTTGCGGTCGGCGCACGGCACGAGCCGCCGCTTCCGGACACGCTGACCTACGCCGATCGCGCGAGCCGCGCGCACTTCGCCGTGCTGTTGGCGGAGGCGGAGGCGGAGTCGGGTCGGGTGCGCAATATCCTGTTCGCCGTCCCGCCCGGGAGCACGTGGCGCTGCCGCTCTACGAGCTCGCGCTCATGACCGCACGCCGCGTCGCCGCACGCGACGGCGGCACGATGCACGTCACGCTCGCCACCCCGGAGCGGACGCCGCTGGAGCAGTTCGGTCCTGACGCGAGCGCCCTGCTGCTCGACCAGCTCAGATCGCTCGGAATCATGTTCCTCCCATCGTGCCGGGTCGAGCGCGTCTTGCGAGACGAGGCGCAGCTGGCACCCGGACGCCAGGTCGTGCCCACCGAGCGTGTCGTCACGCTCCCGACGCTCGTGGGCCCGGCGGTGACCGGGCTGCCGCATGACGCGGAGGGCTTCGTCCCGGTCGACCTGCACGGCGCGGCGCGGGATGCGGTTGACGTCTATGCCGCCGGCGACGCGACCGACTATCCGATCAAGCAGGGAGGGCTCGCGACGCAGCAGGCGGACGCCGTCGCCGAGGCGATCGCCGCGCGCTGCGGCGTCCCACTGCTGCCGGCTCCGTTTCGCCCGCTGCTGCGCGGGATGCTGTTGACGGGCGCACGCCCGAGCTACTTCGAGACCGATCTCACCGGCGATCAGCCGGGCACTTCCAGCACGAAGCCGCTCTGGTGGCCGCCGCTCAAGGTCGTCGGGCGGCGGCTCGCGCCGTTCCTCTCCCAGCAGCTCGGGATCCCGTCACCCGCGCCGTCCGGTGCGTCCCGGTAGCGGCGACGCTCCGCGGCTCAGCGGGCGACCGCCGGCGCGGGAGATCGCGTCGCGGCGGTCACCGTCGCCGCGAACTCGGTGGCGAAGCGCTCAACCGCGGACCAGTCGGTGAAGTCGACATCTTCGCTCGTGTCTGTCGAGACGTGATGATGGCGCGCAATCAGCCGCATCAGCACGCGTGTCGCGATGTCGTACTCGCGAAACTGCAGCGCGCCCGCGACCGTCTCGACGCGCGACGGCGTCCAGCCGGTCGCCTCGATCAGCTCGTCGACACACGCGCGTGTCGCGGTGCGTGCCTCGTCGGTGTCGTCG
>JAOPZA010000041.1 GCA_025964325.1 Conexibacter sp.
GCTGCTGCCGGCCCTGCGCCGGACCCGCGGCGGCCGCCGCGGGCGCTGGCTGCTCTACGTCGGGCTCGGCGCGCTCGCGGCGGCGACCGTCGGCCCCTGGCTCGTGCTCGTGCTGCTCGCCTGCGGCCTCGTCGAGCTCGGCTGGGAGCGGGCCGGGCGGGGGAGGGCGGGCAGCACCGCCGCCGCCTTCCACGCCTCGCCGCTGCTGCTCGCGGCCGCGACGGCCGCCGCCGGCGGTCTCGCCGCGCTCGCGTGGGTCGCCTTCAAGGTCGGCGCGCTGTCCTACGGCGGCGGCTTCGTGATCATCCCGCTGATGCAGGCCGACGCCGTCGGCACGCACCACTGGATGACGAGCACGCAGTTCCTGAACGCCGTCGCGCTCGGCCAGGTGACGCCGGGACCGGTCGTCCACACGGTCGCCGTCGTCGGCTACGCGGCCGCCGGCATCGGCGGCGGCCTGCTCGCCGCCGCGGTCGCGTTCGCGCCCTCGTTCACGTTCGTCCTGCTCGGCGCCGACCGCTTCGACCGGCTGCGCCGCGACGCCGACGCGCGCGCCTTCCTCGACGGCAGCGGGCCGGCCGCGATCGGCGCGATCACGGGCTCGGCGATCCCGCTCGCGGGGGCGCTGTCGGAGACGTGGCAGGTCGGCCTGCTCGCGGCCGCCGCGGTGGTGCTGCTGGTGCTGCGCGGCAGCGTCGTGGCGACCTTGCTCGGCGCCGGCGCCGTCGGCGCGCTGCTCGGCCTCGCCGGGGCGCCCCTGCCGGGCTGACCGTCGGCGGGGCCGCGCGGTGGTCACGCGGCCCCGAGCCGAGGCCCTAGGATCTGCACCCATGCCCAGCGACCTCCAGCAGGAGGCGACGGAGCTGCTGCAGCAGCTCGTCCGCTTCGACACCGTCAATCCGCCCGGCAACGAGCGCGCGGCGCAGGAGCACCTCGCCGCGTACCTGACGGCGGCCGGCTTCGAGTGCGAGCTGCTCGGCGCCGTGCCGGAGCGGCCGAACCTCGTCGCGCGGCTGCGCGGCAGCGGCGACGGGCCGACGCTCTGCTACCTCGGGCACGTCGACACCGTGCTCGCGAACCCGCAGGAGTGGACGCACGGGCCCTGGTCCGGCGACGTCAGCGACGGCTACCTGTGGGGTCGCGGTGCGCTCGACATGAAGTCGCAGGTCGCGGCCGAGATCGCCGCCGCCGCCTCGCTCGCACGCGGCGGTTGGCGGCCGGCCCGTGGCGAGCTGCTGATCGTCGCCGTCGTCGACGAGGAGACCGGGGGCGCGCTCGGCGCCGAGTGGATCACCACGACCCACCCCGACAGAGTCCGCTGCGACCTGCTGCTGAACGAGGGCGGCGGCGCCGTCTTCGAGTACGGCGGCCGTCGCCGCTACGGCGTCTGCTGCGCCGAGAAGGGCGTCTTCCGCTTCACCCTCACGACCGACGGCGTCGCCGCCCACGCCTCACAGCCGAAGATGGGCGACAACGCGCTGCTGAAGATGGCGCCGCTGCTGGCGGCGCTCGGCGCGCGCCAGCCGTCCTACGAGCTGACGGCCGAGCCGGCCGCGTTCCTGCGCGGCCTCGGCCACGACGCGGACGATCCGCAGGGCGCGGTCGCGCAGATGGGCCAGGTCGACCCGCGGCTCGTGACGATGTTCGAGCCGATGCTCGGCGTCACGCTGACGCCGACGCGGATCAGCGCCTCGGAGAAGATCAACGTGATCCCGAGCCGCGCGGAGCTGAAGGTCGACTGCCGCGTTCCGCCCGGCCTCGGCCAGCCGGAGGTGCGCCGCGCGATCGCCGAGGTGCTGGGCGAGAACGGCTTCCGGATCGACTTCAACGAGCAGGTGATCGGCAACCGCTCGCCGATCGACACCTCGCTGATGGACTCGATCAGCCGCTGGATCGGCGAGCAGGACCCGGGCGCCGAGACGGTCCCGGTGATCCTGCCCGGCTTCACCGACTCGCGCCACTTCCGCGAGGCGTTCCCCGACTGCGTCGCCTACGGCTTCTTCCCGCAGCGCCACCAGTCGCTGTTCGAGACCTCGCCGCTCGTGCACAGCGCGAACGAGCGGATCGACGTGCGGGACCTCGGCTTCGCGGCCGCGTTCTTCGAGCAGCTCGCGCGCGAGCTGCTCGGCTGAGCGTCGGCTGGCGGCCGCGCCGGGGCTGGCGGCGGCGGCTGCCGCCTCGCTAGCCTCTTCCCATGGCGACGACGGAGTCCCGCACGCGGCTCGCCCCGAGGACGTTCCGGCTGCCGGCCGAGCGGATCCGCGACGGCTACTACTCGGACGCCTACTTCGTCTCGACGAAGCAGCTGCTCGAGCACGACGGTCACCATCCGCGCGTCGTGATGCAGGTCTTCCAGAAGAAGCCGTCGCTGCTGGGCGGGATCGACGAGGCGATCGCGATCCTCAAGGTCGGCGCCGGCACGCGCACGCCCGAGGGCGTCTGGCTCGCCGGCTGGGACGAGCTCGAGGTGCGCGCCCTCTACGAGGGCGATCCGATCGCCCCCTACGAGACGGTGATGACGATCGAGGGCGACTATGCGCTCTTCGCCCATCTCGAGACCGTCTTCCTCGGCTCGATGGCGCGCCGCTCGCTGATCATGCGCAACGTGCGCGCGGTCGTCGAGGCCGCCCACGACAAGCCGATCTTCTACTTCCCCGCCCGGCACGACCACTGGCTCGTGCAGACCGGCGACGGCTGGGGCGCGCACGTCGCCGGCGCGATCGGCGTCTCGACCGAGGCGCAGGCGTCGTGGTGGGGCGGCCGCGGCATCGGCACCGTCCCGCACAGCCTGATCGCCGCCTACGACGGCGACACCGTGCTTGCGGCGCAGAAGTTCGCCGACCGCTACTACCCCGACGTCAACGTGACGGTGCTCGTCGACTTCGAGAACGACTCGGTGCCGACCTCGCTCGCGGTCGCCGAGGCGCTCGGGCCGCGGCTGTGGGGCGTGCGCCTCGACACGAGCGAGGACATGGTCGACCGCTCGCTGTGGGAGGAGATGGGGAGCTTCAAGCCGACCGGCGTCAATCCGCGGCTGGTCGAGAAGGTTCGCGGCGCGCTCGACGGCGCCGGCTTCCCCGACGTCAAGATCGTCGCGTCCGGCGGGTTCGACGCCGAGCGGATCCGCCGCTTCGAGGCCGCCGGCGTGCCGGTCGACGCCTACGGCGTCGGCTCCTCGCTGATCCGCGGCCAGAACGACTTCACCGCCGATGTCGTGCTCGTCAACGGCCAGCCGCGGGCGAAGGCCGGGCGCTGGTACCGGCCGAACCCGCGCCTCGAAGCGGTCGAGTAGGCTCCGCGCGCAATGCTCGGCCGGATCGATCACATCGGCGTCGCCGTCGAGGACCTCGAGGCGTCGCTCCAGCTCTACGCCGAGGTGCTCGGGATGCCCGTCGTCCATCGCGAGACGGTCGCCGAGCAGGGGGTCGAGGCGGTCCTGCTCGACGTCGGCGAGAACCACGTCGAGCTGCTCGCGCCGCTCGGACCGGACACGCCGGTCGGGCGCTACGTCGCGAAGAACGGGCCGGGCCTCCACCACGTCGCCTACCAGGTCGCCGACGTCGAGGCCACGCTCGCCGCGCTCGCGGCGGCCGGCACGCGCTTGATCGACGAGACGCCGCGCAACGGCATCCGCGGCTCGCGCGTCGCGTTCGTGCACCCGGCTGCGACGGGCGGCGTACTGACGGAGATCGTCCAACCTGCGGAGGAACACTGATGGCGGACAAGCTGCAACGGATCAGCATCGGCTTCCACGGACAGGCGCTGGCGGCGCGCGTCTCGACCGACAAGCTCGGCGAGCTGCGGAGCGCGCTCGCGACCGGCCAGGGCGGCTGGTACGAGCTGGAGAGCGAGGACGGCACCGTCCTGCTCGACCTCACGAAGGTCATCTTCCTCCGCCTCGAGGGCGGCGAGCAGCGCGTCGGCTTCGGACTTTGACCGGGGGCCACGTTGTTGCTGCTCACCCAGAGCAGCGCGTCGGCTTCGGGCTCTGAGCGGAGCTCGTCCCGCGTGCCGTATCTGCCCGCCGCGCTGCGCGTCCTCGACCTCGCCGCGCTCCGGCTCGCGCGACGCGCCGGCCACACGCCCGAGGCCGAGCGCGTCGTCCGCGCCTACTCGCGGCTCGGGCAGCACGCCGGCGTCTGGCTCGCGCTCGGCAGCGCCGGAGCGCTGCTCGACCGTCCGCGCCGCGCGCGCTGGCTGCGGGCGCTGGCGGCGGTCGCCGCCTCCTACATCGCCAACCAGGCGATCAAGTTCGCCGTCAGACGGCCGCGGCCGCAGCTGGCCGACCTGCCGCCGCTGATGACGACGCCGACCCAGCTGAGCTTCCCGAGCGCCCACGCGAGCTCGTCGTTCGCCGCCGCGCGCGCCTTCGCCGGCCTCGTGCCGGCGCTCCCGCTGCGGCTCGCGGCGGTCGCGATGGCGGGCTCGCGGCTGTATCTCGGCGTGCACTACCCGTCCGACATCCTCGCCGGCGCCGCGCTCGGATCCACGATCGGGAAGGCGGGCGCGAGCGCATGAAGGTCGGGATCGTCGGGATGCCGAACGCCGGCAAGTCCTCGCTCTTCAACGCCCTCACGCGCGCCGGCGCGGAGGCCGCCAACTACCCGTTCACGACGATCGAGCCGAACGTCGCGATCGTGCCGGTCGCCGACGAGCGGCTCGAGCGGCTGGCCGAGGCGCTCGGCGCCTCGAACGTCGTGCACGACACGATCGCGTTCCACGACATCGCCGGCCTCGTCAGAGGCGCGCACGAGGGCGAGGGGCTCGGCAACAGATTCCTCGCCAACATCCGCGAGACCGACGCGATCGTCCACGTCGTGCGCGCGCACCACGACGACAACGTGATCCACCCGGACGGGAGGGTCGACCCGCTCGCCGACATCGAGACGATCGAGACCGAGCTGATCTACGCCGACCTCGAGCAGGCCGAGCGCCGCCATGCGCGCGTCGTGCGCTCGGCGCGCGGCGGCGACCGCGAGGCGATCGCGGAGGAGCGCTGGCTGACGGCGCTGATCGAGGCGCTGCAGGCCGGGCGCCCGGCGCGCTCGGTGCCGGCGCCCGACGAGGCGCCGAACGCCGTGCGCGACCTCTCGCCGCTGACGGCGAAGCCGGTCCTGTTCGTCGCCAACGTCGACGAGGGCAGCGACGAGGTGCCGCCCGAGATCGCCGCGTACGCGGCCGTGCAGGGCGCGCAGGCGGTCGCCGTCTCCTCGCGGATCGAGGCCGAGCTGTCGGAGCTCGACGACGACGAGGCGGCGCTGATGCGGGAGGAGCTGGGCGTCGCCGAGTCGAGCCTGCGGCGCGTCGTGCGCGGCGCCTTCGCGCTGCTGGAGCTGAACGTCTTCTTCACCGCCGGCGAGGCGGTTCCGGCCCAGTCGTGGCACCTGCGCCGCGGGCTGACCGCGTGGCACGCCGCGGGGGAGATCCACTCCGACATCCAGAGGGGCTTCGTCCGCGCCGAGGTGATCGGCTGGGACGCGCTCGTCGACGCCGGCGGCTACGCCGCCGCGCGCGACCGCGGCACGCTGCGGCTCGAGGGCCGCGACTACGCGATGCAGGACGGCGACGTGATCACCGTCAAGTTCACGCCGTAGGCGCGCGTCAGAGGTCGGACACCGCGCCGACCTCGCGCAGGCGTCTCGCGAGCCGGTTCATGCCGAGCGCGGCGGCCGCCTCGGCGCCGCCGGCGAGGTCGGTCGCGCCGTCGGTCGGCGGCGTCACGGCGACGCGTCGCAGCGTCGCGATGTCAAGAAAGTCGCGCAGCTCGGCGGCCTGGTCGCGCAGCGCCGCCGCGACGCGCGGCTTCTCGCCGTCGCACGCGGCGAGCGCGGCCTCGAGGGAGCCGTGGCGGCGCAGCAGGTCGGCGGCCGTCTTCTCCCCGATCCCCCTCGCGCCCGGCAGCCCGTCCGACGGGTCGCCGCGCAGCGCGATGAAGTCCGGCACGAGCGCCGGCGGGATCCCGTAGCGGGCCTCGACCTCCGCCGGTCCCGTCTCCTCGAACCCTCTGACGCCGGTCTTCAGGTAGAGGACGGTGACCGCGTCGCTCGCGCACTGGTAGAGGTCGCGGTCGCCGGTCATCAGCAGCGCTCGCCCACCCGCCTCGCTCTCGGCCAGCGCGTAGGAGCCGAGCAGGTCGTCGGCCTCCAGCGTGTCGTGGCGGTGCGTGCTCCAGCCGAGCGCCTCGAAGAGCCGGTCGGCGCGCGCGAGCTGCGGCGCGAGCCCGTCCGGGACCGGCGGCCGGTCGGCGTGGTAGGCGGGGTAGGCCTCGATCCGGTAGGTCGCCCCCTCGGCGCCGTCGCAGACGACGACCGCGCGCGGCCCGTGGTCGGCGACGACGCGGAGGATCGCGTTGGTCGCGCCGAGCAGCGCGTTGACGGGCGTGCCGTTCCCGTCGGTGATCGAGTCGGGCAGCGCGAAGAAGGCGCGGTAGAGCAGCGAGGGCGCGTCGACGACGAGCAGCGGGGCGGGCGCGGGCATCGGCTCAGCGTACGAGCTCGACCGCGACGAGGCGGTCGGTCTCGTCGACGATCGTCCAGCCGGCGAGCGGCGCGGCACCGCGGAAGAGCCCGTCGACGACGGCGGTCGGCCCGGGCCCACCGTCGCCGCCCGGCTGCGAGGCGCGCGCGTCGTGGAAGGCGACGACGCCGCCCGGCACGACGTGGGGGTGCCACAGCTCCCAGTCGAGCCGGCAGCCCTCCTCGCTGTGGTCGCCGTCGACGAAGACGAGGTCGACCGGTCCCTGCCAGGCCCGCCCGACCGCGTCGCTCGGCGCGACGTGCCAGTGGACGCGCGGGCCGCTTGCGGCCCGACGCCCGGCGCGGGCGAGGACGCGCTGCGTCGCCCCCGCCATCGCGCCCCAGCCCGGCGGCAGCGCGTAGCCCGAGGCGTCGACGAACGGGTCGACCAGGTGGAGGTCGGCGTCGTCGCCGAGCACGCCGGCCAGCACGAGCGCCGAGGCGCCCTCGTAGACGCCGATCTCGACGACCCGGCGGCGGCCGGCCGCGAGCCGCGCGATCGCGGCCGCCTCGGCCGGCGAGTGCAGCGCGCGCGGCGGGATCAGGCCGGCGCCGACGGCGAGGCCGCGCAGACGCGGGTCGTCGCGCAGGCGGTCGGGGGTGAGGCGCCGGACGGCCTTCGGAAGCGGCATGCCGCGATTGTCGCGGATGCGGGCCAAGCGACGCGGAGCCGCGGGTCCGGCCACTAGCCTTGCGCGCGTTCCGTCCGTCCGCGCTCGCTCCAGGAGGCCTCGCAGTGCTCACGCTCAACGGCATCGACGACATCAAGGCGCGCATCGGGCAGGAGCTCGGCGTCAGCGACTGGCTCGAGGTGACGCAGGAGACGATCGACCGGTTCGCCGACGTGACCGGCGACCACCAGTGGATCCACGTCGATCCCGAGCGGGCGAAGGCGACGCCGTTCGGCGGCACGATCGCCCACGGCTACCTCACGCTCGCGCTCGCGCCGCGCTTCTCCTACGAGATCTACACGATCGAGGGCGTCGCCTTCGCGCTCAACTACGGCCTCAACAGAGTGCGCTTCGTCTCACCGCTGCCGGTCGACAGCAGAGTCCGCATGCGTGCCGGGATCGCGAGCGTCGAGGACATCCCCGGCGGCGTCCAGCTCGCCAACATGCTGACGTTCGAGCGCGAGGGCGGCGAGAAGCCGGTCTGCGTCGCAGAGTCGCTGACGCGCCTCTACAGCGGCGGCTGACCGCGGGCTTCGCCGAGGACCCGCGGCTGCCCCTCGGACGAGCGACGGCTGGTGCTAGGTTGGGCGCGATGGCTCCCCGCCGCGCGTCGGACCTCTTCGTCGAATGCCTCGAGGCCGAGGGCGTGCAGTACGTCTTCGGCATCCCAGGGGAGGAGACGCTCGACCTCAACGAGTCGCTCGAGGATTCCTCGATCAGCTTCGTCCCGGTGCGCCACGAGCAGGGCGGCGCCTACATGGCGGACATGTACGGGCGCCTGACGGGCCGCGCCGGCGTCTGCCTCGGCACGCTCGGGCCGGGCGCGACGAACCTCGTGACGGCCGTCGCCGACGCCTACCTCGACCGCGCGCCGCTCGTCGCGCTGACCGGCCAGTCCGACCTCGAGCGGATGCACAAGGAGTCGCACCAGTACATCGACGTCGTGCAGATCATGCAGCCGATCGTGAGATGGAACGCGCGCGTGACGAGCCCCGCGATCGTTCCCGAGGTCGTCCGCAAGGCGTTCAAGCTGGCGGAGGCGGAGAAGCCGGGCGCCACCCACCTCGAGCTGCCCGAGGACGTGATGGGCGAGCTCGTGGACGTGAGCGGATCCGCGCCCGCCCCGGCCCCGCTCCCGCGCGAGCGGCCGGTCGTGACGGAGCCGCGCGCCCGCGACCTGCTGCGCGCCGCCGAGATCATCCGCAACGCGACGTGCCCGGTCGCGCTCGCCGGCAACGGCGTCGTGCGCGGCGGCGCCGCGCCCGCGCTGCGCGAGTTCAGCCGCGCGACCGGCATCAAGGTCGCCGAGACGTTCATGGCGAAGGGCGTCGTCGACCACGACTCGGAGCTTGCGCTCGGCACCGTCGGGCTGCAGGCGCACGACTACCGGCTCGCCGGCTTCGAGGACGCCGACGTCGTGATCGCGATCGGCTACGACCTCGTCGAGCACGCGCCGAAGCACTGGAACCCGCGTCGCGACAAGACGATCATCGTGATCGACACGGTGGCGGCCGAGATCGACGCGAACTTCGTGCCCGACGTCGAGCTGATCGGCGACCTCTACGCGACCCTCGCCCGGCTCGGCGAGGAGTCGCGCGGCGCCGGCCACACGAGCGGCTCGCGCCGGCTGCGCGAGCTGGTCGACGGTCGCCTCGAGGCCGCCGCCTACGACGACTCCTTCCCGGCGGCCCCGCCGCGGGCGCTGCTCGAGATCCGCAGAGCGCTGCGCCGCGACGACATCCTGATCTCCGACGTCGGCCTGCACAAGCTGTGGATCGGGCGGATGTTCCCCGCGCACCTGCCGAACACGGTGATGATCGCGAACGGCCTCGCCGGGATGGGCTTCGCGGTCCCGACCGCGGTCGCGGCGAAGCTCGTCCACCCGGAGCGCCACGTCGTGACGGTCAGCGGCGACGGCGGTTTCCTGATGAACTGCCAGGAGCTCGAGACCGCGAAGCGGCTGCGGACCCCGTTCGTGAACATCGTCTGGGAGAACCGCCAGTTCGGCTCGATCGTCTGGAAGCAGGACAAGAAGTTCGGTCGCCACTTCGGCGTCGACTTCGAGAACCCCGACTTCGTCAAGCTGGCGGAGGCGTTCGGCCTGCCGGCGTGGCGCGCCGAGTCGATCGACGACTTCTCGGCGCGCTTGGGGCACGCGCTCACGCTCGACGTGCCCTCGCTGATCGTGCTGCCGATCGACTACTCGGCGGACGTCAGCCTGACCGAGCTGGGCACGGAGACCGTCGCGACCTGATGGAGACCGCGACCGAGGTGACTCGGCTCGCGCCGGAGGACCTCGACGGCGCCGCGCGCGTCGCAGTGGATGCGATGCCGATGCCCGGCGAGTTGCCGGAGCGGCGCTTCGAGCGCGTGCGACGGCGGCTGGCCGCCGGCTGCGCGACGGATCCGGAGGGCGTCTGGGTCGCGCGCGAGGAGGGGCGCATCGCGGGCTTCGCGATGGCGCTGACGAGCGACGGCCTCTGGGTGCTGGCGCAGCTGTTCGTCGATCCAGCGACCCAGGGCCGCGGCCTCGGTCGCGCCCTGCTGACGCGCGCGCTGCGGTCCGCGGCCGGTGCGCGCGGCGCGCTGATCACGGCCTCGGCGGACCCGCGCGCGATCCGCCTCTACGGCGGCGCCGGCTTCGCGCCGCGGCCCGCGCTGTCGGCCCACGGCCCGGTCGACCGCCGCGCGCTGCCGGCGCTCGAGCTCGTGCGCGACGGGGACGTGGACGACGTCGAGCGCACGGCCGCGATCGATCGCGCCGTGCGCGGCGGCGCGCGGACGCGACACATCGCGCAGCTGGTCGCGACCGGCGACCGCCTCTACCTCGCGCGCGGCGGCCGCGGCTATGCCGTTGGCACGCCGCAGGGGAGAGTCGCGACGCTCGCCGCGGTCGACGAGGAGGCGGCGCGGGCGCTGCTCTGGCGGGTGCTGGCGGACGTGCCGGCGGACGGCAATGCGACCGTCCACGGGCTGACCGCGACGCAGGCGTGGGCGTTCGACGTCGCGCTGTGCGCCGGGCTCGCGCTCGCGCCGGGTGGACCGCTCTTCACGCGCGGCCGCGTCGGTCCGCTCACGCCCTTCCTGCCGAGTGGGGCATATTCGTAGGGGGACACGCCTGTCCCGCCGAGCCCGGCGGACCCGGCGATCCGCGCGATCCGACATGACGAGCCATCCCCTCACGCGACGCGAGCTGCTCGTGCGCGCCGGTGCCGGCGCGGCGCTGCTGGGGGCCGGGACCGCCGGCTACGCACGCGCCGCCGCGCCCGCTCCGGCTACGCCGCCGACCGCCGCGCCGGCGGCCGCGCGGATGCTCAAGGGGATCTCGCTGATCGGCGACGTCAACGCGTACGGCGACGGCCTCGGCGTGCGGCCGTACCTGCTCGGCGGCGCGCGCCCGGTCGACGTCGTCGGGCTGTGGGTCGGCTGGGCGCCGCTGCAGCCGACCGCGCCGCAGCCGTTCACGCTGCTGCAGTCGTTCCTCGACCTGAGCGACCCCGCGGGGCCGGCCGCGGCGGCCCTCACGGCGCTCGACGCGCAGATCGCGCAGGCCAACGCGGACGGGCGCAAGGTCGTGCTGACGGTCTACCAGGCGTTTCCGGACTGGACGCATCCGAGCGTCGGCCCGCTCGATCCGCGCGCCGACCCGGGGCGTGGCGGGCGCGGCCGTCTCGACCTCGGCCAGGGCCGGCTCTTGAACAACGCGCGGATCGTCGACGACCTCACGCCGGACGGCCCGTGGGCGTGGTTCGTCGCCTACCTCTGCGCCCGCTACGCGCGCACCGGCGGCCCCCCGCCCGCGGCCGGTCCGGGGCGCGGCGGCAGCGTCGGCAACCCGAGCGGCGCGTACGTCGACTGGCTGGCGCCGTTGAACGAGCCGAACCTGACGTGGTGGCCGCAGCGTGCCGCCGCCCTCCCGGACGGAACGATCGAGGGGGCGGTGGCGACGCTGATGCGGACCGCCGCGACCGTCGCGGCGCGCTACCGCAACGGTGACGCGATGCCGCAGGGGCCGGCGCTGCTGATGCCGGGGACCGCCGACGTCGTCCACCCGGGCGCCGACCACGGCACGCCCTGGCACGAGTTCACCGACGGGGTGCTGGCGGCGCTGGCGGGCTGGCAGCCGGAGACGCCGGTCGGCTGGGCGCACCACAACTACGCCGACGTCAAGCACGGCGTGCAGGCCTCGGGCCGCTGGCGCGCCGAGGACGCGATCGAGCTGCTGACGCGGCACGGCTGGCCGGACCCCGCCGTCTGGCTGACGGAGGGCGGCTACGAGTTCGCCGTCCGGCGCGTCGGCTCCGGCATACCGCAGCCGTACGTCGTCGCGGACCCGCCCACCGCGACCGCCGAGCAGGTCAGGCTGATCGCCGGGAACTGGGCCGCGATGGCCCAGCTCCCCGTCCGCCTCTGGACGCAGTACCTGGTCAACGACCGCGACGTACGCTTCCAGAGCAGCCTCCGGGGCCCCGTCGCGGCCGCCGCCGCGGGCGCCGTCGTCCCGCGCGACCCGCCCTATCCGGCCTACGCGTTGTGGCAGGAGCTGGGCGCGTAGGCCGACGTCCGAGACGCGCTTCCCGACGTCTCGTGCGCGACGGCGCAACATCTCTGCGCAGGGCGGCGGGAGAACCGGCGTCGGCGTCCGACACGCCTCCTAGGTTCGGCCGACCCACGAAAAGCGGCCGGGGGCACTGCGCAAACAGCCCCCGGCCCGGCACAGGAGGAGGCACTCCGATGCGCGAGCAGCGTAGTTCGCAGAGCGTGATCCCGACCGAGCAGCTCGTCCTCGGCGCAGCGGTTCGCGAGCTTCGCGCCCGCAACGCGATCTCGCAGGAGGAGCTCGGCTTTCGCGCCGGACTCCATCGCAACTACGTCGGCGCGATCGAGCGCGGCGAGATCAACCCGACCTTCCGGACGCTGCTGCGCTTGACCGGCGGCCTCGACGTGCGGCTGTCGGCGCTGGTCCTCCGCTACGAGGACGAGCGCGCGACGCCGCCGGCGGAGCACCGGGCGGCGTCGCGCGCCACGAAGGCGTCCGGCGAGCGTTAGAGCGCGTTGCCGCGCGCGATCTTGCGCAGGAAGAGGGCCTCCTCGAGGACCGCCTCCTCGACGCCCTGCTCGGTCGCGACCTCGCGCAGCGTCCGGCCCGAGGCGGCGGCCTCCTTGACGATCTCCGACGCCTTGTCGTAGCCGATGTAGGGGTTCAGCGCCGTCGCGACGGCGAGCGTCGACTCGGCCGAGCGCTCGCAGCCGGCCTCGTTCGCGCGGATCCCGTCGACGCACTTCTCCGCGAACAGGCGCGAGGTGGTCGCGAGCAGGCGGATCGACTCGAGCAGGTTGCGCGCGATCAGCGGGATCCGCACGTTCAGCTCGAACTGGCCCTGCAGGCCGCCGATCGTGATCGCGGTGTCGTTTCCGATCACCTGTGCGCTGACCTGCAGCACGACCTCGGGGATCACCGGGTTGACCTTGCCCGGCATGATCGAGGAGCCCTTCTGCAGCTCCGGCAGGAACAGCTCGCCGATCCCGGCGCGCGGGCCGGAGCCCATCAGCGCGAGGTCGTTGGCGATCTTCGTCAGCGAGACGGCGACGACCTTCAGCGCACCCGACAGCTCGACGAGCGCGTCGCGATTCGCCTGCGCCTCGAACGGGTCCTCGGGCGGGCTGATCGTGAGGCCGCTCGCCTCCGACAGCTTCGCCCGCACGCCGGCGGCGAACTGCGGGTGCGTGTTGAGGCCGGTCCCGGTCGCGGTGCCGCCGAGAGGGATCTGCGCGACCTGCGGCAGCGCGTTGCGCACGCGCCGGGCGCCGAGGCGGAGCTGCGCGGCGTAGCCCGAGAACTCCTGGCCGAGCGTGACCGGCACGGCGTCCATCAGGTGGGTGCGCCCCGACTTGACGATGTCGTGGAACTCGGTCGCCTTCGCCGCGAAGGAGGCCTCGAGCTGCTCGAGCGCCGGCAGCAGGTCGTTCGTCGCCTGGTCGAGCGCCGCGAGATGGACCGCAGAGGGGAAGACGTCGTTCGAGGACTGGCCGAGGTTGACGTGGTCGTTCGCGTGCGCGCCGTCGCCGGCGAGGTTCGCGATCACCTCGTTCGCGTTCATGTTCGAGGACGTGCCAGAGCCGGTCTGGAAGACGTCGACGGGGAACTGGTCGTCGTGGCGCCCGGCGGCGATCTCGTCGCCGGCCGCGGCGATCCGCTCGGCGACCGCGCTGTCGAGCAGGCCCAGCTCGCCGTTCACGCGCGCGGCCGCGCCCTTGATGCGGCCGAGCCAGCGCACGACGGGGACCGGGACGGTCTCACCGGAGACGGGGAAGTTGGCGACCGCCTTCGTCGTCTCGGCGCCCCACAGCTGCTCCTGATCCTGCACGCTCATACGTCCTCCGGGAGTCAAAATTCGTGGTCTGAGGAATGGGAACGAGCTTCAACGCTACTCTCGCGCGCGCCGGCCGGGTGCGCCCGCAGGGGCCGGCGCGTCAGCCGCAGAACGAGATCAGCTCGCGCGCGAGTCCGACCGAGTCGTCGTAGGCGATCAGGAAACCGGTGTCCGCGAGCGTCCGCAGCTGCCCGTCGGGCAGCAGGTCGAGGGCCTCGCGCGCGCTCTCGAGCGGGTGGCCGGCGTCCTGGTCGGCCCACAGCAGCAGCGTCGGCGCGTCGATCCGCGGATAGAGGTCGAGCAGCTGCCGCTGCGGCTCGGTCGGCCAGCGGCGAACGAACTTCGCCCACGAGCGCGCGCGGTTGCCGTTGCCGCCGACGTCCATGAAGGCGTGGCGCACGAGGTCGCGGGCGGCGGGGTTGCGCTGCACCGAGAGCTTCTCCCCGAGCGCCGGCCGGAAGACGATCGCCGCGCTGCGCGCGAGCACGCGGTCGAGCACCGGCAGCGCCGCGGCCGTGGTCGCACCACGCCACAGCGCGCGCGTCGCGCGATGCCCCTGCTCGGCGCGGTGCAGGCGGTTCGGCATCAGCACGAGCCGGCGCGGCTCCAGCCGACCGCGCGCGATCGCCCGCAGGAGCAGCTCGGCGCCGAGGTCGTGGCCGGCGACGAGCGGGCGCGGGCCGAGTGTCTCCGCGCAGAAGCCGGCGATCACGTCGGCGAGCCAGTCGGGCGAGTAGGGATGGCGCGGGCGGTCCTCCGAGTCGCCGTGCAGCGGCAGGTCCGGCAGGACGACGCGGAAGCGGGTCGAGAGCTGCTCCACGATCGGCTCGAACTCACGGTGCGAGAGCCCGAGCGAGTGCAGCAACGCGAGCCCCGGGCCGGTGCCGGTCTCGCGATAGGCGACGCGCGCGCCGTCGCCGTGGTGGTAGAGCCGCAGCCTCATCCGCCGCGCCGTCCGGCCGCGCGTCCCCGTGCGAGCGCGCCGCGCCGCGCGCGCGGCCCGCCGTCGAAGCCCGGCGCCTCGGCCAGCCGCGAGGCGAGCTCCGTCTGGACGCCGGGCGTCTCGCCCGCGCCGCGCTCGGCGGCGCCGATCAGGTACCCGAGCTGGACGGCGGCCGTGTCACTCCCCGGGAGCTGACGCGCGAGCCGGTCGGCGGCGCCGGTCATGAGCGTGCCGAGGTTCTGCAGGTCGACGTCGCCGACGGCGCGCGCGACGCAGCGCGAGAGCGGGGTCCCGTCCCGCAGCGCGACGCGGGCGGGCGCGGCGTGCAGGGCGTTCAGGATGTCGACGGAGGTCATCGAGCTGCACGCCGCCGGGAGCGCGGCGCGCCCGCCGCATCCGCAGCCGACGAGCGCCGCGACGGCGCAGACGAGGGCGGTCCTGCCCATGCGTCCATCGTCTCAGATGGCTGGTGCACCCACCGCACCCGTCTTGCCGCAAGATTGCGGGCTCAGCCACCGAAGGCGCGACGCTCTCCGTCACCTTCGCCACCCGAGGTTGTGCAAAAGCTCCTCATCGCTACGCAGTGGGGATGAAACGGGGAGTAATGAAGGCATGCCCCTCCAGATGCACGGGATGAACTCTCGTCCACTCGGTCTCTCGACCTCCCAAGCCGCGCGGGAGCTGGGCGTCTCGCTCGGAACCGTTCGCCGCTGGTCTGACATGGGATACCTCCAGTCCTATCGCACGCCGGGTGGTCAGCGTCGCTTCAGCGTGGAGCACATCGAGCAGTTCGTGCGCTCGCTGCAGCAGAACGGCGCGGTCTCGCGCGAGCAGAACGAGACGCCCGCGCAGCGCCGCGCGAGCGCCTAGCCTAGCTGCCGCAGCCGCCGGTCCGCTGCCGCCGGTCCCCGGGGTCCGCCGCCCGGAGTCCGCCCGCCCAAGCTTCGCCCCCCCGGGAGTTCGCCTCCCGGAGTTCGCCGCCCCCCGGAAGTTCGCCGCAGGCGAACTTCCAAGTGCTCGCCGAAGGCGAGCGCCGATCGCCGCAGGCGAACTTCCAAGTGCTCGCCGAAGGCGAGCGCCGATCGCCGCGGGCGAGCGCCCGCCTAGTGCCGTGTCAGGCAACGTTTGCCAGGTCTGGCTCGTCCTCGCCGCGCCTGGCGGCGTCCTCGACCACTCGAAAGACCTCCGGTCTTACTCGGGTCTGCGTCCTTGCCAGCCACGACGATCAC
>JAOPZA010000083.1 GCA_025964325.1 Conexibacter sp.
GAGGACGAGCTGTGGCAC
This sequence comes from Conexibacter sp., assembly GCA_025964325.1. Classification (GTDB taxonomy): domain Bacteria; phylum Actinomycetota; class Thermoleophilia; order Solirubrobacterales; family Solirubrobacteraceae; genus Conexibacter. The sequence continues at coordinate 19 of JAOPZA010000083.1, forward strand.
GTCCCGGCGCGGTCGGAAGGCGCGTCAGACCGGCGCCGGCAGCGTCGGTCATCGGGCGGAGCCGCGCTAACGTCGCGCAAGGCGGAGCGAGGAACGGGAGTCGCGACGGACACCAAGCCCCACACGAATGCCGGCGAGGCGGACACCGGGGACCCGCGCCCCGCCACCGTCACCTTCGCGACGACCGAGCACTTCGCGCTGCAGGGCGCGCGCTCGGCGACGATCGCCGAGTCGACCGGCCGCGCGACCATGTTCCTCGGCGCGGTCTCCGGCGCGCTGGTCGCCCTCGGATTGGTCGCGACGGCGACCCGCGTCGGAACCGCGTTCTATGCCTTCGGCCTGGTCATCCTCTCCACGCTCGCCTTCGTCGGGCTCGTGACGTTCGAACGCGTCCTGCAAACCGGCATCGAGGACTACGGCTACGCACGGCGCATCGCGCGACTCCGCGCCTACTACTTCGACAGCGCCCCGGAGCTCGCTCCCTACCTGCTCACCGTCCCGCCCGCAGAGCGACTCGCCGTCCAGGGCCTGGGGGGCGGGCGCGGGCAGGGATTCCTCACGGTAGCTGGCATGGTCGCCGTGATCACGGCGGTGCTCGCCGGCTCGGCCGCCGGCCTGCTCGGCGCCATCGTCACTGACCATTCGCTGGCCGCCGCACTCGTCACCGGCGCCGTCATCGCCGGCATCGTGCTGATCGCGCTGATGCGATTCCAGGGCGCCGCCTGGCAGCGCGCCAGCATGGCGCCGGGCATCGCCGAGGAGGAAGAAGGACCGCAGTGAGCGCGGGCCGAATCATCGACTGGGTCGGTATCAGCGCCGCTTGACATACCCCTAGGGGGTAGGAGTACACTCGCCCTTCCGCTGACGAAAGGACTCCCCTGTTCGACTCCCGCTCCTCCTCGACCTCCAGCCCGGATGAAGCGACGCCGGATGGTCCCGAAGCCGGCTACGACGCCGAGGCCGCGTCATGAGCGCGCTCGTGCGACTCGCCGGCTTCGCGGCCGCACTGGCGCTGCTCTTCGGCGCCGCGCTCGCCGTCGGCGGCGTCATCGGACCCGACCGCGACCGCTCCGCCAAGGCCGACAACTCCGGCCAGCCGAGCGCGGGCGCTCACGGGATGACGGGCATGTCGGCCACCGACGGCGACGCGCACGGCGGCGGAGCGATGGCCGCTCAGCCCGTCCGCGGCCTCGCGGTCAGCGACAACGGCCTGACCCTGAAGCTCGCTCGCACGAGCGCGCAGCCCGGCAAGCCGTTCGACCTCGCCTTCCGCATCCTCGGGCGCGACGGGCAGACCGTGCGCGACTTCGACGTCGAGCGCACCAAGCGCATGCACCTCATCGTCGTGCGGCGCGACATGACCGGCTTCCAGCATCTGCATCCGATCGAAGCCGCGGACGGCACCTGGTCGGTGCCGGTGACGCTGCGCGAGGCCGGCTCCTACCGGTTCTTCGCCGACTTCTCCGTCGCAGGCAAGCCCCGCACGCTCGCCGATGACGTCGCCGTCGACGGGTCGGTCCGCTCCGCGGAGCTGCCCGCACCTGTGAAGAGCGCGGAGGTCGACGGTCTGCGCGTGGGACTGACCGAGAGCGCCAGCCATGCCGGGGGACCGTCCGGGCTGGCGTTCGGCGTGACCCGCGGCGGCACGCCGGTCGCGGTCCAGGACTACCTGGGCGCCAAGGGCCACCTGGTCGCGCTCCGCGAAGGCGACCTCGCGTTCCTGCACGTGCACCCCGACGAGGACAGCCTGAAGTTCATGGCCGCGTTCCCGACCGCCGGCCGGTACCGTCTGTTCCTGCAATTCCAGGTCGACGGCAAGGTCCACACCGCCGCCTTCACCCAGGAGGTCGCGCGATGAGCACCACCGCCCCCGAGCACGTCGAGCTGCCGATCACGGGCATGACCTGCGCATCGTGCGCGAACCGCATCGAACGCAAGCTCAACAGGCTTGACGGCGTGAGCGCCACGGTGAACTACGCCACCGAGAAGGCCCGGGTCGAGTTCGACCCTGGCACGGTCGCCCCCCAGCAGCTCGTCGAAGCCGTCGAGGCCGCGGGCTACCAGGCCGTGTTGCCTTCGACGGAACCCGCGACCGGCCAGGACATCGCCGATGTCGACGAGACCGCGCCGTTGCGGCGACGACTCATCCTCGCAGCGTTGCTGTCCATTCCCGCGCTGCTGTTGTCGATGGTGCCGGCGCTGCAGTTCGACAACTTCCAGTGGCTGTCGCTGCAGCTCGTGACGCCGGTGGTGCTGTGGGCGGCGTGGCCGTTTCACAAGGCGGCGTGGGCGAACCTCCGGCACGGCGCGGCGACGATGGACACGCTCGTGAGCGTCGGCACCCTCGCCGCCTGGCTGTGGTCGCTGTACGCCCTCTTCATCGGCGACGCCGGCATGAACCACATGCGGATGGCCTTCGACGTCATCCCCAAGTCCGGGGCGGGCGCCGACCAGATCTACCTGGAGACCGCGGGCATCGTCACCACCTTCCTGCTCGCGGGACGCTACTTCGAGGCGAAGGCAAGGCGCCGCGCCGGTGCGGCCCTGAAGGCGCTGCTGGAGCTCGGCGCCAAGGACGTCGCGCTGCTCGACGCCGAAGGCAACGAGCGCCGCGTCCCCGTCGAGCAGCTCGCGGTCGGCGACCGCTTCGTCGTCCGGCCGGGCGAGAAGGTCGCGACCGACGGCACCGTGGAGGAAGGCAGGTCGGCCGTGGACATGAGCACGCTCACCGGCGAGTCCGTGCCCGTCGAGGTCCAGCCCGGCTCGGAGCTGGCGGGCGCGACCGTCAACGCCGGCGGCCGGCTCGTCATCCGCGCGACCAAGGTCGGCGCCGACACCGCGCTCGCGCAGATCGCCCGCCTGGTCGAAGACGCCCAAACCGGCAAGGCCCCGGTACAGCGCCTGGCGGACCGCATCTCCGGCATCTTCGTGCCCGTCGTGATCGCGCTGTCGGTCGCCACGCTGGGGTTCTGGCTCGGCACCGGCGAAAGCGCGACGTTCGCGTTCACGGCTGCCGTCGCCGTGCTCATCATCGCCTGCCCGTGCGCGCTCGGGCTCGCCACGCCGACGGCACTGATGGTCGGCACGGGCCGCGGCGCGCAGCTGGGGCTGCTCATCAAGGGCCCGGAGGTCCTGGAGTCGACGCGCCGCGTCGACACCGTCCTCCTCGACAAGACCGGCACCGTCACGACCGGCAGGATGAGCCTGGTCGACGTCACCGTCGCCGACGGCGTCGAGCGGTCCGAGGCGCTGCGACTGGTGGGGGCGCTCGAGAACGCGTCGGAGCACCCCATCGCACAAGCGATCGCGAAGACTGCGGCGGCGGAAGGACCGCTGCCAGCCGTCGAGGACTTCACCAACCGCGAAGGCCTCGGTGTCGAAGGCGTCGTCGACGGCCGCGCGCTCGTCGTCGGACGGCCCGCGCTGCTCGCCGACTGGGCGATGCATCTTCCGCCCGAGCTCGACGCCGCTCGCCGAGCGGCCCAGACGCGCGGGCAGACGGCCATCGCCGCCGGCTGGGACGGGCACGCGAGCGCCGTGTTCGTCGTCGCCGACACCGTCAAGGACAGCTCGGCGGAGGCCGTCGCGTCGCTGAAGGCGCTTGGTTTGCGACCGGTGCTGCTCACCGGCGACAACGAGACGACCGCGCGCGCCGTAGCCGCTGAGGTCGGCATCGACGAGGTCATCGCCGAGGTGCTGCCGTCCGCCAAGGCCGACGTCGTGCGCCGCCTGCAGGCCGAGGGTCGGGTCGTCGCCATGGTCGGCGACGGCGTCAACGACGCGCCCGCCCTCGCACAGGCCGACCTTGGGCTGAGCATCGGAACGGGGACCGACGTCGCGATCGAGGCATCCGACCTCACGTTGGTCTCCGGCGACCTGCGCGCCGCCGCCGACGCCATCCGCTTGAGCCGCGCGACGCTGCGCACCATCAAGCAGAACCTGGCGTGGGCGTTCGGCTACAACCTCGCCGCCATCCCACTCGCAGCGGTCGGGCTGCTCAGCCCCGTCATCGCGAGTCTCGCGATGGTCTTCTCCAGCATCAGCGTGGTCGGCAACGCGCTGCGCCTGCGCCACTTCCGAGCGCAACGCCCGGGCGCCGCGGCCACCACGACCACGACCCCCGCGGGCCGCGCGGAGGTCTCAGCCGAGCAGGGCCCCTAGATCCGGTGCGCCGCGGTCTCACGCAGCGTCGCCGCGACCGGCAGGTCCTCGATCTGCGGCGGCCCCGTCAGCGCGCTGCCCTCGGCCGCCGGCTGCACGCGTTCCTGGAGGAAGCGGTCGCGCGCCGCTGTCGAACTCCACGCGTCGATGACGCACCAGCCGGTCTCGGTCGGTCCGTTCACGTGCAGGGTGAGCTCGTCGGGCGTCTGCCGATCGGGCAGCACTCGCGCGTGGATCGCCTCGAAGCTGTCCGCATCGAGCCCCGGCAGGTCGACGACCTGCACGAGCTCCGGCACAGCGCCGCTGCCCGGAAGCAGCTCCGCGACCTCGATCGCGCGCACCTGCGGCGGCGACATCCCGGCCGCGGCCGTGACCGGCGCGATCTGCTCGTCGCGGAAGCGCTCGAAATGCGCCATGTCCTCCCACACGTCGATCACGCGCCAGCCGTCCTGGTAGGGACCGGCCGCGTGGAACACGCCGCCCGGCGCCATCCGGCCGCCGAGATCCATGGTGTCGATGACCTCGTCGTATTGCTGCCTGCTCGACCCGGGGAAGTCGAGGATCAACGCTACGGTCATGGTGCAGCCTCCTGGTCGTGGCGCTCTCCCATCACGCGCATCTTCGGTGCAACGACGCTCCGGATCAAGGGGTCTCGTGCTCTGGCGCGCAGACGGCGCGCTCGCGCTCCGTCAGGGGAGCGCTTCTCAGGAGGCCACGCCCGCGGTTGAGGATCGGTCCGACGGACCAGATTCGTGCGGCCGTCGGTGCATGTGACGCGTACCCACCGCCTCACCCCGCTATCGCCCGAACGCGCTGCCGCCGGGGACGTCCAGTGCGAGCTGCGCCCGTCGCACCAGCGCCCGCGTCCCTATCGCGCGCGCCTGCAGCGCTCCGGCGACGGCGCGGCTGCGCCGCTCCAGCTCGCGAGGTCCACCGGCACGGCGAACAGCGAGCTCACGCCGCCGGCGACCTCGCGAGCACGCACACGTTCTTCACCTGGGTGTACTCGTGGAGCGCCGTGATGCCCTTCTCGCGTCCGATCCCGCTCTTCTTGTAGCCACCGAAGGGCAGCTCGACGCCGCTGCCGGCGCCGGCGCCGTAGGTGTTGACGAACACCTGCCCGGCCTCGAGCCGGCTGGCGACGAAGTGCGCGCGGCCGGCGTCGCGCGTCCACACGCCCGCCGCCAGGCCGAAGTCGCTGTCGTTGGCGAGCGCGAGCGCCTGCTGCTCGCCGTCGAACTCGATCACCCCGACGACCGGCCCGAAGATCTCCTCGCGCGCGATCCGACTGCCCGGGTCGACCGCGTCGAAGACCGTGGGTCGGACGAAGAAGCCGCCCTCGGCCACGCCTTCGACCGCAGCTTCGCCGCCCGCGACGAGCCGTGCGCCGTCGGCCCGCGCGCCGCGGATCGCGTCGCGGATCCGGTCGCGCTGGCGCAGCGAGATCACCGGCCCCATGTCGGCGCCCTCGAGCGGCGGGCCGACCGTCACGCGCGCCGATGCGTCGGCGATTCGCTCGACGAGGTCGTCGCGCACCGCGCGATCGACGAGGATCCGCGTCCCCGCCGAGCACACCTGCCCGGCCGTCACCAGCGCGGAGGCGACGATCGCATGCGCGGCGGCGTCGAGGTCGGCGTCGGCGAAGACGAGCTGCGGCGACTTGCCGCCGAGCTCGAGCGTGACCGGCGTGATCTGCTGCGCGGCCGTCTGCATGATCGCCGTCCCGGTCGTGACCGAGCCGGTGAAGGTGACGTGCGCGACGTGCTCGTGCGAGACGAGGCGCTGCCCGGCCTCCGCCCCGCCGGGCACGACGTTCAAGGCGCCGGGCGGCAGGCCGGTCTCGTTCAGGACGTGCGCGAGCGCGAGCACGGCGGCCGGGGCCTGCTCGGTCGGCTTCACGACGACGGTGTTGCCGGCGGCGAGCGCCGGCGCGCTGCTGCGGGCGAGCATCTGCAGCGGACCGTTGAACGGCGTCACGACCGCGCACACGCCCCACGGCTCGCGCACGGTGTAGTCGATGTGGTCGCTCGAGAGCGGGATCGACTCGCCGTGCAGCTTGTCGGCGATCCCGGCGTAGTACTCGAAGTAGCGCGCGGCGTTGGCCGCGTCCGCTCGCGCGAAGCCGGCAGGGTGCCCGGTGTAGCGCATGACCGCTTCGGCGAGCGGCTCGGCGTTCGCGCGCACTGCCGCTGCGAGCCGCTGCAGCCAGCGACCGCGCTCCTCGCCGGGCAGCTCGCCCCAGGCGCCGCGGAAGGCGCGGCGAGCGGCGGCGACCGCTTCGTCGATCTCGGCGATCCCCGCGAGCGGCGCGCGGCCGATCGCGGCGCCGCTCGAGGGGTCGATCAGCTCCGCGGCCCCTCCGCTCGCCGTGGCCCGCTCCTCACCGTCGATCAACACGCAGTACGTGTCCGTCGTGATCGCCATGCGTCCTCCCCTCGTCGTCGCTCGACGGCGCCGCGCTCTGCGGGCCGTCCAAGTCGGCCAGCGCGCGCCGGGCGAGCTTGCCGGTTTCCGTCTTCGGCAGCTGCTCGACGACGTGGATGCGCGCCGGGACCTTGTAGCCCGCGATCCCCGCGGCGCACCAGGCCCGCAGCGCCGCGGGGTCCGCGTGGTGCCCGACCGCCGGGACGACGAACGCGACGACGGCCTGGCCGGCCTTGGCATCCTCGACGCCGACGACCGCGGCCTGGCCGACGTCCTCGTGGCGCACGAGGAACTCCTCGACCTCGCTCGGCGCGACGTTGATGCCGCCGGTCTTGATCATCTCCGTGCCGCGAGCGGAGAAGTGCAGGCAGCCGTCGGCGTCGAGCGAGGCGAGGTCGCCGCTGCGGAACCAGCCGTCGTCGTCGAAGACCGCGCTGCCGGCGTCCGTCCCGAGGTAGCCGCGCATCACGTAGCCGCGCACGCGCACCTCGCCGACCTCGCCGGCCGGCAGGACGGCGCCGTCCTCGCCGACGATCCGCAGCTCGACGCCCGGCAGCGGCGGCCCCTGGCTCTCCAGCTTGCGCTCGAGCGGCCACGCGACCGGCGTGACGCAGCAGTTGCCGTACGTCTCGGTGCCCCCGTAGATGTTGCAGATCTCGGGGATCGCCAGCTCGCGCGCCGCGCGTCGGACGTCGGCGGCGCCGCCCAGCGTCAGCCCCGTTCGCATCGACGCCGTGCGTCGCACGTCGAAGTCCGGGTGCATGAGCAGCGCGTTCGTCATGTTCGGCAACGTGTAGCCGGCCGTCGCCTCGTGGGCCTCGATCAGCTCGAGTGCCTCGCCCGCGTCGAAGGCCGGCTGCAGGACCAGCGCCGCACCGTGCGTGAGCGTCGCCGGCACCGCGTTGGCGGCGCCGTAGGCCCAGAACAGCGGAACCGAGACCCAGACGCGGTCCTCGCTGCGCAGCCCCATCCGCTCACCGATCGCGAAGCCGTTCTCGATCACCGCGTACTGCTGCAGCGGGACGGCCTTCGGCCGCGAGGTCGACCCGGACGTGTAGAGCACGAACGCATCGTCGGCGGCCGAGGTGTGCTCCGGCTCGGCCGCCGGCGCCGCCGCGCCGGCGGCCAGCACGTCGTCGAGCGCGTGGACCCCCGCCGGCCGCAGACCGGAGCCGATCGCGACGACGGCGCGCAGCCGCGGGTAGCGCTCCGCGGCCCACGTGGCGTCCTCGAGCTCCGGCAGCAGCTCGCCCAGCGTCGCGAGGAAGTCGCTCGCGCGGAAGCGGTCGAGCGTGACGAGCACGTCGGCGCCGGAGTGGGCGAGCATGTAGTCGAGGTCCCACGCCTTCACGAACGTGTTGAAGGCAGCGACGCGCGCGCCGAGTCGCATCGCGCCGAAGGCGGTGCAGAGCCACTCCCAGCGGTTGGTGCAGAGCAGTCCGACGGTGCTGCCGCGCCGGACGCCGAGCGTGCGCAGTCCGGCCGCGAAGGCGTCGACGCGCCGCTCGAGCTCGGCCGCGCTCAGCGTCTCCTCTGCGGAGATGACCGCGAGTGCGTCGGGGTCGCGCTCCGCCAGCTCGGCGACCAGCTCGGCGAGGTGACGGCTGCGAGGCCGCGGCGCGGTCATCTGCGCAGGCGGAAGAAGAGGTCGGTGATGCGACCGACGCGCTCCTCGCGGAACGCGATCTCGACCTCGCGCCCGATCTTCAGCTCCGCGACCGCCGTGGCGTCGCTGCTGAGGTCGACGCCCTCGACGAAGCCGGGCAGCGCCGTGTCCGCGCCGTGGGGCTTGACGTAGCCGAGCACGTAGGGCGGCTCCGGCAGCCCGTCGATCGCGAGGTGCATGATCGTGAACAGCTCGAGCGTGCCGGCCGGCTCGAGCTCGACGAAGCCCTCCGTGCGGCAGAAGTCGCGATCGCAGATCGGCCGGGCGGGCGCGAGGACCCGCTCGCAGACGGGGCAGCGGGTCCCGAGCAGCTGCTTGTCGTCGCGCAGCGTGCGCAGGAAGGTGGCGGTCGTGACGTCGGCGGTGTGCTGGTAGGTGAGGTCCCACCGCTGCTCGACGATCCACGGTTCGGTGACGACGGCTCTGCTCATGCTCTGCGCTCCCCGGTGAGGACTGCGACATTGAAGAACTGGTGGGACCCGCCGGCTCCCGTCGCGACGGCGGTCTGCGCGCCCCGGACCTGGTGCGCGCCGGCGCGGCCCTGCACCTGCAGGGTCGCCTCCGCGAAGCGGACCATCGCCGTGACGCTGATCGGGTTCGTGCAGATGACGCCGCCCGACGGATTCAGTGGGATCTCGCCGTCGAGGTCGAAGAAGCCCTCCTCGAACAGCGGGGCGGCGGTGCCGAGGTCGGCGAGGCCGAGCGCCTCGGCGTTGTGGATCTCGACGGGCGTGAACGAGGCGTAGGTCTCGACGACGTCGATCTGGTTGCGGGGATCGGTGATCCCCGCCATCGCATAGGCGCGCTCCGCCGCGACGGCGAGCGCCTCCGCGTCGCCGTAGTCGAAGCCGCGCTCGGACAGCTCGAGGCGGTCCCCGATGAAGTAGGTCTCCCCCGACATCGCGACGCCGGAGATCCACGCCGGCACGTGGCGGCGCTCGTCGACGGCGTCGGCGGAGGCGAGCACGACGGCGCAGCCGCCGGCCGACTGCGGGCAGGCATCGAGAAGCTTCAGCGGCCACGCCAGCGTGCGCGACTCGAGCACCTCGTCGATCGTGACCTCGCGGCGGATGTGCGCGTTCGGGTTGAGCGCGCCGTTGTGGTGCGCCTTGACCGACACGCGCGCCATCTGGCGCTCGGTGAGCCCATGGCGGTGCATGTAGCGCACCGCTGACATCGCGATCATCGTGATCGTCGTGAAGGGCAGGTCGCGCTCGTAGAACGGATCCCAGATCTTGTTGAAGATCTTCTGCGCGTCGCCGCTCTCGCGCACCCGGTCGGCACCGACGACGAGGACCCGGTCATAGAGTCCCGAGGCGACGTGGTGGTAGCCGGCCTGCACGGCCGAGAGGCCGGTCGCGCCGCCGGTCTGGACCCGCATCACGGGCTTCAGGCGGCCGCCGATGTAGTCGACGCACCAGCGCTCGGCGTGGTTGACGCCCATCAGCGACTCGGGCGCGAGCGCGAGCACGACCGCGTCGATGTCGTCGATCGTCATCTCGGCGGCCGCCAGCGCGGACTGCGCCGACTCGTGGAGCAGCTCGACGTAGGTCGGCGCCTCGCGCGTCGGGCCGAAGCGCGTCTGGCCGACGCCGATCGCGGCGACCGGCTGGGGTCTGAGCACGGAGGCGGACATCACGCCTGCCGCCCGATCACGAGCACGGTCTGGAACTGCCCGGCGAAGCCGCCGGCGATCTGGGCGACCGCGCGCTCGACTCCGGCGCCGGCGCGCAGCTGCGAGACCGCGTCGACGACCTTGCGCAGCGGGCCGCCGAACGGCGCCTCGCCGCGCAGCGATCCACCGCCCCGGTTGACCGGCTGGGCGCCGGCGAGCGCGAGCTCGAGCGCCTCCTCGGGCGCGCAGAGACCGAGCGGCGCGTAGGCGAGCAGCTCGGCGTCGGGCGAGTAGTCGTGCAGCTGCCAGTCGCCGACCTCGGCGGCCGCGTCGCGCACGCCGGCGCGCTCGTAGGCGTCGGCGGCGGCGCGGGCGAGGTGCGGGAGCCCGACGAGGTCCCGCTCGGCGACGCGGCCGGAGTCGGTGCACCAGCCGGCGCCGTCGAGGCTGATCCCCTCGCTGCCGGCGCGCCCGCTGCGCTCGACCACGATCGAGAAGGCGGCGTCGGTCTCGCGCGGGCACTCGAGCGCCCGCAGCGGCCACGCCACGAGCGGGGAGGCGAGCACGTCGGCGGGTGTCATGCCGTCCGCGTGGTTGCGTGCGGCGACGGCGGCGGCCGCCGCCTCCGCCCGCGCTCGGTCGGGCGCCGCGGCGCGGTGCGCGGAGGCCTGGAGCGCAGTCGCGGCGAGCGCGCTGAGGCCGCCGTCGCGCTCGTAGAAGGGCTCGACGGAGAGCCGCTCGGCCGCCTGGATCGAGCCGCCGGCCGTCTCGGAGGCCTTGCCCCAGGAGGAGACGAGCAGCCGCTCGTGCGTCCCGGAGAGGATTTGCAGGTAGGCCGTCACGAGCGCGTGGGCCGGCGAGCTCGCGACGTTGATCTCTTCGTTGAGGTAGGCGCCGGCGGGGCCGGACGTGAGCATCGAGGAGATCGCGCGCCCGTCGACCTGGTCGGAGGCGGCGATCACGACGCCGTCCAGCTCAGCGCGGGTCAGGCCCGCGTCGACGAGCGCCGCGGTCGCGCTCTGGTAGATGAGCCATTCGAGGCTGGACGGGGCGTCGCCCGGCTGGGGCATGGCGGCCCCGACGCCGCTGAGTGTCACGGTGGTCATGCTGTCGCACAGTACAGTTCTACTGCTTTGATTTCAATGTGCTTGGACATCTGCAGCGAGGAACGCCGAGTCCTCGATCACGCCGATCCGCCGGCGCCGTGCGCCGGCGGGCCGCAGGCTCATGCCGCGTGCTCCCGCGCCCAGGCGACGAATGCGTCGAGCGCGTCCGGGTTCGCGAGCGCGTCGCGGCTCGCGACCTGCTCCGGCGCGGCGCCCATCAGGATCCGCTTGACCGGGACCTCGAGCAGCTTGCCCGAGAGCGTGCGCGGCACCTCCGCGACCTGGTGCACCTCGTTCGGGACGTGGCGCGGCGAGCAGTCGGTGCGGATCCGCATGCGCAGTCGCGCGGCGAGCGCGTCGTCGAGCACGGCGCCGTCGCGGAGCACGACGAACAGCGGCATCCAGCCCTCGGTGCCGGCGCGCGGCACGTCGACGACGAGTGCGTCGAGCACGTCGTCCTCGACCGCGACCGCGCGGTAGATCTCGGCCGTTCCGATGCGCACGCCGCCGCGGTTGATCGTCGCGTCGCTGCGGCCCGAGATGATCGCGCTGCCGCGCTCGGTGATCTCGATCCAGTCGCCGTGGCGCCACACCCGCGGATAGGTCGAGAAGTACGCCTCGCGCAGCCGCACGTCGCCGGGGTCGTTCCACAGCCGCACGGGCATCGACGGCATCGGCTCCGTGATCACGAGCTCGCCGACCGCGCCGACGAGCGCGCGCCCCTGCTCGTCCCACGCCTCGACCTTCGCCCCCAGCGCGCGGGCCTGCAGCTCGCCGGCGTAGACGGGGAGCGTCGGCACGCCGCCGACGAACGCCGTGCAGAGATCGGTTCCGCCGCTGGTCGAGAAGAGCCACGTGTCGGCGCCGAGCTGCTCGTAGACCCACGCGAAGCCTTCGGGCGAGAGCGGCGAGCCGGTCGAGCCGACCGCGCGCAGGGCCGACAGGTCGCGACCGCGCGCCGGCACCAGGTCGGCGTTCATCGCGGCGGCGATGAACGCCGCGCTCGTGCCGAACGTGGAGACGCGCGCCTGCGCCGCGAGGTCCCACAGCGCCTCGCCGGCCGGCGTGCCGTCGTAGAGCACGACCGAGGCGTCGCTCAAGAGGACGCCCACGAGGAAGTTCCACATCATCCAGCCGGTCGTGGTGAACCAGAAGATCCGATCGCCCTCCTGCGCGTCGAGCTGGAGATGCGCGATCTTCAACTGCTCCAGCAGGATCCCGCCGTGCCCGTGGACGATCGCCTTCGGCACGCCCGTCGTCCCCGAGCTGTAGAGGATCCACAGCGGGTGATCGAACGGCACCCGCGCGAACGTCAGCGGCGCGCGGGCGGGCCCGAGGAAGCCATCCTCCCAGCCGCTGCCGTCGAGCTGGCCGAAGCGCACGAGCCGCGCGCCGGTGGCGGCGGCGATCCGCTCGCCGACCGCGCGGCGGTCGAAGTCGCGCCCGCCGTAGCGATAGCCGTCGACGGCCAGCAGCACCGTCGGCTCGATCTGGGCGAAACGATCGACGACGGCCTCGGCCCCGAACTCGGGCGCCGCGACCGACCAGATCGCGCCGATGCTCGCGCACGCGAGCAGTGCGGCGACCGTGTCGGGCACGTTCGGCAGGTAGGCGGCGACGCGATCGCCCGGACCGACGCCGAGCGCGCGCAAGCCGGCCGCGATCCGCGCCGTCCGCTCGCGCAACTCGCCCCAGGTCCAGGCGGCGAGCTGCTGCGACTCCGACGCGTGCCGGATCGCGATCCGCTCGTCCGGCTTGTCGCGGAAGAGGTGCTCGGCGTAGGACACGCGCGCGCCCGGGAACCACTCGGTCCCGGGCATCTCCCGCGCCCCGAGCACGCGCTCGTAGCCCCCCTCGACGGCGAAGTGCTCCCAGACGAGCGCCCAGAAGCGCCCGACGTCCTCGACCGACCAGCGCCACAGCTCGCGGTAGTCCTCCGGCAGCCCGTGCTCGCGCGCGAAGCGCGTCATCGTCGCCCGCTCGATGCGCTCGGGCGACGGCTGCCACAGCGGCACCGGCTCGCGGTCGCTCACAGCTCGGTCAGCTGGAAGTCGACGACCGGCTCCTCCCCCTTGCGGACGAAGTCGACCCACAGCGCGCGGCCGGTCGTCGGATCGAGGTACTGACGCAGCTCGAGCTGCTCGTGGAGGCGGATCGCGGCGCCGAGCTGCTCGGGCGCGACGACGCGGTACGGCGTGACCGCGCGCCAGTCGTCGCCGAGCGGCCCCAGGATCGCGCCGCTGGCCGCGGCCTGGACGAGGATCTCGTCGCCGTCGCGCACGAGGTTCACGACGTCCGCCCAGCGACGCACGATCGGCAGCTCGCGCGGCGCGTGGTCGCGGCCGCTGTCGGGCAGCTCGGCGAGCCGCGCGGCGAGCGCCTGCCCGCGCTCTCGCGCGGTCGCCGCCTCGTCGACCGCGACCCCGTCGACCACGACGCCGTAGAGGGAGCGGGCGCAGTCGCGCGAGACGCTGCCGTCGAGCACGTCACGCAGCACCTCCGCGATGTCGCGCTCGAGCGGGTCGCCGTAGCCGCCGCCGTTCTGCGTCACGTGGTTCATCACGTCGTGCGGACCGAGCCGGATCGTGCACTTCGCCTCGGCGATCTCGCGCCGCCCGCCGGCGCCGTCGAGGTCGAGCACGCTCGACCCGGCGGCCATCCGCTCGCGCCAGTCGGACTCGACCGCGGTCTCGTAGAGGCTCGTCGCCCCGGGGTTGCCGCCGAAGACGCCGATCGTCGTCGGCACCGTGGCGCCCTGCGTGCCGCAGGTCGCGATCAGCTCGTCGGTGTCGTAGACGGCGAGCGCGAACTCGATCCCGTTGCCGCCGCGCTGACGACCGGCGCCGCCGGTGTCGGTCGCCTCGCGGCGCCACAGGTAGAAGACGGGCTGGTGAGCCTCGTTCAGCTCGACGTCCATGAACTGGCTGACCGGCACGACCATCGAGCCGCCGGTGTCGACGCCGTCACGGAACGAGAAAGCCGACCCGCCCCAGCCCTGCGCGTCCATGAACATCGTCGCGAACGGCTCGCCGAACTGGTTCATGCCGCCGAACTGGCTCAGCAGCCACGATCCGTCGGGCGGCCCGCAGACCCAGTCCTGGTGCCCTTCGGAGAACGCGAGCAGCTTCGCCAGGCACGTCTCGGCGGTCGCGCTCGCGATCCAGGCACCGGCGACCGACCCCGCCGACAGCGGCATCGGCGGCTCCGCGCTGACGACGGTGTTGGGCGGGAAGTCGATGTCGATCGAGCGCATCAGCCCGGCGTTCCAGGGCAGGTCGGAGCCGAACAGCGCGAGCATGATCGCGCCGATCGCGCCGTAGCTGCCGGAGGCCGACCCGTTGCCCATGCCGGCGATCGCGGCGTCGGTGCCCGCGTAGTCGAAGCGGATCCGGTCGCCCGCCTTCGTCATCGTGCAGAGCACCTTGTAGAGGCGGTTCTCCTGGCCGTCGTGGTCGACGAAGCCGACGTGCTGGAAGCGGCCGTCGGGCAGGCCTTCGATCCACTCGCCCATCCGCGCGGCGGTGCGCGCGATCGTCGTCTCCATCGTCTGACGCACGGCCTCGCCGCCGTACTCCTCGGAGGCCTCGCGCAGCCGCGCCTGCGAGACGCGGTGGGCCGAGAGGAAGGCGGAGAAGTCGTTGCCCAGCATCGCGGGCAGGCGCGAGTTCGCCATGATCGTGTCCCACACGCCGCGGTTCACGCGCCCCTCGTCGACGATCCGCGACAGCGGGATGATCAGACCCTCCTGGTAGAGGTCGGTCGCCGTCGGGCACCACGAGCCCGGGTTCATGCCGCCGACATCCATCACGTGCGCCATGCAGCCGGTCCACGCGACGAGCTCGCCGTCGTGGAAGAACGGCGAGACGAACTGCACGTCGGACTGGTGGATGCCGGCGCGGAACGGGTCGCTGCTGAGGAACACGTCGCCCGGGTTGACGTCGTCGCCGTAGCGCTCGATCACCTGCTTGATCAGCAGCTGCATGACGAACATCGGCAGCGTGTAGAAGACGCCGCAGACGGCGAGGTCGCCGTTAGGCGCGTAGAGCCCGAAGTTGTAGTCCTGCGCGTGCACGACGGGCGAGCCGGAGGCGTGCACGATCGTCGTCGAGCCCTCCTCGTTGATCGCCCAGAGCCGGTGCGAGATCACCTCGAAGGTGATCGGGTCGATCGCCGCAGCGAGCTCAGCCATTGAGCGCCTCCTCCATCTGCCGCACGGTGGCGGGGTTCGTCGTCGGGTCGATCGAGACGTTGCCGTGCGCGTCCACCACGGCGGACTGACCGGCGCCGATCACGATGTTCGTGTCGGCCAGCTCGAAGATCGCGGGGCCGGTCACCTGCACGCCCGGGCGCAGCGCCTGCTCGTCGTAGACGGCGGCGTCGCTCCAGCCGCCGAAGTAGACGCGGTCGTGGCGGATCGGGTCGGGCTGGGGCTCGTCGCTCGGCTCGCTCGGGCGCAGGGTCGGTGGCGAGGTCGAGGCGGTCGCGACGACGCGCCAGTTGACGAACTCGACGCCGGCCTCGGTGAAGGCCGAGCCCTCGCCGAAGCGCTGCTCGTAGGTCTCGATGAAGCGGGCCACGAGGCGGTCGAGCCCGGCCGGCGTCACCGGATGCTCCGGCAGCTCGATCGTGAGCTCGTGGATCTGGAAGCGGAAGCGCATGTCGACGAAGTGCTCGACGCGGATCGCGTCGCGCTCGATCCCCTGCGATGCGAGCCGCGCGACCGACTCGCGCTCGACCTCCGCGAGCACGGCGCCCACGGCGTCGGCATCGACGTGCTCGGAGGCGACCGAGCTCCCGGGCGGCGTCATGAAGCTGCGCGTCGCCTCGTGCGTCACGACCAGCTCGGAGGCCGCGATCCCGAGTGCGGAGTGGACCGACGCCGTGACGGGCACGACGATCCGCTTCACCCCGAGCCCGGCGCCGAATGCGTGCGCGTGGACGGGCCCGGCGCCGCCGAAGGCGACGAGGACGAAGTTGCGCGGGTCGTGCCCGCGGTGGATCGTCGCCTGGCGGATCAGGTCCGCCATGCGCGAGTCGACGATCCGCTTGATGCCCTCCGCCGCCTGCTCGACCGTCAGGCCGAGCGGCTCGGCGACGTGCTCGCGGATCGCCCGCTCGGCGCCGTCGCGATCGAGCGTCTTGCGGCCGCCGAGGAAGCTGGTCGGATTGATCAAGCCGAGCACGACGTCGGCGTCGGTGACGGTCGGCTCCACGCCGCCGCCGCCGTAGCAGACCGGTCCGGGGACGGCACCCGCGCTGTCGGGTCCGACCTGCAGCGCGCCGTCGCGCACGCGGGCGATCGAGCCGCCGCCGGCGCCGATCGTCTCGATGCCGACCGACGGCACCGCAATCGGCTGGTGGTCCATCAGCGTCGTCGGCTGCAGCAGGGGACGTCCGTCGACGACGAGGCCGACATCGAAGCTCGTGCCGCCCATGTCGGCCGTCACGACGTTGCGCTCGCCCATCGTCTCGGCGACGAGGCGGGAGCCGACGACACCGCCGACCGGCCCGGAGAGCAGGAACGAGACCGGGCGGACCGCGGCCTGGTCGACCGCGGCGAGGCCGCCGTTGGACTGCATCAGGAGCGGCTGGTGCGACAGCCGCGCCTCGCGCAGCGTCGCGTCGAGCGAGGTCGTCACGCGACGGACCTCCGGCCCGAGGAACGCGTTGACCGCGGTCGTGACCATGCGAGCGTACTCGCCGATCCGCGGCAGCACCTCGGACGAGATCGAGACGTAGACCTCCGGCGCCTCCTCGGCGACGAGCTCGGCGACGCGCTGCTCGTGCTGCGGGTGCTCGGTGCACCACAGCAGGCAGACGGCGATCGCCTCGACGCCCTCGCTCAGCAGCTCGCGGATCGAGGCGCGCGTCGCGTCCTCGTCGAGCGGTCGCACGACGCGGCCGGCGTAGTCGACGCGCTCGGGCACCTCGCGCACGAGGCGGCGATCGATCACCGACCTGTGCTTGACGAGCCGACGCCAGTCCTTCAGCTCTGCCTCCTCGAGGCCGAAGCCCTTCATGCCGCGCATGATCGTCGTGCTGTTGCCGAAGCCCTCCGTCAGCAGCACGCCCGTCTTCGCGCCCTTGCGCTGCAGCAGGCCGTTGGTGGCGACGGTCGTGCCATGCGAGAAGCGGCGGATCGATGCGACGAACGCGTCGCGCTCGATGCCGGCGTCGGCCGCGGCGAGCGCGAACGTCGCGAGCACGCCGTCGACGAGGTTCTCTGGGGTCGTCGGCGCCTTGTAGCGCCGAACCGCGCCGCTGCGCTGCAGCACGACCGTGTCGGTGAACGTGCCGCCGATGTCCGACGCGACGTAGAAGTCTCCCTGCATGCTCTCGCTCATCACCACTCTCACATCGTTGGACGACGACGCCGCCGCGGCCCGCTCTCCCCGGTCCCGCGACGGCCGACACTACACCTGCACTGGACAAAGAGCAACTGTGTTGGACGCCCCGCGCTTGCGTTGGCGGGGTCGACCACCAACACGACGCGGTCGGCCGGCGCGCTCTCCTCGAGCATGCGGTGCGCCTGCTCGGCCTGCTCGAGCGGGAACGTCGCGGCGACCTGCGGCCGCACCGTGCCCCGCTCCACGAGCCGGGCCGCGAGCGCGAGCTCGTCGATCGTCGCGTGCGGGCTGCCGAGCAGCGTCAGCTCCCGCACGATCGCGCGCCCGACGAGCGCGGCGCCGTCGAGCGGGGCATCTGCGACGTTGCCGACGAGCGCCGCGCGGCCGCCGCGCGCGAGCGCCTGGAGCGTGAGCTCGAGCGTCGGCGGACCCGCGCAGTCGATCGCGAGCGGGACGCCCTCAGGCGCAAGCCGGCGGATCTCGGCGAGCGGATCCGCAGCAGCGGCGACGACGGAGTCGGCGCCGGCGGCGAGGAGCGCCGCGCGCTTGCCCTCCGCGCGCGTCACGGCGATCACGCGCAGGCCGGCCGCGTGCGCGAGCGCGACCGCGTGGATCCCGACGCCGCCCCCGGCCCCGACGACGAGCAGCGTCTCGCCGACGCCGCCGCCCAAGCGGCGCAGCGCGTGGAGCCCGGTGCCGATGCCGCAGGGCAGCAGCGCGCCGTCGACGAATGAGAGTGCGTCCGGCAGCCGGACGACGTCCGCCGGGAGCGCGGCGACGAACTCGGCGTAGCCGCCCGGCGCGCGCTCGCCGCGAAAGCGCGACCCGCCGCCGGCCGTGACGCGCTGGCCGAGCACGACGCGGTCCCCGACGCGCAGCGGCTCGCTGCCGCGCCTGGCGCCCGCGTCTGCGCCGACGGCGGCGACCTCGCCCGCGATCTCGTGGCCGAGCACGCGCGGCGTCGAGCCGCCGAGGCGCCCGCGGCGCGCGAGCAGGTCGTGCCCGCAGACGCCACACGCTCGGACGCGCACGAGCACCTCATCGGGCGCCGGCTCGGGGCGCGCGAGTCGAACCGGCACGGGCCGCTCCGCGCCGCCGAACGCCTCGAGCTCCACGGCCCGCATCGTCGGTGCGCTCATCGCCGCTCGCTCCCGGACTCGGCCGGGCGCTGCTCGCCTGCGCGATCGGGCGCGGACGCGCCCCTCGGCGGCACGTCGTCGAGCAGCTCCGCCAGCAGCCGCTCCCCGTCGCCCCCGAGCGCGGGCGCCGGCCCGAGCGGCTGCCGGCGCAGCGACGGCGGCAGCGGCACGACCGGGACCGGCGCGCCGGTCGCGTCGGCGGCGAAGAGGCCGCGCGCGGCGATCTGCGGATCGCTCGGCGCGAGCGCGCGCTCGTGCACCGGCGCAACGGGCACGTCGGCGGCCCACAGCGCGTCCAGCCATACCTCGCGCGGGCGGGTGGCGATCGCGCTCGCGAGCCGCTCGCGGATCTCCGGCGCGCGCTGGCGCCGCTGGTGATGCGTCGCGAGCGCGGGATCCTCGCGCCAGTCGCGCCACTCGAGGACGTCGCACAGGGAGCACCAGAACTTGTCCTCGATCACGGCGAAGCTCAGCAGATGCCCGTCGGCGGCCGCGACGACGGCGTAGGCGGGCTCGGAGCCGCCGTCGCGCAGCGGCGCTCTGACCGAGCCCCAGAAGACGGCGCTGTCGAGCATCGCGACGTCGAGCTCCGCGCCGGCGCCGGTCGCGCCGCGCTCGTTCAGCGCCGCGACGATCGCGAGCGTGGCCATCGTCCCCGAGGCGAGGTCGACCATCGGGATCCCGATCTCGTGCGCGCCGCTCGTCCACGAGCCGGCCGGCTCGGCCTCGACCGCGCCGCCGACGCCGAGGTAGTTGAGGTCGTGACCGGGGACGTCGACGTAGGGCCCGGCCGCGCCGAAGCCGGAGATCGAGCAGTAGACGACATCCGGGCGCAACGCCGAGATGGTCGCGTAGTCGGCCGCCAGCCGCGCGGCGACGCCGGGCCGGAAGCCCTCGACGAGCACGTCGCTGCGGACCGCGAGACGGTGCAGGTCGATGCGGCCCTGCTCGCTCTTGAGGTCGAGCACGATCGACTCCTTGCCGGCGTTCACGACGCGGAACATCGGCGGGTCGATCGTCCGTCCGGCGTCGCCGACGGGCGGCTCGACCTTGATCACGCGCGCGCCCAGCCCGGCGAGCAGCAGCGTCGTATAGGGACCCGGCAGCTGCTGGGTGAGGTCGAGCACGGTGATCCCGTGCAGCGCGCCGGCCATCGCTGCCCTAGAGGATCGCGACGGGCGCGAGCGGGCTGGCCGTCGCCCCGCGCAGCGGCAGCGGCGTGGCGACGAACAGGAACTCGCGGGCGCCCGCCGCGGCCAGCTCGCCGAGCACGAGGTTCTCGATCAGCGGCACGCCGTGGTCGCGCAGCAGCAGCTCGTGCACGGGGAAGCCGCCGGTGGAGCGCTCGTCGAGGCGTTCGATCGCGTAGTTGTCGGCCCCGACGACGGCGACGTCGCGCGCGACGAGCCAGGCCGCGCCCGCCGCCACGAGCCCGGGCTCGCCGGCGAAGTAGGCGGCGCCGTCGCCGCCGTGCGCGGTCATCCAACCGGTGTGCAACAGCACGACGTCGCCGGCGCGCGGGGCGCCGCCGCCGCGCTCGCAGCAGCGTTCCAGCACCGTGTCGTCGATCGCGAAGTCGACCGGAAGGACGTCGACGCCCACCTCCGCCGCGACGTCGAGCAACAGCCCGCGGGCCACGATCGGGCCGAGCGCGTCGGCGCCGCAGCGGGCCGCACCGCTGCTGCGCACGGCGCGCTGGTCGTGGCCGTTGTAGAGGTGCTCGTCGTACCAGACGTGCGCGAGCGCGTCGACATGCGTTCCGGTGTGCGTGCCGAGCGCGACGACGTCTTCGGCAAAGCGCGAGCGCCCGAGCAGTCGACCGCCGAGCGCGTAGTCGCCGGCGTCGCGGACCATGTGGTGCGCGAGCGGCGGACGCCCGCGCGAGACGGGCGTGCCCGCGTCGAGCGGCTGGGCCAGCGAGACGACGCGGCCCTCGCCGACCGCCTCGACCGCCGCGCGCACGCGCGCGGGCGTCAGCAGGTTGAGCGCGCCGCGCTCGTCCTCCGCGCCCCAGCGCCCCCAGTTGCCGGGCGCCGACGAGCCCGAGCGCTCGGCCACGCTCATCTCCCGATCTCGCGCACGAGCGCGACCGGGGCGATCGGCGAGGCGTCGGAGCCCTCCAGCCGCAGCGGCGCGAAGGCGAGCAGGAACCACCGCCCGAGGAGCGTCGCGACGCCCGGCCCGAGGTTCTCGATCACGAGCACCTCGGAGCCGAGCAGGCGCGTGTGCACGGGGAAGTCGAAACGCTCGGGGCGACGTCCGTGCGGGCAGTCCGGCGTCAGCATGTCGACGCCGAGGACGTTGATCCGTCGCTCGAGCAGGTAGTCGGCGGCATCCGCCGTCAGGTAGGGATGGTCGTAGTAGGACGGCT
This sequence comes from Conexibacter sp., assembly GCA_025964325.1. Lineage (GTDB taxonomy): Bacteria > Actinomycetota > Thermoleophilia > Solirubrobacterales > Solirubrobacteraceae > Conexibacter. The sequence goes on from JAOPZA010000083.1 coordinate 20,848, forward strand.
CCTCGTAGCGCTCGGCGAAGCCGAAGTAGAGCAGCAACCCGTCGCCCGGCTCGATGCCGGGATCGAGGGCGCGCAGCTCGTCGCCGCCGAGCGGCTCGCCGGCGCCGCGGCGCACGTCGAGCGCGGTCGCGCGACAGGCGAAGCGCTCGACGCCGTACTGGTCGATCGAGTGGCCGCCGGGGAAGAAGTGCCGCGCGGCGTCGACGTGCGTGCCCGCGTGGGCGGGCGTCGTCAGGTGCGTGCCGGAGATGCGCCCGCCGGGGATGTCGTGCTCGATGTCGAGCTCGGCGACCTGCATGACGGTGCGCTCGGTGCCGCGCCAGCCGGCCATGCCGGCATGGATCGGCTGTGCGAGGTCGACGACTCGCAGGTCGGTGCGGTCGGCCGGGAGCGGCCAGGTCTCCGCGCTCGGACTCAGGGGTGCTGACAAAGGTGGCTCCTGTCCAAATCCGTTAGGAGGCCGCCATCGCGGGCGGCGGTGACTCCGGCGCGTCGGCCGGGACGTGCGCCGCCTTGCGACGGCGGCTGCGCTCGGCGAGCACCGGGGTCGCGATCGCGATCAGCAGCACGAAGCCGTAGAAGACGGGCTGCACCCACAGTGCGACCTTCAGCAGCACGAGCCCGTTGAACCCGACTGCGACCAGCAGGACGCCGAGCAGCGTGCCGATCGGGTTGAAGCGCCCGACGCGGACGGCGGAGGCGCCGAGGAAGGCGGAGGCGAACCCCGGCAGCAGGTAGCCGCTGCCGATGTCGGGTTGCCCGGAGCCGATCTTCGCCGCCTGCACGAGCCCGGCGAGCGCGGCGATCGCGCCGGCCAGCATGAAGGCGAGCACGGTCAGCTTGACGGTCCGCACGCCCGCGAGGCGCGCCGCGTCGTAGTTGGCGCCGGTGGCGTACATCTGCCGTCCGGCCGGTGTCTGCTCGAGCAGGTACCAGATCGCGACCACCACGGCGAGCGCCAGGAAGAGCGGGTAGACGAAGCCGCCGACACTGCCCTGGCCGGCCTTCAGGAACCCGGGGTCGACCTTGAGGAAGAGCACCTCACCGCCCGTGTACCAGGTGATCAGCCCTATCAGGACGGTCTGCGTCGCAAGCGTCACGACGAACGAGTTGAGGCGCAGCAGCGCGACGATCAGACCGTTCACCAGACCCACGACGATCCCGGCGCCCAGGCACAGCAGCGCCGCGAGCGGCCATGGCAGGCCCGTCCGGCCCTGCAGCCCGATCGCCAGCACCCCCGCGATGCTCAACACCGCCGTGATCGAGAGGTCGAAGCCGCCCACCACGAGCGCGACCATCGCCGCGATCGCGACGAGGATCAGGACCGCCTGGTTGCTCAGCGTCGTCTCGAGGTTCGAGAGGGTCGGGAACGTATGGGGTCGCAGCGCCGAGAAGACGATGATCATCACGACCAGCACGACGACCATCCCCCACTGCTGCGCGAAGCGGATCCAGTCCACCTCGCGCTTCCGCCGCGGCGTGCCGGAGCCGCCGGCGGAGGGGTCCGAGACCCCTCCGCCGCTGCTGTCGGGCCCCGACGGGGCGCCGTTCGAAGCGCGCTTGGTCGACAGCGTCCGGCTCATCTCAGCCTCTCCAGAGCTTCTCGTACGCGGCACGGAAGTCGAAGTCACCCGACCAGTACTGGCCTGGCTTGACGGTCGAGACGTTCGACTGGTCCATCAGGCGATTCGCCTGCACGATCAGCGGTGCGGCGGCGCTTCCCTGCACGATGCGGTTGGCGTTGTCCATCGCCTCCCAGCCCGCGAGGAAGTACGACGTCGCCACGACGGCGGCGTAGCTCGGGTCGCTGGCGACCGTCTGGAACGACTGTCTCTCGCCGTTGCCGCCGACGACCTTGACTCTGTCGGTCAGGCCGGAGGCTCTGATCGCGTTCGTCGAGTCGACGGCCGTCTCGTCGGCCGGGCTGAAGATCCAGTTGATGCCGGGATCCTGTTGCAACAGCGACTGGATGCGGCCCGGCAGGGACGTGCCCCACTCGCTGATTCTGACCGCGATCACCGTCGACTTGCAGCTCGGGCAGAGCGCTCTGTACTCGTTCAGGAATGCGTCTCTGCGGATGATCGACGTGCCGAACTCGGGGTAGTACATGACGAGCGCGTCGGTCTTCTTGCCGCCCTTCGAGAGCGCGTAGTCGGCCGAGTCTCTGCCGACCGGCTCCGAGATCTGCGCGTCGCCGTTGGCGAAGTCGACGTTGTCTCTGCCGCTCGTCGCCCCACACGTCGTGCAGACGACTCTGATGCCCTGCGCCTGGGCCTGTCTGAGCAGGTCGCCCACGGCGGTCGGCAGGATCGCGCCGAGCGCGATCACGTTCGGCTTCAGCTGGATCGCAGCCTGCACCGCGCTCGACCAGCCCTGCGCGTTGCCTCTGCCGTCGAGCAGCGTCGTCTTCCAGCCGAGTGCCTTCGCTGCCTCGACGTGCGCCTGGCTGAGCGCGCGGCAGCCCTCGATCTGGATGCTGCACGAGACCGCGACGAGCGTTCTCCCGGCTGCAGCCGGGGGGCTGCTGGCCGGCAGCTTCGACTTCGCCGCCGTCCACGCCGCCTTCTCGGCGCTCGCCGCAGAGACCGCTGCGGAGATCGCGTCGCCGCCGCCGGCTGAGCTCGTCGTGCTCGACGCGCTGCCCGACGACGTGCTGCCCGACGCTCCACTCGATGAGTTGGAGCTCGAACCGCAGCCGGCTGCAAATGCCGCCACGGCAAGCACGAGCGCCAGCGCAAACGTCCTTGACCCTCTCATCCCTCTCCTCCTGTGAGACGGTGTGCCCGGACTGCGGGCGTGTGCAGCGAGGTTGCTGCCTGTCCGATCACACTACACACGGTCCGACGGCCGAGTCAAGCGCGGGCGGCCGCCAGGCTGAGCCGCCCGATCGCATCGGGCGTCGCCAGGTCGCCTTCGAGCGTGCCCTCGTGGCGACCGGCGACGAAGACCATCACGCGGTCGCCGATCACGCTCGCCTCCTCGAGGTCGGAGGTGATCCACAGCACCGCGAGGCCGGCGTCTGCCTCGGCGCGCAGGCGCGCGTAGATCTCCCCGCGCGTCCGGATGTCGATGCCCTGCGTCGGCTCGTCGACGACGAGCACGCGCGGACTCAGCCGCAGCCACTTCGCGATCAGCGCCTTCTGCTGGTTGCCGCCGCTGAGCGTCCGGAAGATGCGGTCCGGGTCGGGCGGCTCGACGTTCAGCTCGACGATCAGGCGCGCGGCCTCGCGACGTGCGGTGCGCTCGCTCAGCCGGCCCGCGGTCGCGAGCGAGCTCCAGTCGGTCGCGAGGATGTTCTCCGCCACCGTCAGGTCCTGGAAGGAGGCGAGTCCCTGCCGGTCACTCGGGAGGTAGGCGATGCCGAGCCGCTTGGCGTTCACGGGCTCGGAGACGTCGAGCTCGACGCCGTCGACCTCGACGTGGCCGCCTTCGACGTGGGTCAGGCCGTAGAGCGCGCGCCCGATCTGCGAGGCGCCGCACCCGACCGGTCCCGTCAGCACGAGGATCTCCCGCTCGCGCAGCGCCAGCTCGACCGGCTCGAGCCCCGCTGCGCTGAAGCGCGACAGGCGCAGCAACTCGCGTCGCTGCCCGGCGGACTCCGCGTCGGAGGCCGGCTCGGCGCGGCGCTGCTCGACGTCGCCGAGCATCAGCTCGGCGAGCTCGTCGTGCGACAGCTCGACCGTCGCTCTCGTCGCCACGACGCGCCCGTCGCGCAGGACGGTCACGCGATCGGTCAGCGCCAGCAGCTCCGGCAGCCGGTGGGAGATGTAGACGAGCGCGGTGCCGCCTTCGGCGAGTCTGCGCAGCGAGGCGAACAGCCGGTCCACCTCCTCCTGCGGCAGCGACGCGGTCGGTTCGTCGAGCACGAGCAGCGCCTCGTCCTCGAACTCGCCGAGCGCGCGGGCGATCGTGACGAGCGTGCGCTCCGCGGGCGCGAGCGAGGCGACGGTGGCGCCGGGGTCGACGTCGAGGCCGACGCGGGCGCACAGCTCGCGTACCCGAGCGAAGTGCCGGCGCCAGCGGATCCGGCCGCTCCCACCGGCGAAGCCGGCCGCGCCGAAGCCGAGGTTGTCGGCGACCGAGCAGTCGCCGACGAGCGCGAGGTCCTGGTGCACGAAGCCCATCCCGACGCGTCGCACGTCGGCGACCGAGAAGGGCGCCTCGAGCGCGGTGCCGTTGACGCGCAGCGTCGGCGAGCCGTCGGGCCGGTGGAAGCCCGAGAGCACCTTCACGAGCGTCGACTTGCCCGAGCCGTTCGGCCCGATCAGCCCGTGGATCTCACCGCGTCCGACATCGAGGTCGACGCCGCGGAGGACGGTCACGCCGGCGAACGACTTCCACAGGTCGCGGACCTCGAGGGCCGGCGTGTCGTGCGTGCTCGCCATCTCTCCTCCGTGTGCCGCAGTCGAGCCGATGTCTAGTGTCATCGGTCTTATTTCAGTATGACTGTACAGCGCGTCGCATCGCCGCGTCAACGTCGGAGCTTGCCGACGGCGGCGCGGAGGAGTCAGCCGCCGGCGAGCGAGCGGCGGCTGCGAAAGCGCCACACGCCGCCGCGCTCCACGAGCTCGTCCTCGAAGGTCGCGCTGACGAGCAGCCGCGGCGGCGCGGCCGCGCTCGATGCGATCACGAGGCTGTAGCAGCGCGCCGGCACGACCTGCTCGCCGTCGACCGGCACGGGGTCGCCGAGCAGCCGGTTGGCGACCCAGTGCCGCACCGTCAGCCCGTCGGCGCCCCACGTCTCGTGGCAGGCGTCCACGTACGCACGCAGCGCCGGCCGACCCCGGACGACCTGCCCGGCGGACGAGCGGAACTCGCCGTCGGCGACGAAACAGTCGGACCAGCCGGCCGCGTCGCCCGTGTCGATCGCGTACGCGTAGCGCGTGTAGAGCGCGTCGATCTGCGCGTCGCGCTGGAGGTCGATCGCTGCCGCCATCGGTCAGATGCCACGACCGCCGTCGACCTGCAGAGCGCTGCCGGTGATGAACGAGGCGTCGTCGGAGGCGAGGAAGGCCGCGGCCGCGGCGATCTCGTCGGCACGGCCGAGGCGGCCGATCGGCGTCGCCTTCGCGGTCGTGTGGTCGCCGCTGCCGAACTGCGAGAGCATCGGCGTGTCGGTCGAGACCGGGTTGACCGAGTTGACGCGGATCCCGAACTCGGCAAGCTCGATCGCGAGCTGTCTCGCGAGCACGACCGCGCCGCCCTTCGCCGCGGTGTAGGCGCACAGCTGCGGGCGCGGGCGGATGCCCGACATCGAAGCGGTCACGAGGATCACGCCGGAGGCCTGCCGCTTCATGATCGGCACGACGATCCGCGCCGCGAGGAAGATCGCCGTCAGGTTGACGTCGATCGCGCGCCGCCAGGTCTCGTCGTCCACGTCCTCGACGAGGGCGGCGACCTGGGGCAGGCCGGCGTTGTTGTAGTAGACGTCGAGCGACCCGAAGCGCTCGAGCGCGAGGTCGACCGAGCGCTGCACGGCGGCGGCGTCGGTCACGTCGACGGTGACCGCGACGGCGCGCTCCCCCGCGTCCGCGGCCGCGACGGTTGCCTCGGCGGCGGCGCCATCGATGTCGACGGCGACGACGTTCGCGCCCTCGGCGAGGAAGCGCTCTACGCTCGCGCGTCCGATTCCCGATCCGGCACCGGTGATGATCGCGGTCCGGCCCTCGAGCCTGCGCGCGGGCACTGCAGTGTGATTGGCCATCGATGCTCCAGTTCGCGTGACGGTCCGCCAACGCTAACAGCTGGACTACACAAGATCCAGTCGCACTACACAACTGCGACGCGTGTCGCAGCGTCAGCCGACGTCGCTTCTCGCCTCCGGCGCCATCACCCAGAGCACCCGCACGGGCCGCTTGGTCTCGTTCAGCAGTCGATGTGGCTGCTGTGCGTCGAAGGCGATGTAGTCGCCCTGTTCGAGCACCTCGCGGCGGTCGCCGAGCTCGATCGTCACGCGACCCTCGATCACGATGCCGTAGTCGCGGCCGGAGTGGGAGCCGGCGCCGGGGCGCGAGGAGCCCCCGGGGATGATCTGCACCTCGGCGACGTGCAGATACGGGTCGTCGAGCTCCATCATGTACTCGCGCCGGCACTGCGGATCCTCGATCACGCGCCGCTCGGCGCGGCGCACGACGGGCGAGCGCGGAGCATGGTGCGCGTCGCCTTCGAGCAGGTCGCTCGGCCGCACCGCGAGCGCCTCGGCGATCGCCGCGAGCGACAGCAGCGAGGGGCTCGCCTCGCCGCGCTCGATCTGGCTCAGCAGGCTGGGGCTGACGTCGGCCTTCTCCGCGACCGAGCGCAGCGTCTGTCCGCGGCGCACCCGCAGCTCGCGCAGGCGGATCCCGAGCGCCTCCGTCGGCGAACGAGGCGTGCCGACGGAGGCCGGCTGCGGTGGCGCCTCGTCAGCCATCACGCGTGTGGCGCCGGACGGAGACAGTGGTCGCCGCTGCCGATCTCGCTCGGTCCCATGCCGTGCGCAAACGTACAGTTCCATCGCTTTCGGTGCAACTCAGGCATACAGCGTCCTGGTCGCTCAGCTGGCGCTGGGAGCGGCCCGGCGGCGGCGCCCGGATCTGGCCGCCGCGCGGCGCGACGTGCTCTCCCGAGCGCGATCGTGGGCGATGATCCACATCAGGCGGGCATCGCGATCGGACTCGTTCACGAGCCGGTGCGGAACGTCCGCGTCGAACGCGATGTAGTCGCCCTCCTCGAGCGTCTCGCGTCTCGTCGAGAGCTCCACGATGGCGGTTCCCTCGAGCACGATCCCGTAGTCGCGGCCGGAGTGGGCGGCGAGACTGGGCCGCGACGAGCCACCGGGCGGCAGGTAGAGCTCGGCGACCTCGAGGTACGGGTCGTCGACGTGCATCAGGTACTCGCGCCGGCAGAGCTTGTCGTCGATCACGCGCCGCTGGTCGCGCCGCACGATCGGTGAGCGCTCCTCGGGCTGCTCCGGATCGTCGAGCAGCAGGCCGGGCCGCACGTCGAGCGCGTCGGCGATCGCGACGAGCGAGAGCAGCGAGGGGCTCGCCTCGCCCCGCTCGATCTGGCTCAGCAGGCTGGGACTGACCTGGGCGATGCCGGCGACCGCGCGCAGGCTGAGGCCGCGTTCGGCGCGCAGGACGCGCAGGCGCCGGCTCAGCGTCTCGGTGACGGTCTCGGTCGCCCGCTCTCGCTTTTCGGTGGGTGCTCTGTCCTCGGCCTTCGTTCCCATGTTCCCGTCCCCCCACCGACCCTGTCTCGACCTCACCACCGTAGCGCTCGGCAGCCTATCGCGCGCAATCGGGTTCGCCAGTTCTGGGCGAGCACTCGCACAGCACACAGAACAGTATGGGTGGACAGCATAAGGGCATCTGTGCGACGATCGAAACCCGGACCCGCGGCGCGGCGCGCCGCGCCGATCAGAGGAGAAGAGATGGGGCTCGTGCAATCGCCAGGCCTCGCCGAGGGCTTCCTCGACGGCGCCCGTCAGAACCTGAGCGACGAGGACGTCGAGCGCGCGGTCGCCGCGCTCGTCGAGGTCGCACCGACCGTCCGGCGGCTCAGCAGCGACGACCGCGCGGTCGTGCTGGAGCGCGTCGCGAGCGCCCTCGCGCGCGACGCCGAGCAGCTCGCCGAGACGCTGACGGCCGAGAGCGGCTTTCTCACGCATCGCGACATGGTGCTCGAGGTGCAGCGCGCGGTCGAGGTCTTCACGCACGCCGCGGCCGTCGCCCGTGTCGGGCTCGACGAGGCGCTCAACGTCGACGCGGTCGCCCGCGCCCGCGACGCGATCGGGCTCGTGCGCCACGAACCGATCGGCCCGGTGCTCGGCATCACCGCGTTCAACGGCCCGCTGCTGATCGCCGCCCACAAGGTGGCGCCCGCGATCGTCGCCGGCGCGCCGATCGTCCTCAAGCCTTCGCCGCGCGTGCCGGCGGCCGCGGTCGCGCTGGCCGAGCTGGTCGTCGCCTCCGGGTGGCCGGCCGCCGCGCTCGCCGTCCTGCCGGTCGACGACGACGCGACGATGCGGCTGATCCGCGACCCCCGCCTGCCGATCGTCAGCTTCACCGGCGGCGCCTTCGGCTGGGCGATCAAGGACGCCGTCCCGCGCAAGCGCGTCCACCTCGAGCTCGGCGGCGTCGGCGCGGTGATCGTCGCGGCCGACGCCGACCTCGAGACCGCCGCGTCCGAGTGCGCGGCGGGCGGCTTCGTGCGCTCCGGGCAGGCGTGCATCGCGGTCCAGCGGATCTACGTCGAGCGGCCGGCCTACGAGCGCTTTGCCGCGCTGCTGGCCGACCACGTCCGCCAGATGGTGACCGGGGATCCCGGCGACCCCCGCACGACGGTTGGCCCGCTCGTCGACGAGGCCGCCGCGATCCGCGTCGAGGCGATCATCGCCGACGCGCTCGGGAAGGGCGCGCGCGTCCTCTGCGGCGGGACGCGCGAGGGACGGATCGTGGCGCCGACCGTGCTCGCGGACGTCACGCCCGCGATGGACGTGGCGCGCCGCGAGGCCTTCGGTCCGGTCGTCGCCGTCGTGCCGGTCGACAGCCTCGCCGAGGCCGTCGAGGAGACGAACGCCGTCCCCGGCGCGATCCACGCCGGCGTCTACACGAGCGACATCGACATCGCGCTCACCGTCGCCGACGCGATCCGCGCGGGCGGCGTGATCGTCAACGGCCCCTCGTCCTGGCGGGTGGACCTGATGCCCTACGGCGGCGTCGGCGACTCCGGCTTCGGCCGCGAGGGCATCCGCGCGATGGTCGCCGAGTACACCGAGCCGAAGGTGCTGATCATCCGCCACCGCCCGCGCGAGCTGTCGTAGACCCCGAGCTGTCGCGGACGACGACCACGCAGACGCCGGTCATCCCGCTCGGCCCGATGCACTCATCGCGCTCGCGCGGCCGTCACGGAATCGCTGGAGGTGCGCGCTCGGTGATCGGCGCGCCGGCGGAGGAGGCTGCGCTTCTGATCGCGTCGGCGGCTCCGCTGGCCCCCTGCAACGCGGAGGAGTCGAGCTGCCCGCTTCTCGCTCTTGTCGCGAAGGCGCTCACCAGGCCCGCGAATCTCGTCAACGGCGAGAACAGCTTGCTGAGTGCTGGGCTTGCGCGTGCGTCCTGCGCCGCGATTCTGACCTCGTGAACGACGAACAACCCGGCCGCCGCGGCTCTCACGAGCGCGACTCTGTGATGCAGCGGATCGCGGAACGCGCCGGCGCGAAACGGCTTGTAGACGTAGCGGTGAAACGCACCCAGTGCGAGACCCGCGTGGAGCAGGAACTTCGTCTTGGCGAAGTGGATCGTCGGCGCGCTCCCGGTCGTACCGGATCCGCTTGTGCTCGACTGCGTGCCGCATGCAGCGACGGCGAGCGCCGCGACGAGCAGCAGGGCAACGCTGAGACGATGCATTCTTCGCTCCCTCTCTTGGGAGGCTTCGCGACGAAGCTCAGTTTCGATGACGGGCGACCGTGCTACCCCCGGCAGCGCGCTTTCAACCAAGCGAGCATCGTCGGCGGCCGCGCGTTCAGGTCCCGTCCATGTCGAGCCCGCGTAGTGCTGCTGGTCGACGACCAGGACCTCGTCCGTGCCGGACCGAGAGGCATCCTGCGGAGACGTCCAAGCGGACCCGGACAAAAGAGCGGGCGCGCCACGGACTCCCTATGATGCCGCTTCCTCGCCTCGAGCAATGGCGGTGGCGCAATGGATGATGAGCACGTTCATGGACTCCGCCAGGCTCGACACCCCATTTCACCGGCGCGTCCGAACGCCGCGAGCGTCGAGGGCGTGAGGGCGCTCTCGGTCAGCTCGGCGTTGCGCTCGCCGCCCGGGGTCGTCCGCGCCGTCTTCGTGCTCGGCGCCGCCGCCGGGCTCGTCGGCCTGCGTCGCAGTCGGGAGCGCGTAGCGCTTGACGCTCGGCGCCTGCAGATGCTCAAAGCGGTCGCGCAGATCGCCGACGCCTCCGAGACCGTCCAGGAGACCGTCGGGCTTCTCGGGGAGCTCCTCGTGCCGCAGTTGGCCGACATCTGCGTGATCGACGTGGTGCGCGACGATCGTATTGACCGGCTCGCCGTCGCGGTCGCCGGACCTGCGGCGGCGACGATCGAGGCGGCTCTGCGACGGCGCGCGTCTGTCGCGGGGCCTGCCGAGGGCGCGATGCGTTCGAACGAGCCCGTCCTGCACGAGCGCTGGAGCGACGCGTCCTTGCGGAGCGTCGCGCTCGGCGACGAGGACCTCGCGTTCCTGCGATCGCTCGAGCTCCGCTCGAGCATCAGCGTGCCGCTGCGAGCGCGCCGGCACGCGATCGGCTCGATGGCGCTGATCGTGACGAGCCGCTCGGGTCGCAGATACGACCGCGAGGACCTGGAGTTCGGCGAGATCCTCAGCGGTCGCGTCGCGCTGGCGCTCGACAACGCGGGCCTCTTCTCGGAGCTCGAGGCGCTGGAGGCGCAGCAGACGGCCGCGCTCGGCAGCCTCGCGGAGGCGGTGACGATGCAGAACGCGCGGGGCGAGCTCGTCTACGCAAACGAGGCGGCGGCGCGCGCGTTCGGCTTCCGCTCGGCGCAGGAGCTGCTCGCGACGCCCTTGGAGCAGCTCAACGACGCCTACGAGTCCTACAACGAGGACGGCTCGCCGCTCCGCAGCGAGCAGCTGCCGAGCCGCCAGGTGCTGGCGGGCGAGCCGGCGTCGCCGCTGACCATCCGCGCAATCCACCGCGCCACGGGCGAGGAGCGCTGGCGGATCATCAAGACGACCGCTGTGGCAGACGACGGGGGCGTGCCGCGGCTGGCGGTCAACGTGATCGAGGACGTCACGGAGGTCAAGCGCGCCGAGCTCGCACAGCGCTTTCTCGCGCGCGCCGGCGAGCTGCTCTCGTCCTCGCTCGACTACGAGGAGACGCTGGCGCAGGTCACGCGCCTGGCGGTGCCGGAGCTGGCCGACTGGTGCGGGGTCTCGCTGCCCGACGACCATGGATACCTGCGCTCGGTCGCGGTTGCGCACGTGGACCCAACGATGGTGCGATTCGCGCAGGACTACAACCAGCGCTACCCGACGAAGACGAGCGATCCCGCCGGCGCGGCGCAGGTGGTGCGCGACGGCGAGTCGCAGGTCGTCAACGAGATCACCGACGAGCTGCTCGAGCAGGCGATCGCCGATCGCGAGCAGCTCGACGCGATCCGCACGCTGGGCATGCGGGCGGTGATGATCGTTCCGATCGTCGCGGCCGGCGGCGTGGTCGGGACGATCAACTTCGTCAGTGCCGAGTCCGGTCGCACGTTCACGCCCGCGGACGTGGCGCTCGCCGAGGAGATCGGCCGCCGGGCCGGCACTGCGATCGAGAACGCCCGCCTCTACACCGAGCGGTCGTACGTCGCGCACACGCTGCAGGCGAGCCTGCTGCCCGACGAGCTGCCGCGGATCCCGCGCTTCGAGGTCGCGTCGCTCTATCGGCCCGCCGGCGAAGCGAGCTTCGTCGGCGGGGACTTCTACGACGCCTTCGAGACCGCTGCCGGGTGGATGCTCGTCGTCGGCGACGTGACCGGGCGTGGCGTCGAGGCCGCAGCGCTGACGGCGCAGGCGCGCCATACCGTGCGCGCGGTCGGCGCGCTGCTGGCGGATCCGGCGGCCGCGATCGATCGGCTCAACCGCACGCTTGCCGCCAAGCCGCAGCTGTCGATCTGCACCGTCGCCATCGTGCTGCTCACGGAGACCGAAGCGGCGGCGACGGCGACGGTGGTCTGTGCCGGGCACCCGCGGCCGCTGCTCGTCCGTGACGGGGCCGTGCGCCCGGTCGGATCGGGCGGGCCGATGGTCGGAGCGTGGCAGGACAGCGTTTGGGAGAGCGAGCGCTTCGAGCTCGAGCCGAACGACCTGTTGGTGCTCTACACCGATGGCGTGACCGACGCGCGGGCCGGCGCGGAGCGCTTCAGCGACGAGCGCTTGATTGCCGCGGTGCGCGATGCCGCCGATGCCGACGACGCCGTCGCCCGCGTCCTCGCGGCGGTCGAGGCGTTCGAGCGCGGGCCGCAGGCGGACGACACCGCGCTCGTGGTGGCTCGACGCCTCGCGCGCCCACCGCGCAGAGCGAGCGCTGCGTCGGCGGCACGGAGCAGACAACGACGCGGCCCCGCGAGAAGTCCACCGCGCTAGCAGGGTCGGCGCGCCTACTCGGCGCCGACGACCTTGAAGGTCGAGCTGACGAAGACGTGGTGCGGCCAGTTGACGCCGATTATTCGACGTTGTACTGACCGTTGCTCAACAGCGCGACACGGTTCACGGTGCCTCCAGGGTAGGCTGCCAGCGCAGCGGCCTTGGCCTTGTCCGCCGCTGTTCCGGTGATGATCGTGCCCGACCCGTCACTGAAGTTCGGCGGGATCTGACCGACCTGCGTGGCCGGGCTCGGTGCGCCGCGCTGGAACGGGATCACTTTCCCGACCGTCGCCGCGTTCGCGCTGCTGCTCGAACCCGAGCTGGCGATCGCGTAGCCACCGGTCGCAAGCGTGATCGCGGCGAGGCCGGCAGCGATGGACGTGGTGAGCTTCCGCCTGCTGAAGATCCTGCGCTCGAGGGTCATGGTGGTTCGTCCCCTTGCATCGTGAGTTGCTGTTGATCCCACTATGCGGCGAGGCGCTGGCACCTCCCTGTGAGGAGCCATGGAAAAGCCTGTGAAGGCCGGAGCTGGTGTGAGCTTCATCCGGCGCCTCCTTCGGACTGACTGGTGCGAGCACCCGCCAGCCTCCAAGGAGGGCCGAATGGAGAGCGTCCGCAGGAGCTGGCCCGCCATGTCGCCGATGAACGTGACGTAGCCGGCGTCGCCCTGTCCGACCGTCGGGCGTCGAGACGGGCGGTCCGCCGATCTGCCACACGTAGCCGTTGCGCCCGTCTGCCGCGCGGAACATCACGCTGGCGCCGACCTGGATCTGGCGCACCGCGGCCTTGACGGTCGGCGATTGTCTAGGTCAATCGGTTGACTGCACCCTGCGCCAACCTCTCAGGAAGGCAGCCAGCGCGGTCTCGCCACTGCGCGAGAGCTCTCTCAGATCGAGCGGATAGCGCCTCCATCGAGCGGAATCATCGCGCCGGTCATGTACGACGCAGCCGGAGAGAGGACGAACGCGGCAAGTCGCCCGAACTCCTCGGGCTCGCCGTACCTGCGCAGCGGAATGCCCTCGGACTTGCGGGCACGCACCGCGTCGGGGTCGCCGCTCAGGGCATCGAGCTGACGCACTCGGTCGGTGGCGATCCTGACCGGCAGGATCCCGTTCACCCGGACGCCGGACGGACCGATCTCGTCGGCGAGCGTCTTGACCACCCCGGCGAGGCCCGGGAACAGACCGTTCGAGACGGCGAGATCCGCGAGCGGCACGCGCACCGACGAGGCCAGCACGAAGACGACCGAGCCGCCTGTACCTGCGAGACCGCCGCCCCCGTGCTCCTTGCCGTCGGTGCCCGCGAGATGTGCGCCCAGCAGCCGAGCGAGGCGCACGCCACCGAGGAAGACGGTTTCGAACGCAGCGCGCCAGGCTTCGTCCGGCGTGGTCGCGACCGTTCCCGGCGGCGTTCCTCCGACGCTGACCAGCGCACCGTCGAGTCGGCCGAACCGGTCCTCGGCGACTGCGATCAGCCGCTCGGGCGTAGCAGCATCGGCATTGTCGGCTGCGACCCAGGCGACGCCGTTCGCGCTCGCCGCACCTTGCGCGAGGCGCGTCGCCGCCGCAGCCGCGGAAGCCCCCCGACGGGAGCTGAGAACCACTCGCGCACCCTCCCTCACGAGCGCCTCGGCCGCCGCGAAGCCGAGGCCGCGACTGCCGCCCGTGACGAGGTAGACCCTGTCGCGCAAGTCGAGATCCATCACGCACCCTGCTCACGACCAGCATAGGACGCGACGCGCGATCTTCGAGCGCGTCGCCGTTCACGACGGCGCCCTCGCGATCTCCTCGCGCGTCTGATCCCATCCCAGGCGCACGAGCCGAATCCGGTCTTGGCGGGGAGCGGCGGTGAGCATCCCGGGGCGGCGCCCGGGGCGGCGCGGCCCGATCGCGATCACACCGGACGGGAAGACCGTGTACGTGATCACCAGCGATGCGGTCACATCGGTCGACACGGCGACGAACACGGTTGGCGGTCCCATCAGCGCCTCCGCGGGGCACCTGGGTCTACCCGCCCCAGTCGAGACGGGACCCAGCCCCATTGCCAACGGCCGCGATCTGCGGCAACGTGGTGCGCCGTGCGCAGAAGTCAGATGACCCGCCGACCGAGGAGATCGCATGAACCGCTTCGCCCGTTGGAGCCCGCCGATCTGCGCCCTGTCCGCCGGGGCCATGGCGCTGGCGCTTCCCGCCGCCGGTCTGGCGGCGGCGCCGACCCCCGACGGCGGGGTCCAGCGCGGGCTCGAACGGCTCGTCGCCGCGCCCGGCGGCCCTCCCGGCGCGATCGTGACCCTGTACCGCCACGGACGCACGACGGTGCTGCGCGCCGGCCGCGCCGACGTGCGACGCTCCGGCGCGCCGCGCGCCGCGGACCACATGCGCATCGCCAGCATCGCCAAGGCGTTCAGCGGCGCGGTCGCGCTGCACCTCGTCCGACAGCGCCAGCTCGGCCTCGACGACACGATCGGCCAGCGGCTCCCCGACCTTCCCGCCGCGTGGGCGCCGGTCACGGTGCGCCAACTGCTCAACCACACGAGCGGGCTGCCCGACTACACGAAGTCCGACGGCTTCGTCAAGCAGGCCCAGACGAACCCGCGCGGCTACGTCTCACCGAGCCGGATCATCGACTGGGTACGCGGAAAGCGGCTCGTCTTCCCGTCCGGCTCGCGCTTCGAGTACTCGAACACCGACAACATCGTCGTCGGGCTGATCGCCCAGACCGTCACCAAGAAGCCGTACGGCACGCTCCTGGACGAGATCGTGTTCGGTCCCGCCGGCCTGCGGCAGACGAGCTTCCCGACGACCGTCGCGTTGCCGGCGCCGTCGATCCACGGCTACGTCGTGACGCCGGGCTCGAAGCCGCAGGACGTCACCAGCTTCCTGAGCCCGAGCGGCGCCTGGGCCTCGGGCGCGATCGTCTCCACGCCGAGCGACCTGAGCCGCTTCATCCGCGGCGACCTCGGCCTCGCGTTCTTCGGCGCCGCCCAGCAACGCGAACAGCTCCGATTCGTCCCCGGCTCCTCCAGCCCTCCCGGCCCCGGCACCAACTCGGCCGGCCTTGCGATCTTCCGCTACCGGACGCGGTGCGGCACGGTGTACGGGCACACGGGGAACTTCCCCGGCTACGTGCAGTGGGCCGCCGCGACAGCCGACGGGACCCGCTCGGTCACCAGCTCGCTGAACATCCCGGCACCGACCGGCGCCCTGCTCACGCAGCTGCGATCGCTGCAGACCTCGGCCGTCTGCGCGCTGCTCGGCAGATGACCCGATGAGCACCGGGTCGCTGCGGGGGAAGGCCACGTCCCCCCGGCGAGAGCATCCAGGTCCACCTCGCCGTCTCGACCTGCCGGTAGCCCTGCCGCGAGCGGCGGGGCCGCGCCGGAGGCGAGACGACATGGAGAACGCGGTCACGATCCCTTCCGCCGAGCGGCGGCGACCCATCGTGGCCGCGCGCTCGACGTCGCTCGCCCTCGTCGAGCTCACTGCCGTCGTCGGGGTCTTCGGCGCGGTCGAGCTGGTGCTGTTCGCCGACGACCCGGCGACGCCGCGGGTCGCGTTCTTCTACCCCGCCGTCGCCGGGATCCACGCGGCCGCGGGCCTGCTCGCCTGGTGGCGGCGCACGGCGAACCGGATGGGCGCGCTGTTGATGGCCGGCGGCGTCGTCTGGCTGCTCGCCGCACTCGCCGCCACGACGATCCCTCCCTCGTCGCGGTCGGACTGATCATCGCGACCGTCCCGACCTCGCCCGCATCGGCTTCGCACAGTCATCAGATATCCACCAAAGCGGGGGAACTCCAAGGATCTGGTCGGCGGTCTTGGTCCACGAACGGGCGCGGGTTGTCGTTCCAGGTGTCGATCCAAGCGCGGATGTCGGTGTTGAGCTGACGGACCGAGCGGTGTGCGCCGCGGCGCAGCTGCTTGTTCGTCGGTTCGGCAAACTAGCGCTCGATCAGGTTCAGCCACGAGCTCGACGTGGGCGTGAAGTGCAAGACGAAGCGGGGATGGGTGGCCAGCGAGCATTAGATCGCCGGCGTCTTGCGCGTCGAGCTGGTCTCGAGCACCAGGTGTACCTGTAGGTGGTCGGGGACCGCGCGGTCGATGGTCTGCAGGAACTGCTTGAACTCGATCGCGCGATGATGCGAGCGCAGCGCGCCGATAACCTTGCCCGTGGTGATGTCCAAAGCGGCGTAGAGGCTTGAGGTTCCCGAGCGCTTGTAGTCGTGCGCCGCGCGCTGCGGGACGCCCGGCAGCATCGGCAGGATCGGCGCCGTACGGGTCCAGCGCCTGGATCTGGAACTTCTCATCGACGCAGCGCACCACCGCGCGCTCGGGCGGGTTGAGATAGACCCCGACGAGGGTGTCCGAGCACGGTCGTCACGGAGTCGTTTGTCGACCAAGAGGTGCCACGAGTGCGGTGCGTGGTCCGCGTGCCGCGAATGGGCCTCGATGCTCGCCGGCGGCGTCGTTCCCGCCGATGTCGCCTCGGCAGCGTCCTTAGGTCAGGTCGTCGGTCGAGTTGATCTCTGTCGCCAAAGCGGCGCGGTTGGCGAAGTTCAGAAGGCCGACGACGGCGATCGCGTCGTGGACCTCGGCGGCGGACAGGTGATCGCGCAGTTCGGCGACTGCATCAGCCGCCTCGCGTGGCGCGAGCGTCAGTCGCCGGGCGAACGCGACCAGCGCTTGATCGCGCGCGCTGCCGTCTGGACCACCGCCAAGCTGCTTCAGCAACGCCGCGTGGACCTCGGTCGAGTACTCGGCGCCGTTCGCCTGACAGGTCGCCAACGCCAGCAGCTCGCGCTCACGACGCCCCAGCTCAGCAGGCCCATAGAGGACGGCCTCGGAGAGCACCAGAAACGCGCGCACCACCTCGGCGCGCGGACCCATCGCACGCAAGATCGCCATCACCGACCCTCCCCGCTCGCGGGCCGCGGCGAACTCAGCCGCGAGCGCCGGACTCGCGGTCGCGTCGTCGGGAAGTGGGAGCCGGGAGTCCATCCTCCAAGCATGACGAATGCAACGACCCTCGGCGGCCGAATGCTGACCCGATGACGACGTCACCGGAAGAAGAGCCGGCTCTCGCTATGCGGGACGAGAAGCCGCGCAGGATCGAAGCGTGGGAGTGGCTGCCTCTCCGTCGAGCGTCCGGTGTGGGCGCTCGCAAACTCCTGGTTGCTGATCGTTTCCGCCGTGCGGGACAGGAGCCGCTCGAACTTGTCGAACGCGTCCGTCCAACCGTCGCGGTGAAGCGCGCGCCGCTCCTCCGTCTTGAACGGGCCCTGCGTGAAGGCGACCTTCGTCGATCGAGAAAGAGCCCGGAACGACAGGTCGACCTCGGTCTCGACGTCGTCGGGTCGGGCTCCTCTGAAACGAACGTGTATGCGAGGCAGCCAGGCGGTCGACTTCGCGAACTCGCCGCTCAGATAGAAGTGCTCGCGCGCCGGGGTGCGCATTTGGATCCGATAGCTCTCTCCGACGGGCGGGGTCGAACTCCAAGCTCGGGGTCCCGAAGCCCTTCGGCCCCGACCACTTCGCTTACTCGTTCCCCTCGCTGAAGACCACGACTACGACCGAAGGAGCCGCCGGACGACCGAAGAAGCCGCTGGAAAGAACGTCGGATGGTCGCGCTGGGCCATGTGCGCGCGCCTGCGGGATCCTCTGGCAGCCTGTGGCCGGAAAGGCGACCGCGAACTACCGTCGCAGACGACCGCGGTGCATCGTCGAGAACAGGTAGACGGCGGCCATCACCGCGATGATGGCGATCCAGCCGCCGGTCGTCCCGAGGCCGTGGAACAGCAGGCGGAAGAGGATGAAGTGGCGGACGAGCCGGAGCAGGATTCGCGCTTGCGAGCCCGTGAGCCTGGCGGCGAACGTCGGCGCGTGACCGAGCGCGAGCGTATGAAGCGAGGCGATCACACTTCGAATGGTAGCCACCGTCCGTGGCACGTCTGCGCCCAAAACCACCACGAAAGCGTCCGCGGCGCGCGGGGCTGATCGACCGAAGCTCGCCCGACGCCGTTGGCGTACCGGCGACAGGATCTTCAGTTACGCCTGGATCAGCTGGCTGGGGTGATCTTGAGGCGGTAGTGCCGGGTGTGGCTCGGGTTCGTGACGGTGAAGGTGGCGTGGCGGGTGCCGGCCTTCAGCGTGCGGCGAGCGATGGTACGGCCGTTGGAGGTCAGCCGGGCGGTGGCGGCCTTCTTGGTCTTGACGGTGCAGGTGACCTTGATCTTCTTGGCCGACGTGGTCTTCGTGACCTTGCAAGTGACGGTCGCGGAGGGTCCGGTCGCGCCGCGGGAGCCCGGTGCGCCGGTGGGACCCTTGGCGCCGGCCGTGCCGAGAGGGCCGGTGGGGAGGTCGCCGCCGGCGCCCGTGAGGGTCGCGGCGACCGGACTGCCGGTGTTGCCGGTGTTGCCGGTGTTGTCGGTGATCGAGAGCGTCGCGCTCTTGGCGCCCGGTGATGTCGGGGCGAAGCGCACGTCGACGGTGCAGCTGTCGTTGTGCGCGAGTGTCTAGCCTGAGCAGGTGTCGTCGCTGAGCAGGAACTCGCCCCGGTCGGGGCCCGTGCCGTTGCCCAGCAGCACCGTGGCGCTGGCGGTAGCGAGGCCGGGCTTGTCGTCGGCGTTGCGATCGGCGATCGCCACGGAGAACGGGTTCGACACGACTCAGCCCTCCCGCCAGCGATTTCGGAAGCCGTTACGGGAACCGGCAGAATTGGTACAACGAAAAAGGCAACATCTCATCCTCCAATGACAGCCGATCAGAAGTGTGATCGGACGCATTGGGTAAGTTGTGCCCCTCGCTATCCGTTGCACAACAGCCGCGCAGGCACATCAGCACATGCGCGCAACAGCGGTCACAGTCAAACAACGAGGCGCGCGCACGGTTGAAATTAGATGAGGGCCGAACCGGCAGCGGATTCAGATTGAGCAGCGGCGTGCCAGACGACGAGGATTGGGAGGACACTCCCATGGCTGCTCAAGCGGGCCAACCGCGTTGTTGATTTTGTCTCGCTAATGACCTTGCTCGTTGTCCCCATTTCGGTATCCAGACGTTGGTGTCGGGCGGGTCGGTCCGTCTGGAGTTGAGGTAGTCGCAAAGTTTGGTGAGTGCGGGATGGGGGTTGTCGTCGCGCCAGATCAGTGACATCGGGTAGACCGGGGTGGGGTCGCGTATTGGTATGCGTCGCAGGTCGTAGCGGTCGGGCCACAGGTATCTCGTGCGCTCTCCGGCAAGGTTCGCGAGCGTGGAGGAGTCAGCGAGCACGTCAAGCAGGTGCTCGGTCCCGAAGTGGGGGCCGACCCGCTCGATCGTGAGCCCGAACGCGTCGGCGAGGTCGTCGTAGTAGATGTCCCACTCGCTTCCTGGGAGCATGCCGGGCATCCAAATCTGTTGTCCGACAAGCTCGGCGAGGGTGACCGAGCGAGCGGAGGCCAGCGGATGGGTGGGTCCGACGAGGAGCTGGTGAGCGTCATCGACTGCTGGCATCGCCTCGATCCCTGGTGGCAGCCGTGACACCGGGGAGCCCACTGCCCGGAACGAGGCGTCGATGGTCCCGGCTTCGATGGCGGCGATGGCCGCTTGCGCGCTATCGACGATGGTCACAAGGTCGAGCTCGATATCGGGATGGGCCTCGTGGAACCCTCGCACCACGGCGGCGGGCGCGGTTCGGTAGCTCATGATGTCGAGGCGCAGCGCGCGCCGGCCGGGTCGCACGGAGTCCGCGGCCCGCTGCTCGACGCGCAGTAGCTCGCGCGCGTGCGGGAGAAACGCCTGGCCGTCGATCGTGAGCTGGGCGCCGCGGGCCGTGCGGGTGAACAGCCGCACATCCAGATATTTCTCCAGCGTCGCGATGCGCTTGGAGACGGCCTGCTGAGTGATCGACAGCACGGCGGCGGCTTGCTGAAACTGGCCGGCGTCCGCGGCGACGACGAAGGTACGAACGGCGTCGAGGTCCACGCACGAGACCGTACTAGAACAACAAAGGGTTGTGGCGTGCGCCGGATGGGTTGTTTGATCCCCCTCCTCGGCGTTGATTTGATTCATCGTGATTCAACCACGAGTTGTGCCATGCGGATGAAGGGTGCGGAGCTTGGTGGCGAGACGATCCCTGGGGCGCCAGTTCGGCTGGCTGTGGACGGCCTACGCGGTCAGCGCCTACGGCTCTGGGCTGGCGCTTGGGGCCTTCCCGCTGATCGCCGTGCTGGTGCTGCACGCCAGCCCAGCCCAGGTGTCCGCGCTGTCCGCGGTGGGGCCGGCGGTGGGCGCGCTGATCGCGCTGCCGCTCGCGCCCTGGGCGGAGTTTCGCCGCAAGCGGCCAGTGATGATCGTGATGGACCTGTCCCGCTTCGTGGTCATGACGACGATTCCGGTCGCCTACGCCTTCGCCTGGCTGAGTTTCGTCCAACTGCTCGTCGTCTCGGCCGTGGTGGCCGCGGGCAAGATCGCGTTCAATGCGGCCAGCGGCGCCTACCTCAAGACCCTGGTGCGGCCAGATGACCTGCTGATGGCGAACGCGCGGTTCGAGTCCACGAACTGGAGTTCCCTCGCGGTCGGGCCGCCGCTGGGCGGGGCGGCGATCGGCTTGTTCGGCCCGGTCACGACCGTCGTGGCCGATGCGCTCAGCTACCTGTTCTCGGCGCTGGGCATCACCGCGATTCGCGGTCGCGAAGAAGCGCCACAGAGGGCCGAGAAGGGCCAGGTCCGGGCCGGCGAGCTACTTGACGGCTGGCGGCACATCCTGACCCATCCCGTCCTGCGAGCGCTCTACCTCAACAACATGCTTGTCGGTGGGCTGATCATGGCCACCGAGCCGCTGTTGGCCGTGCTCCTGCTCCGCCAGCTCGGCTTCCCACCCTGGCAGTACGGGCTGGCCTTCGCCGCCCCCTGCGTCGGCGGTCTCATCGGCTCCCGGCTGGCCCGTCGTGTCGCGGCCCGCTATGGCCAGCACCGGGTCTTCCGGACCGTAGGCACTTTGCGCGCCATCTGGCTGATCGGCCTGGCCTTCGTCCGTCCCGGCGTGGTCGGCCTCGTCACCGTGATGGCTGTCGAGCTGGCGATCATCATCAGCATGAGCCTGTACAACCCCGTACTCGCCACCTACCGGCTCGAACACACCCCCAAGCACCGCATCGCCCGCACGCTATCGGCGTGGTCAATCGGCCAGCAGGCGTCGATCGCCATCTTCACCGCACTCGGCGGGCTGCTCGCCGACATCAGCAGCCCCCGCATCGCTCTCACGGTCGCCGGACTGCTCATCCTCGCCAGCCCGCTGCTACTGCCCCGCCGCCCAAGTCCCGCGCCCGTAGCTGACCGCGAACCGGCTACCGCCGGCTCAGTCCCTCGACAACCGATCCCAAGCAGTACGCCAGCACAGCCATGACTGCCCTGCTCCAGCGCGAGCAGCCCAAGCGGCTGCTGGCCGACTGGCTCGCGGGCTGTCGGCCTCCTAGTCGCGTCCGACGCGGCGTTGCACTTCGCCTTCCTCGATCGCGAGGTTGCCGTACGTGGGCTCGCCGGCGCGCTCGTAGGAGAGCTGCAGCGTGCCGTTGGGGTAGGCGACAGACTCGAGCAGGCGCAGCCTGGTGGGCACGGTCCCGTCGGCGAACACGTGCTTGCCGCTGCCGAGCAGCAGCGGGTAGAGCCACAGGTCGAGCCGGTCGACGAGCCCGAGGCGCAGCAGCGACTGGACGAGGTCGAGGCTGCCGATGACGTGGACCTCGTCGTGGCGCTGCGTCAGGCGAGCGACGCTCTCGGCGAGGTCGCCGGTCAGCAGTGTCGAGCCGCGCCAGCCCAGCGGCTCCGCCAGGCTGCGGCTGGCGACGTGCTTGGGGACGTGGTTGAGCAGCGCGGTGAACGGGATCTCCTGTGGCGCGGTCGGCCAGTAGCCGGCGAAGATCTCGTAGGTCTTGCGGCCCAGCAGCAGGGCGTCCATGCCGCTCGCGCGCTCGAACATGACGTCGCCGGACTCGCGATCGAGCAGGGGCGCCTGCCACCCGCCGTGCGCGAAGCCGCCCTCGCGATCCTCGTCGGGCCCGCCGGGCGCCTGTGCCACGCCGTCGAGCGTCACGAACTCGGTCACGACAAGCTTGCCCATGGTGTTTCCTCTCTCTCGTGTGTCGCGGTCTCATCCCAGAGACTGCGTCGTCGCGCCGAAGTCATCGCCGCGACCTTCGCGCCCGCCGCGCGGGCGCGATCGCCTGCGTCGACGCTTCGCGTTTCGCGACGCGCGTCAGGCGGGCGGCGTGCGGGACGAGCGGCGCGGGACGCGACGACGGAGGACGGCATGGCTGACGCACGCGCCCGCGCGCTTCGTCGAACGGGAGGGGCACGCGCGGGTGCAGTCCGAGCACGACGGCGAGACTGGATTCTGGACTCGAGCTCCGCCAGGTCACTAAGAAGCTGTTTCGGAATGAAGCGCTATGTCTCCTGAGCTGGAGCTAGTCGTCGCTGTCGGCGACAGTCGGAGGTCGTGGAGGTGTCGTCTCGCAGGGGAGTACGGCTCGGCGTGATGGGCGCGATGACCGGCCTCGGTCGCGCCACGCGGGGGAGCGCGCTGGAGAGATGGGCGCCCTGAGGCCACGTCGGCGTGGGTGGCGGCGCCTGCGCCGTCGACGACCAGATGTGCCGCGGCAGGACCACGGCTGGAAGCGAGCTTCCGGCAACGCGTCCTTCCGGGTTCTCAGGCGCTGTCGATCGTGGTGAGGAAGTCGGCGAAGGCCCGGTGCGTGCGTGTGGTGTTGCCGGTTGCGTCGAGGTCCATGAGGAGGCCGCGGATGACGGCGAGCACGACGGTGGCGAGCTCGGGTCGGCCGAGGCTGCGCATGCCGTCCTCGAGCGGTGCGAGCCAGTCGGTGGTCGCGGTCCGCCGGAAGCCAGGCCAGAGTGGTTCTCCCGCGCTGTCGTGCAGCGGGCTGAACATGCGTAGGTAGGGCTCGCCCTGCGGCCCGGAGATCGCCGACCATGCGCGGGCCAGGGTCGCCGGGTAGGGCTCGTCGGGTCGCAGGCGTATGAGTTCGGTGAAGGCCTCGAGCTGGCGCTGCCGGGCCTGTCCCAGGACCTCGCGGAGCAGTCCGTCACGGGTCTCGAAGTGGTAGATCAGCATCCGGCTCGAGGTGCCCGTGGCGGCCGCCAACGGCCCGAGCCGATCAGGGAGCCCGTGCTCCAGCGCGTAGTCGGTGCACGCGTCGAGAAGCCGCTGCTTGATCTGCGGTTGGCGCTGCCTGCCCATCACGTCATCTTTTCACGTAACGAACGATACGTCTACGATTGCTTTAGACCAGATCGAGACAGGATGGGAGGTCATGATGAGGGTCGTTTTCGTGCATGGGGCATGCGTCAAGGACGGATCGTGGTGGTGGCACCGAACCGGTGAGCTGCTCGCCGAGCGGGGCGTCGTCAGCGAGGCGCCCGCCCTGCCCAGCTGCGGCGAGACGCGTGTGCCGACGGGTGCGCAAGGAGCCGGGCTGGCCGAAGATGTCGCCTCGGTCCGGCACGTCCTGACCGCGAGCGACGAGCCGACCGTCGTGGTCGCCCACAGCTACGGCGGCATCGTCACCGCGGAGGCAGCGGCGGGGGTCGACGCTGTCCGCCATCTGCTGCTCGTGTCCAGCTACCTGCCCGAGGTCGGGCAGAGCCTCTCCTCGTTCGGCGGCGAGGAGCCCGCCCCGTTTCTCGACATCGATCCCGAGGGCGGCACGTTCACCGTCCGGCCGGAGGCCCTGGCCGAGACGTTCCTGCAAGATTGCGATCCGGAGATCCAGCGACAGGCCATCGACAAGACGGCCCGGCAGAGCCTGGCGGTCCTCGAGCAACC
>JAOPZA010000089.1 GCA_025964325.1 Conexibacter sp.
TGGTGCTGGCGCTGGCCTGCACGGTCGCGGCTGCGGCGCCGGCGTCGGCCGTGGCGCAGTTCAGCGCGAGTCAGCGCGCCGCGATGCGGCAGGCCGTGCAGGGCGCGATGGCGGCGGGCGGCTACCCGGGCATGGCGGCGGGGATCTGGGTCGACGGCCACGGCTCGTGGGTGGGCGCGCGCGGGACGAGCGGCGGTACGGCCGGCCGCCCGCTGCACACGAGCGACCGCTTCCGCGTCGGCAGCATCACGAAGACGATGACGGCGACGATCGTGCTCCAGCTCGTGCAGGAGCACCGGCTGCGGCTCGACGAGCGCCTCAGCCGGTTCACCTCGGCGGTCCCATACGGAGGCGACGTGACGGTCCGGCAGCTGCTGGACCACACCAGCGGGATCCCCGATCTCGCGCCGTCGACGGTGCTGAGCCTCGTCAAGGACCCGACGCAGACGTTCGACGTGAACGCCGTGATCGCCGCCGCCGTCGCGCAGCCGCGCCTTTCTCCCGGCTGGCACTACTCGAACACGAACTACCTGCTGCTGGGCAAGATCGTCGAGCGGCTCACGCGGCACTCGATCGCGCACGAGGTCCGCGCGCGGATCGTCGGCGCGCTCGGCCTCGCGCACACCACGTTCGATCCCGGCACGCGCCTGCCCTCGCCGCACGCGAACGGCTCGACGGTGCTCGAGGGCAGGCGTCTCGACGTGACCGCCTGGACGACCTCGTACACCTGGGCGGCGGGCTCGCTCGTCTCGACGCTCGGCGACCTGCGCCGCTGGGCGCGTCCGCTCGCGGTCGGCACGCTGCTCGACCGCGGCGAGCAGCGCCAGCGGCTGCGCTGGGTCAAGACGACGATCCCCGGCATCCGCTACGGCCTCGGGATCTTCCGGTGGGGCGACTTCCTCGGCCACGACGGGCTCGTGTTCGGCTACGACTCGACGATGCTCTACTCGCCGAAGCTGCACGCGACCGTCGTCGTGCTCGGCAACGCGGCGCCCGAGATGTACGTGCCGGCGCCGGCGCAGCCGCCCTCGAGCCTCGCGGTCGCCGCGTCGCTGGTCGCGCTCGCGTTCCCGCAGCTCGCCGGCGCACCGCGTCCGCACCGCGTCTCCGCAGATGGGGCCGGCGCGCGCTCAGGCGGCGGGGTGGACCGGGCGGCGCGCGAGCTTCCAGACGGCGAGTGACAGCGCGAGCAGCAGCGCTGCGCCGGCGGCGAGCGCGAACCAGACCCACGGCGGCGTGCGGGACCTCGGCGGCTGCGCGGCGGGCGTCGCCTCGTGCTTGAGCTCGGCGACCTTGGCGGGGGTGAACGTGACGGTCTGGTCGACTGGCACCGCTGCGGCGTCGCGCGGGCGGATCACGCCCACGACGTGGTAGCTGCCCGCGACGGGCCGGCCGCTCCAGGGGACGCGGTAGTTCAGGATCGCGCCTGGGAACAGCTGACCCAGGGTCGAGGCGTGACGGAAGACGATGCGAGTGCCGCGCATGACGCGCAGCCGGATCGCGGCGCTCTGGATCAGGTCGCTGCCGCCGGGAAGCAGGCCGAGCACGAGTCCGGCGCCGACCGGCTCGACGTCGATCGTGATCGAGCGTACGACGAGGCGGCGCGACAACGGTCCCGGGAGCCGGATCGTGAGCGGCAGCGCCTGCCGGCTCACGCGAGCGAAGCTGAAGCCTCGCTTCGTGGGCCTGTGGGCCGCTGCGGACGCGAGGTCCTTCGCGTCGACGGCCACGATGCCGGCGTAGTGCGACGCGCCGCGCGCACTCGTGGGGATGCTCGCGGTGAAGGCGACGTCGTGGCTGGCATGCGGCGCGAGCCGCACCGTCGTCGTGGCGAGCTGCAGCCAGCGCCCGGTGCTCGACAGCTTCGTCGTGACGTAATCGGCGTTGCCGTTGCTGGCATTCTGGACGTCCGCGCCCTTCAGCAGCACCGTCACGGAATGGGCGGAGACGTTGCGCACGCGCACCGACCCGCTCACGGTGCGCCCAGGTGCGCCGTGCAGCAGCAGCGCACCTGAGGAGCCGACCGGCGCAAGCGAGAACGCCGGCTTCGATGGCGGTGGCGCTGCGGCTGACGCCGGCGCTGCCGCGAGCGCGGCGAGCGCCAGCCCAGCGAGCACGGCGGCGGCGCCAGCGTGACGACGCGGGTTGATCATCACGCTGGAACCGTGAGCCATGGTGTGTTAGGCCGCCGGTGGAGCGGTCGTGTACGTCAACGTGCTGCTGTACGCGCCAGCTCTGGCGTCACCGGGGATGACGACTGCCAGGCTGCTGACGGCTCCGGCATCCGCGGCGAAGTCCCACTTGCCCTGGCCGCTGCCCACGGCAGCGTTGGCGACCGTCGTGGCGACCGCGCTCAGCGCCTGGGCGCCGGTCGTGGCGACGGGACCGACGGCCGCCGGGTTGCCGGCCGCGGCGGTTGCGGCGACCGGGGTCAGCGTCAGCGTCGAGCCCGTGCCCGCGGCCGCGGGCACGCCGCCGACCGTCGGGGCGCTGGCTGCGACGGTGATGCTGTAGCCGGCACCGCTGCCGGTGGCGTCGGTCACCGAGGAGGCGCCGACCTTCGTATCGACGGTCTGGGTGAGCCCCGTCAGGGTCGCGTTGAACGGTGCGATCACCGGTGCGACGTTGGTCAGCGAACCGGCGGCGAGCGTGCCGGTCGCGTCGGTGTCGGCGGCCTGCGCCGCCATCGGCGCGACCGCGAACGCGGAGACGACGGCCAGAGAGGCCGCAACCCGCGTGACGCGGGTGTGGAGGAACGTGTGCATCGAAACTGCCTCCATCACGTGCGGACTGGCCTCGTACGACGGCGCGTCTCGGAGACGGAACACTCCGATCGGAACGTTCGGTCGCCGATCTACCGACGGCAGCCCGGCTGACTCCGGTGGAGTCCCGTGGCTTTGCGGACCCGTCTCGCGACGGGGATGCCTTGGTTAGGAGGCCAACCCAGGTGTCTTGCTGCATCGGCAGCCCGCTCTCTCGACTGGAGGACATAATCCGGTGGGACCGGCGCAGCAGACTTGGCGCGTCCACGCGCTCTGGACGCATGCGCGCCAGCCTCGCCGCTGCCGCCTCCGCCGCGTCCCGGCTGCGGGGTGCTGGCCCAGGACGAGCCCGGCCTACAGCACCGTCCTCGGCGCCGGTTGCCGGACCGATGACGAGCGCGCACCCGACGGCGATCAGAAAGCGCAGCGACACGCGTACAAGGCGAGTCGCCCGAGCGCAACGTTGCGTGGCGGCGATTCCTTTGGGAGTGCGGACGACGGTCCCTGCTTCAACGCTCGATAATCGATCTTATGTGCACCTGTGCACCTAGTTCGAGGAAGGAAGAGGACCCGCGGGATGACTTCCGGCACGGCGGCTGGGCGAACCGCAGCCAGGACTCGACCATGCAGGAGGTCATGGGTGCGTACATGTCGACATATCAGCCCGCCGGCAGTTGATCAGGCGTCGTCTCCCGAAACGGCCCCGGCGAGGATGTCCGAGCGGCCACTGCTGTCGTTTTCGCGGGCACGGCCGCTTCGTTTCCACGACGTTCCACAGCGCTTGAGCGCCGCGGCCGACGGCCTACCTGGGTGGGCATG
>JAOPZA010000115.1 GCA_025964325.1 Conexibacter sp.
CAGACGCGCGCCGTGCTCGACCTGATCCGCCGCGTCCGCGACCGCGGCATCTCCGTCGTCCTGATCTCCCACAACATGCCCGAGGTCCTCGAGGTCGCCGACCGCATCGAGGTCCTGCGCCTCGGCCGGCGAGTCGCCCGCTTCACCCGCGGCGACGTCACGATGGAGCAGATCGTCGGCGCGATGACCGGTGCCCTCGTCCACCAGGAGGCCGCATGAGCAGCACGTCGGTGGAGCCGACGATCGACGACTCGGCCGACGCGCCCGAGGTCGAGGGACAGGAGCGCCAGCCGCTCTGGCGGCGCGTCGTCGCCAACACGAACACGCCGATCGGGCTGATCCTGCTCGGCCTGATCGTCGTCTTCTCGGTCATGCGCGTCGACCAGTTCACGTCCGCCTCGAACGCGCGCAACATCGCGACCGACGCGGCCGTCCTGCTCGTGCTGGCGACCGGGATGACCTACGTCATCATCACCGCCGGGATCGACCTCTCGATCGGCGGCGTCCTCGTCTTCAGCGGCGTCGTCGGCGCGAGAGCGATGAACGGCGCCGGCGGCAACAACTGGGGCGTCGTGCTGCTCGGGCTCGTCGTCTGCGTCGCGGCCGGGCTCGCCTGGGGGATGCTCAACGGCTTCCTCGTCGCCCGCGCGCGGATCCCGGCGCTGATCGTCACGCTCGGCACCCTCGGCATGTCGCTCGGCGCCGCGCTCGTGATCACCGGCGGCGTCGACGAGCGCTCGGTCCCGTACAAGCTCGTCGACACGATCGGCACCGGCCGGCTCGGCGGTGAGGTCCCGTGGCTCGTCGTGATCGCGTTCGCGGTCGCCCTGGTCGGCGGGATCGTGCTCGCGAAGACGCGCTTCGGGCGCTACACGTACGCGATCGGCTCCAACGAGGAGGCGGTCCGGCGCGCCGGCGTCTCCGTCTCGCGGCACCTGCTGAAGGTCTACGCGCTGGCCGGCGCGCTCGCCGGGCTGGCCGGTTTCCTGTCGCTGGCGCGCTTCGCGACGACGACGGTCGGCGGTCACGACACCGACAACCTGTCGGTCATCTCGGCGGTCGTGATCGGCGGCACGAGCCTGTTCGGCGGCATCGGCACGCTGATCGGGACCGTCATCGGCGTCTTCATCCCGGCAGTGCTCCAGAACGGCTTCGTGATCGTCGGCGTGCAGCCGTTCTGGCAGCAGGTCGCGGTGGGCGCCGTGCTGATCGCCGCCGTCTACCTGGACCAGTTGCGGCGGCGAGCGCGCGTCTCGCGCTAGCCGAGGACCGCATCACCCACATGTCCCTCGGGACGAGGAGGAGAGAGCACATGCAGCAGAGGAGATCCGCACGGATCCCCGCGGTCGTCGCGGTTCTCGCGCTGGCCGGAGTGGGCGTCGCCGGCTGCGGCAGCAGCGGCAAGAGCGACACGGGCGCCAGCAGCAGCGGCGGGGGCGCCAAGAAGTACGACATCACGCTGATCACCGGCGTCAAGGGCGACGCCTTCTACGGCTCGCTCGCCTGCGGCGCGAAGCAGGCGGCCGACAGACTCGGCGCCACGCTGAACGTCCAGGGGCCGGACAGATTCGACCCCTCGCTGCAGACGCCGATCGTCAACGCGGTCGCGGCGAAGAAGCCCGACGCGGTGCTGATCGCGGTGACCGACTCGAAGGCGATGTACGCGCCGCTGAAGCAGCTCGCCTCGCAGGGGACGAAGATCGTCCTCGTGGACACGACGCTCGACGACCCCTCGCTGGCGGCAGCCGAGGTCAGCTCGGACAACGTCGCGGCCGGCGGCCTGGCGGCGAGAGAGGTCGCGAGAGAGGCCGGCAGAAGCGGCTCCGTGCTGACGGTCGACGTCAACCCCGGCATCTCGACGACCGCCGCTCGCGTCAACGGCTTCAAGGCCGCGGCGAAGAGCATCGGCTTCAGCGACCTCGGCGTCCAGTACACGGGCGACGATCCGGCCAAGGCCTCCTCCGTCGTCACCTCGACGCTCGCCGCCCACCCGGATCTGGCGGGCGTCTTCGCGACCAACACACTCACCGGCGAGGGTGCGGCGACCGGCCTGCGCAGCGCCGGCAAGGCGGGCAAGGTGAGACTGATCGGCTTCGACGCGAACCCCTCCGGCGTCGAGGCGATCCAGAGAGGCGTCGCGCAGGCGCAGGTCGTGCTGAAGCCGCTCGACATCGGCTACCAGGGCGTCGAGCAGGCGATCAACGCGCTCTCCGGCAAGCCCGTCACGAAGAAGATCCTCACCGGCGCGACGGTCGCGACGAGACAGAACCTCGACGATCCGTCGGTGAAGAGATACCTCTACACGAACAGCTGCAGCTGACCGCATGACGCTGCGCGGGATCTGCTGGGACCACGAGCGGTGCGTCGCCCCGATGCGGGCGGCGGCCGCCGCGTGGCAGCTGCGGACGGGTGAAGTCCTGACGTGGGACGCCCGTCCGCTGGCGGCCTTCAACGACCAGCCGCTGGACGAGCTGACCGGCAGCTACGACCTGCTCGTGATCGACCACCCGCTCGTCGGGACGGCGGCGCGCTCCGGCGCGCTCGCCGCCCTCGACGAGCTGCTCGACGCGCCGACGCTGGCGCTGCTCGCGGCCGGCGCGGTCGGCGGCGCGCACGCGTCCTACCGCTACGGCGGGCGCCAGTGGGCGCTCGCTGCCGACGCCGCCTGCCAGGTGAGCGCGGCGCGCGAGGACCTGCTCGCCGCTCGCGGCGAGGCGATCCCGCGCAATTGGGAGGAGCTGCTGGCACTCGCCGACCGCGTCCCCGGCGCGGTCGCGATCCCGCTCTACCCCGCGGACGCGATCTGTTCGCTGCTGACGCTCTGCGCGCTCGTCGGACGCCCGCTCTCCGCGGCGTCCGGCGGCGCCGGCTTCGCCGTCGAGGCGGTCGCCGCGCTCGTCGCGCTGGCCGCCCGCGTCGACCCGATCTGCTTCGAGGAGAACCCGCCCGCGCTGCTCGCGCGGATGCGGTCGGGGGAGCTCGTCGCCTACGCGCCGCTGACGTTCGGCTACTCCGGCCTCGCCGCGCCCGCCGGCGACCTGCCGGGCCTGCGCTTCGGCGACGTCCCCGCCCTCGACGGCGGCCGCGCCGGCGCGCTGCTCGGCGGCGCCGGCCTCGCGGTCTCGGCGCAGAGCCCGGCGGCCGGCG
>JAOPZA010000116.1 GCA_025964325.1 Conexibacter sp.
CAGACGCGCGCCGTGCTCGACCTGATCCGCCGCGTCCGCGACCGCGGCATCTCCGTCGTCCTGATCTCCCACAACATGCCCGAGGTCCTCGAGGTCGCCGACCGCATCGAGGTCCTGCGCCTCGGCCAGCGGGTCGCGCAGCTGCGCGCCGCCGACACGTCGATCGAGGAGATCGTCGGCGCGATGACCGGTGCGCTGGAGGAGGCGGCATGAGCATGTCCGTGCAGCCGTCCAACGATCCCGCGCTCGGCGCCGAGTCCGATCCCGTCGAGGAGCGGATCCCGCGCTGGCGTCGCCTGCTGGTCGCCTCCAACTTCCAGATCGGCCTGATCCTGCTGGCGGTCGTGATCGTCTTCTCGCTGCTGCGCCCGGCCGAGTTCACCTCGGCCGACAACGCGCGCAACGTCGCCACCGACGCCGCCGTCCTGCTGGTGCTCGGGACGGGCATGACGTTCGTGATCATCACGGCCGGGATCGACCTCTCGGTCGGCGGCGTCCTCGTCTTCAGCGGCGTCGTCGGAGCCAGAGCGATGAACGGGATGGGCGGCAACGACTGGGGCGTCCTGCTCGTCGGGCTCGCCGTCTGCCTCGCCAGCGGCTTCGCGTGGGGAGCGCTGAACGGCCTGCTGGTCGCCGTCGCGCGGATCCCGGCGCTGATCGTCACGCTCGGCACGCTCGGCATGTCGATGGGCGCCGCCCTGCTGATCACGGGCGGCGTCGACGAGCGCTCGGTCCCGTACAAGCTCGTGACCGACGTCGGCACCGGCCGCCTGTTCGGGCAGATCCCGTGGCTCGTGGTGGTCGCCTTCGCGGTCGCGCTCGTCGGCGGCGTCGCGCTCGCGCTGACGCGCTTCGGGCGCTACACGTATGCGATCGGCTCGAACGCGGAGGCGGTGCGGCGCGCCGGCATCTCCGTCCCGCGGCACCTGATCAAGGTCTACGGGCTCGCGGGACTGCTGGCGGGCCTCGCCGGCTACCTCTCGCTCGCCCGCTTCGGCACGACGACCGTCGGCGGCCACGGCACCGACAACCTCAACGCGATCGCCGCGGTCGTGATCGGCGGCACCAGCCTCTTCGGCGGCATCGGGACCGTCATCGGGACCGTCATCGGCGTCTTCATCCCGGCCGTGCTGCAGAACGGCTTCGTGATCGTCGGCGTGCAGCCGTTCTGGCAGCAGGTCGCGGTCGGCGCGGTGCTGATCGCGGCCGTCTTCTTCGACCAGCTCCGGCGCGGCCGGATCAGTCGGAAGTAGCAACCGCTCAACAGGAGGAGAGCAGCATGCGATGGACCAAGGGTCCGGCACTCGGAGCGGCCGCCGTCCTGGCAGTCGGCGGCCTTGCGGCCGGGTGCGGCAGCAGCAGCAACGACAAGAGCTCGACGGGCGGCGCGTCGACCGCCGCGAGCTCCGGAGGCGGCAAGTCCTACGACATGACGCTGATCACCGGCGTCAAGGGCGACGAGTTCTACGTCACGATGGGCTGCGGGGCGCAGGCGGAGGCGAGCAGACAGGGCGTCAACCTGAACATCCAGGGGCCCGACCAGTTCGATCCGAGCCTCCAGACGCCGATCGTCAACGCGGTCGCGGCGAAGAAGCCGGACGCGGTGCTGATCGCCCCGACCGACTCGAAGGCGATGTTCGCGCCGATCCAGCAGCTGAGCTCCGGCGGCTCGAAGATCGTGCTCGTCGACACGACGCTCGACCAGCCCGCCGTCGCGGTCTCGCAGATCTCGTCGGACAACGTCGCCGGCGGCAGACAGGCGGCCGCGGCGATCAGCAGACTGGTGGGCGGCTCGGGCAAGGTCGCGATCGTCAACGTCAAGCCCGGCATCTCGACGACCGACCAGCGCAGCCAGGGCTTCAAGGACGGCCTCAGAGCGTCCCCCGGCCTCAGCTTCGTCGGCGAGCAGTTCGACGACGACGACCCGGCCAGAGCGGCCTCGATCACGAAGTCGATGCTGGCGAAGGATCCCGACCTGAAGGCGATCTTCGCCACCAACATCCTCGCCGCCGAGGGCGTCGCCTCCGGGCTGCGCGAAGCGGGCAAGAGAGGCGTCAGAGTCGTCACGTTCGACGCCGGCCCGAAGAACGTCGAGGACCTCAGAGCGGGCACGGTCCAGGCGCTGATCGCCCAGGATCCGGCCGCGATCGGCAGAGACGGCATCGACCAGGCGGTCGCCGCGCTCAAGGGCACCACGACGAAGCCCAGAATCACGACCGGCTTCACCACGATCACGAGAGACAACCTCTCCGATCCCGCCAGCCAGGCGGCGATCTACAAGTCGGGCTGCTGAGGCAGCCGTCCACGGCCGGGCGCCCCGCGCGGGCGCCCGGCCCCGACCCCAGCTCCGAGCCCGGCCGCGACTCGGCTCGCGCGCCTAGACTCGTCGCATGAGCTTCAGCCGTGGCATCGACGGGTCCGACCCGATCCGCTCGCAGCCGGCCGCCGGCGTCGCCGGCCCGCAGGAGGAGCGGCGCAGCGAGCAGTCCTCGCGCCTCGCGAGCGGGACGCTCGCCTGCCCGAGCTGCGACGGACCGGTCGCGCTCGGCCCGCGCGCCGCCTCGCCGGCGGACCCGCTCGCCTGTCCCTTCTGCCGGCACCGCGCGACCGTGCGCGACTTCCTCTCGCTCGCCTCGCCGACGCGCCCCGCGCGCGTCGAGGTGCGCATCGTGCGGCGTGCCCGCGATCCCGCCTGACGTGGCCGCCGCTCCCCGCAACCTCGTCAACCTCAAGTCGGTCGAGAAGGGCTACGGCAGCCGCTCGGTGCTGCGCGACATCACGCTCGGCGTCTCGGCCGGCGACCGGATCGGGATCGTCGGGCGCAACGGCGACGGCAAGTCGACGCTGCTGCGCCTGATCGCCGGCCTCGAGACACCGGACGCCGGGCTCGTGACGCGCGTCGGCGACCTCGACCTCGCGATGATCGGCCAGGGCGACGAGCTCGACGCCGAGAAGACGATCCGCGACCAGCTCGTCGGCGGGCGCGCCGATCACGAGTGGGCCGCCGACCCCCGCTTCCGCGCCGTCCTCGACGGCCTGCTCGGCGGCGTCGAGCTGCGCCGCTTCCCGAACGGCCTCGACAGCGCGATCGCGCCGCTGTCGGGCGGCGAGCGCCGGCGCGTCGCGCTCGCGCAGCTGCTGCTCGACAGCCCCGACCTGCTGCTGCTCGACGAGCCGACCAACCACCTCGACGTCGAGGGCGTCGACTGGCTCGCCCGCCATCTGGCGACGCGGCGCGGGTCACTCGTCGTCGTCACCCACGACCGCTGGTTCCTCGACGCCGTCTGCACCGCCACCTGGGAGGTCGCCGACGGCGCGATCCACCAGTACGACGGCGGCTACGCGGCCTACGTGCTCGCGCGCGCGGAGCGCGACCGCCAGGCGTCGGCGCGCGAGGACCGGCGCCAGCAGCTGATGCGCAAGGAGCTGGCATGGCTGCGGCGCGGGCCTCCGGCGCGCACGGCCAAGCCGAAGTTCCGCATCGAGGCCGCCAACGCGCTGATCGCCGACGAGCCCGCGGCACGCGACAGCGTCGAGCTGCTGCGGTTCGCGAGCGCGCGGCTCGGCGACAAGGTGCTGGACGCCGTCGACGTCTCGCTCGCGTTCGGCGACAAGACGCTGCTGAGCGACGCGACCTGGCGCCTCGGCCCCGGCGACCGCGTCGCGCTCGTCGGCATCAACGGCGCGGGCAAGACGACGCTCGTGAACCTGCTCGCCGGCGAGCTGCAGCCGACCGCCGGCGTGGTGGAGCGCGGCGCGACCGTCAAGCTCGCGCACCTCTCGCAGGACACGGTCGAGATCCCCGGCCACCTGCGCGTGCTCGAGTCGCTCGAGCAGGTGCGCGGGCGGATCCGGCTCGGCGACGGGCAGGAGCTGACCGCCGGGATGCTGTGCGACCGCTTCGGCTTCCGCGGCGACAAGGCGCGGACCTTCGTGAGAGACCTCTCGGGCGGCGAGCGCCGTCGGCTGCAGCTGATGCGGCTGCTGATGGAGGAGCCGAACGTGCTGCTGCTGGACGAGCCGACGAACGACCTCGACATCGACACGCTGACGGCGCTCGAGGATCTGCTCGACGGCTGGCCGGGCACGCTCGTGGTCGTCAGCCACGACCGCTACTTCGTCGAGCGCGTCTGCGACGACGTCTACGGGCTGATGGGCGACGGCGGGGTCCGCCACCTGCCCGGCGGGATCGAGCAGTACGTCGAGCTGCGCGCGGGCGCGGCGGCGGGTGTGACCGCAGGCCCGCGCGCAGGCGCGTCGGCGCGGGCGGCTGCGTCGCCGCGGCGTGGGCAGCCCGCGCAGGCGAACGCGCGGGCTGGAGCGGTGCTGCGCTCCGCGCGCAAGGAGGTCCAGCGGCTCGAGCGCGCGCTCGAGAGACTCGACGGCCGCGAGGCGGCGCTGCACGACGAGATGGCCGCGAGCGCGACCGACCACGTCCGCCTGCGAGAGCTGAACGCGCAGCTGGGCGACGTGGCCGCCGAGCGCGACCGGCTCGAGACCGCCTGGCTCGAGACGTCGGCCGCGCTCGAGGGCTGAGCGGCCGCGCTACGCCTCGCTCGTCCGCGGCGCGTAGCGGTGGTGGAGCATCAGCGCATTGCCGTCGGGATCGGCGAAGAACGCCATGTGGCAGACGCCGGTGTCGAACGTCTCGCCGGCGAACTCGACGCCGCGGGCCTCCAGCGTCGCGCGTGCGGCGGGGACGTCGTCGACGTGCAGGGCGATGCCGCTGCGACTGACGGCGTGCTCGAGGCCCATCCCCTCGGCGTCCAGCACGCTGAGCGTCAGGTTGCCGGTCTCGAACTCGGCGAAGTGCCGTTCCGGGTGGTACGCCGAGCGCGGCAGCCCGAGCGTCGTGCCGTAGAACGCGGCCGCCCGCTCGAGGTCGTGCGTGTGGACCCCGACGAAGTCGGTTCCAGTGATGAGCTGTGCGGTCGTCGCCATGCCGTACTCCTCGGTCGTGGATCAGATCGCATCGTACGTCGCCGTCGCCCGTTCGTCAGCGGGCGCATGTGGTGGGGAGCGCGGAGCGATCACCAAACGCGAGCGGAGGACCGACTCTGAGCGCGACACCGACGCCGCGCAGGCTCCCGGATCGCCCGCAGGCAGCCGCCGGGAGCGCCGCGCGGCGCCGGTTGCGATCGCGATCCATCAGGCGGTCTGCGCCATGTCGGCCGGGCCCTGCTCCACCGCCTGCGGGCTCATCCACATGACCTCCCAGAGGTGCCCGTCGAGGTCGTTGAAGCTGCGCCCGTACATGAAGCCGTGATCCTGGGGCTCGCCGGCGGGCGATCCCCCGGCGCCCAGCGCCGCGTCGGCGAAGGTGTCGACCGCGTCGCGGCTCTCCGCCGAGACGCAGAGGATCGCCTCGGTGCTGCTCCGCGCGTCGGCGACCGGCTTCGTCGTGAAGTCGGCGAAGCGCGACTCGACCAGCAGCATCACGTAGGCCTGGTCGCTGACGACCATGCACGCGCACGACTCGTCGGTGAACTTCTCGTCGAAGGAGAAGCCGAGCGTCCGGAAGAACGCGGTCGACGTGGCCAGGTCCTTGACTGGGATGTTCACGAAGATGAGACGGGACTGCGAGGGCATGACTTCCTCCTGCTGGGGTGGATGGCTCTGGGGAGGTAGACCGGGCGCTCACCGGAAACTCATCGGAGGAGGTCCGGAGCGATGAGTTCCGCCGTGTCCGGCGGTCTTCCGTGCAGGACCCGACGGACGAGATCCGCATCGGCGCGTACGTTCGCCGATGTTCACGAGACGAGGAGGACGGCGATGCCTGACCGATCGATTGCTGAGCTGGCGGCGCTCGACCCACTGGTCGGCGCCTGGAGCGTCGAGGCGGTCTTCCCGAACGCGGGACCGAGCGACGTGCGCGGGAGGACGCTCTTCGAATGGGCGCTGGGTGGGCGGTTCCTCGTCCAGCGTGCAGAGGTCGCGGACCCCGTCGCCCCCGATCTCATCGCCATGATCGGGCTTGAGCCCGGCGGTGGGTTCCTCCAGCACTACTTCGACTCGCGCGGCGTCGTTCGCCGGTACTCGATGACGCTGCGCGACGGGGTCTGGACGCTCCTGCGGCACGCCGAGCCGCCGGACTTCTCGCAGCGGTTCGTCGGGACCTTCAGCGACGACGGCGACACGATCGCCGGCGCCTGGGAAAGAGCAGACGACGGGTCGGACTGGCGGCACGACTTCGACCTGGTCTACACGCGCGACTCGGCGGCTTGACCCGGACCGAAATCCGGCGTAACGTCGCATCCTGTCGAGCAGAGGAGGCAGTCGATGTACGCGCGCGTGGCCCGATGGGAAGGCGCGGACGGCGAAGCACTCCGGCGCTCCGCCGAGGAGATCAACGCCAACGCGGCATCCGGACCGCCCGAGGGCGTCCCCGCGACGGGCTTCCTGATGCTGATCGACCCGGACACTGGCCGCAGCCTCGCCGTCTCGCTGTTCGAGACCGAGGACGATCTGCGCCAGGGCGACCAGGCGCTGAACGCGATGAGCCCCAGCGGCGACGACGTCGGGAAGCGCACGTCGGTCGAGACCTACACGGTCGCGGTCGACATCCGCGCCTAGGACGGACGTCCACCGCGGACCACCGGCAGGACAGCGGCGCGCACGGGCACGAGCGTCGGGGATGAAGCGGCGCGGTTCGCGCGGGTCGGCGCGTCCCGATCCGCGCCCTCGCAGCGCTTTACCAAGATCAGACCGAACAGGTCTAAGCTCGATGCATGCCCATCGCGGCACAGATCGGTCGGGTCGGAAACGCCAGCTCTCCCTGTCGCGCCGATCCTCCCGTCTCCTTCGCTCCCAGGAGCGACCTCGGCTGATCGCGGCCATCTGAAAGGACCCCCTCATGCCTCTCTTCTTCTTCACCGTGGAGCAGCAGGAACGTGCCATCGTCGAGCGCTTCGGCAAGTTCGTCCGCGTCGCCGGGCCGGGGCTTCAGCGCAAGTCGCCGTTCGTCGAGAAGGTCGCGGGGCGCATGAGCCTGCAGGTCGAGCAGTTGGACGCCGACATCGAGACGAAGACCAGAGACAACGTCTTCGTGGTCGTCAAGCTCGCGATCCAGTACATGGTCGGCGCGACCGAGGAGAAGGTCAAGGACGCCTTCTACAAGCTCGACGACCCGGAGGTGCAGATGACGTCCTACGCGTTCGACGTGGTGCGCTCGCACATCCCGACGATGGACCTCGACGAGGCCTACGCCGACGCGGACACGATCGCCAAGCACATCCAGGACACGCTCCAGACGCAGATGGCGGACTACGGCTACGAGATCATCAAGGCGCTGATCACGAACATCGAACCTGACCAGCGGGTCAAGGACGCGATGAACAACATCAACGCCGCGCGTCGCAACCAGGAGGCAGCGACCGCGCAGGGCGAGGGCGACAAGACCCTGCGGATCAAGAAGGCCGAGGCCGAGTCGGCGTCGATGCGCCTCCACGGCGAGGGTGTCGCGGCCGAGCGCAAGGCGATCGCCCAGGGCCTCAAGGACTCGCTCGCGCTGATCGCCGGCGAGGGCGGCATCGACGCGAAGGAGGCGATGGGACTCGTCGCTCTGACGCAGTACATGGACACGATCCGGTCGGTCGGGGAGCACGGCAACATGACCACGCTCCTGCTGCCCCATTCACCCGCCTCGGTCGGCTCCCTGATGGACCAGGTCCAGGAGGGCATGCTGACCGGCAACCTCGCCGCGGACGCCGCGAAGGGCGGCCGCAACGGCGTAGCCGGCACGCCTGCCCGGTCGCGGCAGACGCTCGCATCGACGGAGGCGGCTCAGTCCTAGCGCCCGGCGGCGAGGACTCGAACGATGGCTGACGGAGCCCAAGGGATGCTGGCGTTCCTCGGGGTCCCAGCCGACCCGCGGCTGCTGGACCAGGACCTCGCGAACCTGCCCGCCGCCGAGCAGCATCGCGAGCCGGCGATCTCGACGCGACAGCACGACCGGCTCGTCGCCGCGGGCTCGCTCCTCACCGGCATCACCCTGATCGGCGGCGTGGCACTCGCGCTCTATGGCGGCTGGCAGCTCCTGTTCCATGGCGGGGGCGCCTTCGACGGTGTCGTCGCCGCGATCGGCGTTCTCCTCGCGAGCACGCACTGGGGATGGGTTCACGTCGCCGAGTACATCGGCCTGACGATCGACGATCGTCAGGAGCGCGCGGTCGAAGAACGCAGGCGGAGCTGGCTCACGACGCTTGGGCCGTATCCGCGCTTCAGCGTCACGACGAGCGTGCTGGACGACGCCTCGACGCGGATCGAACGCGTCCTCCACCAACCGGTGCTCACCCCGCAGCACACGTTCACGTTCGTGCGCAAGACGGACGCCGCGACGACCTACGATGCCGACGCGCCGGTCGAGGACATCGCCGCGACGGTCGAGACGATGCGCCGTCAGGCGCGGCTCGAGACCGACCGTCTCCGCGAGCTCTGGGAGGCGGCCTCCACCACCTACGCCGCGGCGCTCCTCGACGCCCACGACGATCAGCAGAGACTGGCCGCAGAGCGGGCCGCGGCGATCGCGCTGTCGGACCACATCAACGCGTCGCTGCTCGAGCCGCCGGTCGTCGAGTAGGCGCGCGCGGCGCGGCGCGACCTCGCGCCGCTTTATCCCTCCACGATCCCCGTCGGCCTGCAGCCGACCGCGCTGTGCCCGAACGGCACGACGCTGCTGGTCGCGAACTCGAACGACGACAGCGTCTCGATCGTCGACACGCAGACGCGCCGCGTGACGCAGACGTTCAAGCGGCCACAGCCGGGCCGCAGCGGAGGGAAGGACGACGCCCGACCGATGAGTTTCGGTCTCGCCCATCGTCTGAAGGGCATGAACGATCCCACGCAGGTCCCCACGACGGTCTCGACCATCGGTGTCGCGATGTTCACCGTTGCCGACCAGGACGCGGCGCTCGCGTTCTACACGGAGAAGCTCGGCTTCGAGGTGCGCAGCGACGCCCGCTTCGGCGAGAACGGTGAGATGCGCTGGCTGGAGGTTGCGCCGCCCGGCTCCGCCGCCCGTTTGGCGCTCAACCCGCCGATGTACGACAAGCCCGGAGGAAGCACGATCGGCGTCGAGACCGCCGACGTCCTGGGCGAGCACGCGCGGCTGCGCGCGATCGGCGGCGTCGATCTCGACCCCGAGCCGGGGCGTCCGTCCGGCGCTCCCCTGATGTTCATGCTGCGCGACCCGGACGGCAACACCGTCGTCGTGGTGGAACAGCCGCCGGCCGCCTAGTGTCCCGATTCCGAAGTTCGGTGACGGTTTCCGCGCGCCCGCATGCACCTGGAGCCCGCGCAAACTGTGCCCGAACGTACGAATCGGGACACTAGAACCGGTCGGCGCATGTTCGCCGAGTGCTCCCGCTCCGCGTGAGGCGGAGCGGGCTCGCATTCGCCCTCGCGCGCTGTTCAGTCGCGCGTCCATTGAGGGAACTCGCCCAGCAGCAGCATCGCGAGCCCCACGCCGGCGAGAACGGCGACGAGGATGGCCAGCTGGCGTCCGGCGCGTCCGGGCGTGCCGTGCGCCTGGAAGCCGTAGTCCGATCGCAGGACGCGAGGGAGTCGCGGCAGATGGCCGAGGACGTGGACGGCGAAGAACGCTCCCCACACGATGAAGCTGACCTTGTGGATCGGCAGCACGGTGCCGCGCTCGCTCGGTCCTGCGAGCAGCAGCACCACGCCGCTCGCCAGCACGACGATGGTGCTCAGAACCAGCACCGGCGCGACGGCACGCAGCACGATCGCCGGCGGTCCCTTCGCGTGGTAGGCGGCATTGCCGGTGTAGTACCGCGCGAAGCGGTAGCCGGTGCTGGCGAGCTTGACCGCGACGGGCGGGATCAGCACGAGGCCGACGAACAGATGGACCGCGAGCAGCGGGCCGAGGAACAGGATCGTGACGCCCTCCGTGATCAGCAGGAGCAGGAGCGCGACGGCGGTGAGGCTCGTCAGCTGCTCGTTGCCCTCGGTCCCGCCGCCGGTCAGCGCTGACGCGCGCCGCCCGCCCAGATCGCGCCGCGAGGGACGGATGGGCGGATTCGTCACGTCGAGCTGGTCGCCGAGCTCCATGGCGAGACGATGACGCGCGTGC
>JAOPZA010000128.1 GCA_025964325.1 Conexibacter sp.
CCGTGCTCGCCGCCGCGCGTCGCCCGCGCGCCGCCGCGGTCGCCGGCACCGCGTGGCTCGCCGGAACCGCCGAGCTGGCCGGCACCCGCATCGCAGCAGGCCCGCGCACCCCCGACGAGATCGCGACGATGCTGCTGACGAGCGCGGCGCTGCCGTTCGCCGCCAGCGGCTGGCGAATCGCCGGCCGCGTGCGCGCCGGGGGTGTCCGCCGAGCGGCGGCTCGCGCTGCTGACCGTCCCGCCGCCGTGCTCTTCGACCGCGACGGCACGCTCGTCGTCGACGTCCCGTACAACGGCGATCCCGCCCGCGTGCGGCCGATGCCGGGCGCCGCCGAGGCGCTCGCCTCGCTGCGCGCGGCGGGCGTTCCCATGGCCGTCGTCTCGAACCAGAGCGGGATCGCCCGCGGGTTGCTGCGAGCTGAGCAGGTCGCCGCCGTCAACCGCCGCGTCGACGAGCTGCTGGGGCCGCTGGGGCCGTGGGTCGTCTGCCCGCACGATGCCGGGGAAGGCTGCGGCTGCCGCAAGCCGGCCCCCGGTCTCGTGCTCGAGGCGGCGCGGCAACTGCGCGTCGACCCGGCGCGCTGTGCGCTGATCGGCGACATCGGCGCCGACATCGAGGCAGCGCGGGCCGCGGGCGCGCGCGGCGTGCTGGTGCCGACCGCGGCGACCCGGAGCGAGGAGATCGCGAGCGCTGAGGAGGTCGCTCCCGACCTCGCGTCCGCCGTGCGGCTGCTGCTGGAGGGGGCGCGATGAGCCGCCACGTGCTGCTCGCGCGCCTCGACAACGACGGCGACGTGCTGCTGACGGGTCCGGCGATCCGTGCGGTCGCGGCCGCCGCCGACCGCGTCACGCTGCTCTGCGGCCCGCGCGGCGCGGCCGCGGCGGCGCTGCTGCCCGGCGTCGACGACGTGATCGTCCACCGCGCCGAGTGGATCGACCCCGATCCGGTGCCGTTCGACCCGGCGCCGACGCTCGCGTTGGTGGAGCGGCTGCGCGCGCTCGCCCCGGAGGAGGCGATCGTCTTCGGCTCCTTCCACCAGAGCCCGCTGCCGCTCGCGCTGATCCTGCGGCTCGCGGGCGTCCCGCTCATCGGCGCGACGAGCGTCGACTTCCCCGGCACGCTGCTCGACGTGCGCCATGCGATCGACGACGACGTGCACGAGGTCGAGCGCGCGCTCGACCTCGTGGACGCGTGCGGCTACGCGCTGCCGCCGGGCGATGACGGGCGGCTGCGGGTGCGGCGCGGCGACCCGGAGCCACCGTTCGCGGCCGGCCGGCCGTACCTCGTCATGCACCCCGGCGCCTCGGTCCCGGCCCGCGCCTGGGCACCGGAGCGCTGCGCGGAGCTGGTCGCCGCACTCGTCGCGCAGGGACGCCGCGTCGCCGTCACCGGCGCTCCCGGCGAACGCGAGCTGACGGCGTTCGTGGCCGCTGCGCCGGCCGGCGAGGACGGCGGC
The DNA here is from genome assembly GCA_025964325.1 of Conexibacter sp. Taxonomy (GTDB): domain Bacteria; phylum Actinomycetota; class Thermoleophilia; order Solirubrobacterales; family Solirubrobacteraceae; genus Conexibacter. Next base: position 1,457 of record JAOPZA010000128.1, read on the forward strand.
GCGGTGCGCGATCTCGGCGGGACGACGAGCTTCGCCGAGCTGGCCGGCGTGCTCGCCGGCGCGGACGCGATCGTCGTCGGCAACACCGGTCCCGCCCATCTCGCGGCCGCCGTCGGGACGCCCGTCGTCTCGCTGTTCGCGCCCACGGTGCCGCCCGTCCGCTGGCGCCCGTGGCAGGTCCCGCACGAGCTGCTGTCGATCGACGTGCCGTGCGCCGGCTGCCGCGAGCGGACCTGTCCGGTCGCCGGTCATCCCTGCATCGACGCGCTCCCGCTCGACGCGGTCCTCGACGCGGTCGAGCGCCTCGCGCCGGCCGCGGGAGGTCCAGCTCGCCGATCGGCGGTGTTGGCGTGAACGTCCTGCTCTGGCACGTGCACGGCTCGTGGACGACGGCCTTCGTCCAGGGCCCGCACCGCTACCTCCTCCCCGTGCGTCCCGATCGCGGTCCGGACGGGCGCGGGCGCGCGCAGACGTGGGCGTGGCCGGAGAACGCGGTCGAGGTCGGCCCCGAGGAGGCGGCCGACCGCGCCGACGAGGTCGACGTCGTGATCCTCCAGCGCCCGCATGAGCTCGAGCGGCTCGCCGCCGCCTGGCTCGGCGGCCGCCGCCCGGGTCGCGACGTGCCGGCCGTCTACCTCGAGCACAACGCGCCGCAGGGACGCGTCGCCGAGATGCGGCACCCCGCCGCGGACCGGCCCGACCTGACGCTCGTGCACGTGACGCACTTCAACGCGCTCTTCTGGGACGCGGGCGGGACGCCGACGCGCGTGATCGAGCACGGCATCGTCGACCCCGGCTATCGCTACAGCGGCGAGCTGCCGCGCTCCGCGGTCGTCATCAACGAGGCGGCACGGCGCCAGCGCGTGACCGGCACCGACCTGCTCGAGCGCCTCCAGCGGGCGGCGCCGCTCGACCTCTTCGGGATCGACGCGGCGGCGCTCGGCGGCATCGAGGACGTCCCGCAGGAGCGGCTGCACGACGAGCTCGCGCGCCGCCGCGTCTACCTGCACCCGATCCGCTGGACCTCGCTCGGGCTCTCGCTGATCGAGGCGATGCAGCTCGGGATGCCGGTCGTCGCACTCGCCACGACCGAGGCCCCCGAAGCGGTGCCGGCCGGCGCGGGCGTGCTCTCGACGCGCGTCGACGTGCTCGCCGACGCCGTGCGCGCCTACGTCGCCGAGCCGGAGCGGGCGCGCGCCGACGGTCGCACCGCCCGCGCCGCCGCGGTCGCGCGCTACGGCCTCGACCGCTTCCTGGCCGATTGGGACCTGCTGTTGGAGGAGGTGTCGCGATGAGAATCGCCATGGTGTCCGAGCACGCGAGCCCGCTCGCCGCGCTCGGCGGCGTCGACGCAGGCGGCCAGAACGTCCACGTCGCCGCACTCGCGACGGCGATGGCACGCCAGGGGGCGAGCGTCGTCGTGCACACGCGGCGCGACGACCCGGGGCTGCCGCGGCACGTCACCCTGGCAGCCGGCGCGACCGTCGACCATGTCGACGCGGGACCGCCCGCGATGCTGCCGAAGGACGCCCTGCTGCCGCATATGGACGCGTTCGCCGAGGAGCTCGTCGCGCGCTGGCGGGAGGACCGGCCCGACGTCGTCCACGCCCACTTCTGGATGTCGGGCTACGCGGCCCTGCGCGCCGCCCGCGCGCTCGGGATACCGGTCGTCCACACGTTCCACGCGCTCGGCGTCGTGAAGCGCCGCTACCAGGGTGACAAGGACACGAGCCCACCGCAGCGGCTCGCGATCGAGCGCGACATCCTGCAGCACGCCGACCATGTCGTCGCGACCTGCACCGACGAGGTCTTCGAGCTGGTACGGCTCGGCGGCACGCGTGGTCGGCTGACGGTGATCCCGTGCGGCGTCGACCTCGACCTCTTCCGCGTCGACGGCCGCCGCGCCCGCCGCCGGCCCGGACTGCAGCGGCTCGTCTGCCTCGGACGTCTCGTCGAGCGCAAGGGCGTCGGCAACGCGATCTCCGCCCTCCCCGGGGTGCCGGGCGTCGAGCTCGTCGTCGCCGGCGGCCCGGCGCGCGCCGAGCTCGACCGCGACCCGGAGGCGCGACGGCTGCACGAGCTGGCCAGAACGCTGGGCGTCGCGGACCGCGTCGACCTGCGCGGGCGGCTCGGGCGCGCGGAGGTCGCCGCGCTGCTGCGCTCGGCCGACGCCGTCGTGTGCGTGCCGTGGTACGAGCCGTTCGGGATCGTCCCGCTCGAGGCGATGGCGTGCGGCACGCCCGTCGTCGCCTCGGCCGTCGGCGGCATGATCGACACCGTCGTCGACGGTACGACCGGCATCCACGTGCCGCCACGCGACCCCGAGCGGCTCGCCGAGGCGCTTGCCTCGCTGCTCGGCGACGAGGCCCGGCGGGCGGTCTACGGCGAGGCCGGCGTGGCGCGCGCCCAGCGGCTCTACGGCTGGCCACGCGTCGCCGCGGCGACGCTCGACGTCTACGCGCGCGTCGCCGCGCGGCGCGGAACGGCGCGCCCGGCCCGCCGCATCACGGGCGGCCGCGCGGCCGCCTACCGGCTCGTGCCGAGCGCGCGCGAGCACCTCGCCGCGCTGAGCGACGCGATCGCCGGTCTCGAGGAGCAGCTCGACACGGTCGAGGGCTGGGGCGAGCGGCTCGCGGACCGGCTGCTCGCGGGCGGCCGGCTGCTGGCGGTCGGCAACGGCGGCAGCGCCGCCGAGGCGCAGCACCTGACGGCCGAGCTCGTCGGCCGCTACCAGACCGAGCGCGCGCCGCTGTCGGCGATCTGCCTGCACGGCGACACCTCGAGCCTGACGGCGATCGCCAACGACTACGGGCCGGAGGAGGCGTTCGCGCGCCAGGTGCGCGCGCACGGCCGGCCCGGCGACGTGCTGATCGCCCTCAGCACCTCGGGACGCAGCCCGAACGTCGTGCGCGCGGTCGAGGAGGCGAACGAGCTCGGGATGACGACGTGGGCGCTGACGGGCGGACCGCCCAACCCGCTCGCCGACGCCTGCGACGACGCGCTGCGCCTCGGCGGCGCGAGCACGGCGACGACGCAGGAGCTCCACCTCGTCGCGCTGCACATGCTGTGCGGCGCGATCGATCGCGAGCTCGCGTTGCGCGCGCCGGAGCGCGGCCCGGAGCGGCGCAGCGGCCACGGCTCCCCGCGCACGCTGAACCGCGTGCGCCCGCAACGGCAGGTGGCGCGATGAGCGGTCCGCTGGTCGTGATCGGCGACGCGCTGCTCGACCGCGACGTCGAGGGCGTCGTCGAGCGGCTCTGCCCCGACGCGCCCGTGCCCGTGCTCGACGAGCTGGTCGCCCACGCGCGTCCCGGCGGCGCCGGGCTGGCGGCGGCGCTCGCCGCCGCCGACGGGCGCGAGGTGACGCTCGTGACCGCGCTCGCGGTCGACGAGGGCGGCGCGCTGCTGGCCGAGCTGTTGGCCGCGCACGGCGTCGAGCTGGTCGACCTCGGGCTGGCGGGCGCGACGCCGGAGAAGGTGCGGCTGCGGGCCGGCACCCGGGCGCTGATGCGGATCGACCGCGGTGGCGCGCGCGGCGGCGGGATCGGCGCCGTCGGGCACGCGAGCGCCGCCGCCCGCGCCGCGATCGGCTGGGCGTCGGCGATCCTGGTCGCCGACTACGGGCGCGGCGTGGCCGCGGACGCCGGCATCCGGGCGGCGCTCGCCGAACGCGCCGAGAAGCAGGTCCCGATCGCATGGGATCCGCATCCGCGCGGCAGCGCGCCCGTTGCCGGCGTCGCACTCGCGACGCCGAACACGGCCGAGGCGGCCCGCTTCGCATCCGGGATCGGCGGCAGCGACCTGCGCGCCGTCGCCGGCCGTGCCGCGCAGCTGCGCGAGCGCTGGGGCGCGCGGCACGTCTGCGTCACGCGCGGCGCGCTCGGCGCCCTGCTGCAGGGACCCGACGGCGCACCGCCGATCGCGATCCCCGCGGTCGAGGTCGTCGCCGGCGACAGCGACGCCTGCGGCGCCGGCGACCGCTTCGCGGCGCGGGCGGCCGTCCGGCTGGCCGAGGGCGCGGGCGCCGCGGACGCCGTCCTCGACGCCGTCGCGGCCGCCAGCCGCTTCGTCGCGGAAGGCGGCGCGGCCGGCTTCGCGACCCGCGGGCGCGGCGCCGGAGGAGCGAGCGGCGACGGCGACGGCGGCGGCACCGTCGCCGAGGCGCCGCACGACGCCCTCGCCCACGCCCGCGCGACGATCGCCGCCACCCGCGAGCGCGGCGGCGTCGCGGTCGCCACCGGCGGCTGCTTCGACCTCCTGCACGCCGGCCACGTCCGCACGCTCGAGGCGGCGCGGGCGCTCGGCGACTGCCTCGTCGTCTGCGTCAACTCGGACGCGTCCGTGCGCCGCCTGAAGGGACCGTCGCGGCCGCTCGTGCCGGCCCGCGACCGCGCCGGCGTGCTGGCGGCGCTCGCCTGCGTCGACGCCGTCGTCGTCTTCGACGAGGACACGCCGGCGGAGCTCCTCGCCCGCCTGCGCCCCGAGCTGTGGGCGAAGGGCGGCGACTACGCCGGCGCGCCGCTGCCCGAGGCGACGGTGCTCGAGCGCTGGGGCGGACGCGCGGTCGTGCTGCCCCACCACGCCGGGCATTCCACCACCCGACTGATCGAGGAGGCTGCGACTCGTGCGGCAAGCTGAACTGCAGGGCCAACCGACCGTCACGAGCCACGAGGCCGCGCGTCTCGCGCTCGGACGCGTGCTCGTGACCGGCGGCGCCTCGGGACTCGGGGCGGCGGTCGCCGACGCCGTCGCGCAGGCCGGCGGCACGCCGATCGTGCTCGACCTCGACGCGCCCGCCGGCGGGATCGACCACGAGCAGCTCGACCTCGCCGACGCGCGCGCCGCCGAGGCCGCGGTGGGACGGGCGATCGAGCGCCACGACGGGCTCGACGCGGTCGTCACGGCGGCCGGCATCGACGCCTGCGGACGGCTCGAGGACGTCCCGGCGGAGACCTGGGAGCGCGTCGTGGCCGTCAATCTGGTCGGCACGGCGGCGATCGTGCGGGCCGCCTTGCCGGCGCTCGAACGGGCCGACAACGGCCGTGTCGTGACGGTCGCCTCGACGCTCGGCCTGCGCGCGCTCAGCGACGCGAGCGCCTACTGCGCCAGCAAGTTCGGCGTCGTCGGCCTCTCGCGCGCGCTCGCGGTCGAGCTGGCCGGCCGCGTCGGCGTGACGCTGCTCGTCCCAGGCGGGATGCGGACGCACTTCTTCGACGGCCGCGACCCGCAGTACCAGCCGCCGCCCGACGCGCCGCTGCTGGCGCCGCAGGAGGTCGCCGACGCGGTGCTGTTCGCGCTCACCCGTCCCCGCGGGCAGGAGCTGCGCGAACTGGTCGTCTGCTCCTCGGGAGAGACGTCCTGGCCGTAGCCGCGCGACAGCGGCTGCTCGCGCTGCGAGCGCTCGGCGTGGGCGACCTGCTGACCGCGGTGCCGGCGCTGCGGGCGCTCGCACGCGCGTTCCCACGGCACGAGCGGGTGCTCGCCGCCCCGGCCGCGCTCGCGCCGCTCGTGGCGCTGATCGGACCCGACCCCGGGCGCGTGCCGGCGACGCCCGAGCGCGTCGTCGACCGGCTCCAGCCGCTGCCGGCATGGGTCGGACGCGACGGAGCGCCGGACCCGGCCGCGCGCGTGGCCCTGCCCTGGCGCCCGGCGGTCGCCGTCAACCTCCACGGCAGCGGGCCGCAGAGCCACCGCCTGCTGCTGGCGACCGCGCCCGAGCGTCTGATCGCGTTCGCGCACGAGGATCGCTCCGGCGGCGGAGGCGAGCGCTTCGAGGGGCCCGCGTGGGACGCCGGCGAGCACGAGGTGCAGCGCTGGTGCCGGCTCCTGCGCCAGCACGGGATCGCGGCCGACCCGCGCGAGCTCGACCTGCCGGCGCCGGCCGGCGTGGAG
>JAOPZA010000154.1 GCA_025964325.1 Conexibacter sp.
CGGTGAGCGGCGCTAGCGTGTGCGCCGTGTCCGCTCCCTCTCACGAGCACCCGCTCACCGGCGCGTGCGCCTGCGGCGCCGTGCGCCTGGCGATCACGGCGCCGTTCGAGAGCTCCGGCTACTGCCACTGCACCCGCTGCCAGCGGCGCACCGGCGGCGGCTCGTCGGTCAACGCGCGCGTCGCGACGGACGCCGTCGCGATCACCCAGGGCGAGCACCAGCTGCGCGTGTGGCGCCCCGAGGGCGGCAAGCCGAAGTGGTTCTGCGGCGCCTGCGGGGGTGCGCTCTTCAGCGGCGACCGCGAGCGCGACGCGATGCTCGGCGTGCGCCTCGGGATGCTCGACGGCGACCCCGGCATCCGGCCGCAGTACCGGCAGTGGCTCGACTCGGCGCCGGCCTGGGACGCGATCCCGGACGACGGCCTCGAGCGCTTCGGCGGCGCGCGGCCGGGCTGAGCGCGCGCGGGCGAACGGCGGCCGCCGCCAACCGGCGCGCTAGGTCGGGCGCACGGAGCGGGGGCGCACGGCGCAGGCGTCGGCCCACGCCCACACCGCCGCGCCGACGATCGCGCTCAGGACCAGGACGCTCGGCCACGGGCCGATCGCGTGAGCGAGCACGTGCGAGAGCGCGAACGCGACGAGGTACAGCAGGACCAGCCCGAGCGCGCGCCCGAGCCCGACCTCGCGGCGCCAGCGGACGCCGCACCAGAGCGCGGCGAGGAACAGCACGATCCCGCCGAGCGCGCGGACGCCCGTGACGTCCGCGACGGCGAAGCCGACGATCAGGGAGCCGGCGGCGATCGGCCAGGTCGGCCAAGTGGGGGGCTTGCGCACGCTGGACAGGGTATCCGCCCCTCGCGTCGGGGTCCGGCCGTTTAACTCCGCGATATGTTTCGACGGATGCCGTACGCGCTCGATCCGACCGCCGCCTCCGAGCCTCGCGCGTGAGCGACGGCGCGCCGTACGCGTACGACGCGGGGCCCTTCCGCGACGTCTTCGAGCAGCACTTCACCTACCGCGCGGGATTCGCGCGCAATACGCACCGCTACGCGCGGCGCCCGGCGCTGCACGATCCCGCGACCGGCCGCCGCTGGACCTACGCCGAGCTCGGCCGCGACGTCGAGCGGATCGCGAGCGGCCTCGCGGGGGCCGGCGTCGTCGCCGGCGACGTCGTCGCCTTCCAGCTCTACAACGGTCCCGAGTTCGCTCTGCTGTGGCTCGCGGCGCAGCGGATCGGCGCGATCGGCTCGCCGATCAACTTCCGCCTCTCGCCCGGCGAGACCGCCTACATCCTCGACGACAGCCGCCCCGCGGCGTTCGTCTACGACGTGGCGCTGACGGCGACCGCGCGCTCCGCGCTCGCGATGGCGACCCACGCCCCGGCGCTCGTGCTCGCCGTCGACGCCCAGGAGGAGGGCGTCGATCCGCTGCCCGGCGGCGAGGCCTTCGCGAGCCTGCTGGCGGCCGGCGGCGCAGGGTCCGATCCGCCGCCCGATCCGCCGGCCGGCTCGACGGTCTACGACGAGACGACCCGGCTCTACACCTCGGGCACGACGGGGATGCCGAAGGGCGTCTCGCTCAACAGCGTCGTCGAGGTGCTCTCGGCGCACGACGTGATCATGCACTTCCCGCTCTCGCCCGAGGACCGCACGCTCAACATGACGCCGTGGTTCCACCGCGGCGGCCTCTACAGCGGCGGTCCGAACCCCGTCCTCTACGTCGGCGCCGAGTCGGTCTCGCTGCGCCACTTCGACGCCGCGACCGTGCTCGACTGGGTCGAGGAGCACGGCCTCACGTTCCTGATCGGCGCGCCGACGAACCTCGCGCTGCTGGCCGAGCAGCAGGCGGCCCGGCCGCGGGACCTGGCGACGCTGCGCGGCATCGTCACGATGGGCGCGCCGCTCGAGCGCGAGGCGTGCCTGCGCTACCAGGAGCTGCTGACGGCGCGCATCTTCAACGGCTACGGCACGACCGAGGCATTCTGGAACACCTTCCTGCGTCCCAGCGACCTGCCCGACCACGCCGGCAGCGCGGGCCGCGCCTGCACCGACGACGACGTCGCCGTCGTTCGGATCTACGAGGACCGCGCGGCCGCGCCCGACGACCACGCCGCCCGTGACGGCAGCGAGATCGGCGAGGTGATCGTCCGCTCGATCAAGTCCGGCTACGCCTACGTCAACCAGCCGGACGAGCAGGCCGGGAGCTTCCGCGACGGCTGGCTCTACATCGGCGACCTCGCGACCTGGGACGCGGACGAGTACGTCACGATCATCGGCCGCAAGGACGACATGATCATCTCCGGCGGGGAGAACGTCCACCCGGTCCAGGTCGAGGAGATCCTCAACGAGCTGCCCGGGATCGCCGACGCCGCCGTCGTCGGCCTGCCCGACCCGCAGTGGGGGCAGCTCGTCGTCGCCTACGTCGTCCGCGCGTCCGTCGAGGGCGAGCCGCTGACCGCCGCCGACTGCGACGCCCACTGCCGTGCCCACGCGATGCTGGCCGCCTACAAGCGACCGCGCGCCTACCGCTTCGTCGAGGAGCTGCCGATGACGGCGACCGGCAAGAAGATCCACTACCAGCTGCGCGCGCAGGCGCCGCAGGACGCCGGCGCGGGACTGCTGGAGCGCCCATGACGGACGTCGTCATCACCGGCATGGGCGCGATCACGCCGGTCGGCAACAGCGCCCCGGACACCTGGGAGGCGCTCGTCGCGGGCCGCTCGGGGATCGGGCCGATCACGCACTTCGACGCCTCCGGCTTCCCGACCCGGATCGCCGGCGAGGTGCTCGGCTTCGACCCCGAGGTCCACCTCGGCAAGAAGAAGACGCGCCGTACGGCGCGCTTCTCGCAGCTCGCGATCGTCGCCGCGCGCGAGGCCGTCGCCGACGCCGGTCTGACGATCGACGAGGAGAACGCCGGCTCGATCGGCGTGATCGTCAACAGCGCGGTCGCCGGCGTCCCGGAGACGCAGCAGGCGGTCGACGCGCTCCGCGACGGCGGCATCCCGGACGTCAGTCCCTACTACGTCGCCTCGACGATCCTCAACATGCCGGCCTGCGAGGTCGCGATGGATCTCGGCGTCCACGGTCCCGTGACGGCGAGCGCGCTCGCCTGCGCGAGCGGGAACGCCGCGCTGCTGGAGGCGCGCCGGCTGATCCTCGCCGGCGAGGCCGACGTCGTGATCGCCGGCGGCACCGACGCCGGCTTCGCGCAGGTGATGCTGGCCGGGCTCTCGAACATGGGCGCCGTCTCGCAGAACAACGACGACCCCGAGCACGCCAGCCGCCCGTTCGACGCCGACCGCGACGGCTTCGTCTTCGGCGAGGGCGCGGTGCTGCTGGTGGTCGAGTCGGCCGAGCACGCACGCAGGCGCGACGCGCGCGTCTACGGGAGCCTGGCGGGCGGCGTCCTGACCTGCGACGCGTTCCACATGAGCGCGCCCGAGCCGACCGGCCGCTATGCCGCGCGCGCGATCCGGACGGCGCTGGAGCGCACCGGCACGGCGCCCGAGGACGTCGACTACATCTGCGCGCATGGCACCGCGACGCGGATCAACGACCGGCTCGAGACGCGCGCGATCCACCAGGTCTTCGGCGATCACGCGACCCGCGTCCCGGTCTCCTCGCCGAAGTCGATGGTCGGCCACCTGATCGGCGCGACCGGCGCGCTGTCGGCGATGGTCTGCCTGCTCGCGATGCGCGACGGCGTCGTGCCGCCGACCACGAACCTCGACACGCCCGATCCCGACTGCGACCTCGACTACGTGCCGAACGTCGCCCGCGAGGTCCCGGTCCGCACCGCGATCGCCAACGCGTTCGGGTTCGGCGGCCAGAACTGCGTGATCGTCCTCGCCCGCCACTAGCGTGGCCGGTCGGGAGTTCGGCTGGCGCCGAACTCCCAGCCCATGGCGAAGGTCGACTGCGGCGTCGTGCCGCTGCCGAGCCGTCGGCGCCCGCCAGACGGCGGCGGTGGTCGCCGGCGTGTGAGGAGCGGGCGCTGCGGCGCCCGCCAGACGGCGGCGGTGGTCGCGGGCGTGTGAGGGGCGGGCGCTGCGGCGCCGCGCGCGGCTGGAGCGTGGGGCGTCAGGCGACCTCCGTCACCGCGGTCCGCGGCAGTCCGAGCGACAGCAGCGCGCAGGCCACGAAGCCGGCGGCGGCGAACGGCGCCGCGTGCGTGAAGGCGGCCGTGGAGCCGTGGCCGACGTACCCGAAGAAGAGGCTGCCGACGAGGGCGACGCCGAGGGCGCCGCCGAGCTGCTGGGCGGTGCTGAACACGCCCGATGCCTCGCCCGCCTCGTCGGCTGGGATGGCCGACAGCACGACGTCGACGAGCGGCACGACGAGCAGCCCGAGGCCGGCGCCGGCGATCACGAGACCGGGCACGAGCGCCCATGGCTCGACGCGCGCGCCGGCGTGGTGGGCGGCGATGTCGACGCCGATGATCCCGGCCGCCATCAGCACGCCGCCGCCGGCCAGCACGAGCCGCCCGAAGCGCACCGCGAGCGGCACCGCCGCCCCGGCGGTCAGGAAGGCGCCGACGCTGAACGCGAGCGTCGTCAGCCCCGCTCGCAGCGGCGAGAACTGCTGGCCGCCCTGGAGCCACAGCGCGAAGACGAGCACGAAGCCCTGCAGCGCGGCCGAGAACACGAGCTGCACGAGCAGGCCGGCGCCGACCGCCGGCACCGCGAGCAGTCGCGTCGGCAGCGGCGCGGCCCGGCGCCGGCGCGCGTCGAGCAGTCCGAGGCCGGCGAGCGCGAGCAGGCCGAGCGCGATCGTCAGCCAGCACCACAGCGGCCAGCCGAGCCGCCGGCCCTCGAGCAGCGGCGCGACGATCGCGACGAGCGCCCCGGCGAGCACCGCGCTGCCGAGCAGATCCGGGCGGCGCGCCGCGGGGGCGCGCGACTCCGGCACGAGCACCGCTGCGGCGGCCAGGACGGCGGCGGCGACCGGGACGTTCACGAGGAAGATCGTCCGCCAGCCCCACCCGAACAGGTCGGCGTCGGTCAGCACGCCGCCGAGCACGAGGCCGGCCGCCGAGGCGATGCCGCCGGCGGCGCCGTAGAGGCCGAAGGCCGCGCCCCGCTCCTTGCCTTCGAAGAGCGTGCGGAAGGTCGCGAGCACCTGCGGCGTCAGGGTCGCCCCGGCGACGCCCTCGAGGGCGCGGGCGGCGATCAGCTGGCCCGGCGTCTGCGCGAGGCCGCAGAGCAGGCTCGCGAGGCCGAAGCCGGCGACTCCGAGCAGGAACAGGCGCCGGCGGCCGAGCAGGTCGCCGAGGCGCCCGGCGAGGATCAGCGTGGCGGCGAACGCCAGCAGGTAGGCGGAGACGAGCCATTCGAGCTGCGTGGCGCTGGCGTTGAGGTCGCGGCGGACGGTCGGCAGCGCGACGTTGACGATCGTCGCGTCGACGAGATCCATCAGCGCGGCGACGATCATGACCAGCGCGGCGAGCCAGCGGCGCGGATGCGGGCGCGGGGAATCGACCGGCCGAGCCGGCGAGACGGCAGAATGCGACATGGGAGGGGCTCCTTCCCCGGGCGATATCGTGGACTAGCTCGACAGAACGAGCAACTTGGCTAACCGAGTATCTCGGCTTGCCGAGATACTAGAGGAACCGAGCGAAATGGCCAAGGCGAAGAAGCGAGCAAAGGCGGCTGACGTCGTCATGATCGGCATCCGACGGTTGATCGCGAGCGCGATCCTCTTCAACCAGCAGGTCGCCGATCGCGTCGGGCTCGGCATCAGCGATGGCCAGTTCCTCACGCTGCTGCAGCAGAACGGCTCGCTCACGCCCGGCCGCCTGGCGCAGCTCTCGGGCCTCAGCAGCGGCACCGTCACCGGCGTCCTCGACCGGCTCGAGCGCTCCGGCTTCGTCCGACGCGAGCGCGACCCGAACGATCGGCGGCGGGTGATCGTCTCGCTCGACGAGGAGCGGATCGGCCGCGAGATCGCACCGCACTACGCCGGCCAGGCCGAGCAGCTCGCGTCCGTGCTCGAGCACTACGACGTGACGGAGCTCGCGACGATCGGCGACTTCCTCACGCGTCTGGTCGCCGCCGACGAGGCGCGCAAGGACGCCGAGCCCGACGCCAGATCCAAGCGGGACGTCGCCGGCCCGCCGCCCGCGGGCGCCTAGACCGCGTCGACCTCGACCTCGACGCCGGCGGCGGCGATCGCTCTCAGCTCCTCGGGATCGTGCCGCCGGTCAGCGCGATCGTCGCGCCGTCGGCGACGTGCTCGAGGGCGGCGCGGGCGATCCGCAGCTTCTCCTCGCCGTTGAGCGAGCCGCGGTAGCGCAGCGGCAGCTCGTAGAGGCCGTTGATCGCGACGGCGCCGTCGTGCGTGCGCTCGAGCAGCCGCTGCTCGAGCAGCGTCTCGAGGTCGCGCCGAACCGTCGCCAGACGCCGAGGCTCTGCACGAGATCCTCGACGTCGACGGTGCCCTTCTCCGACAGGCGGTCCAAGATGCCCCGAAGGCGCTCCGCCCGGTTCATGCGCCGCAGCCTAACGTCACACCCGCTCGATTCGCGCCTGCTCCGCGAGCGACCGGGCGCGGCGGGGATCGAACAGGGCGGCGCCCGCCAGCTCGGCGTTCGCGGCCGCCGCCCCGAGCGCGAGCGCGAGGGAGCCGCTCCAGTCCTCGCCGGTCTCCTCGAGGCCGACCAGCAGCGCGCCGAGGAACGAGTCCCCCGAGCCGGTCGGAAACGGTCCGTGGGCGTCGACGGTGCCGTGCCAGATCGTGGCTTCGGGGTCGGCCAAGAAGGCGCCGTCCTCGCCGCCGGTGACGATCGCCACCGGCGCGCCCAGGCCCTGCGCCCCGCGGCGGCCGGCGAGCAGCTCGTGCAGCGCGGCGACCGCCGCCCTCGGCTCGGCGTGCCCGGTCAGCTCGCGCGCCTCGTTCGCGTTGACCTTGATCACGTCCGGCGCCGCGGCGAGCGCGGCCGCGAGCGCGGCGCCGTGCTGGTCGACGACGCTCCGTGCGCCGGCGGCGCGCGCGCGCTCGACGAGGTCGGCGGAGGCGGTCGCTGGGACGCCCGGCGGCAGCGAGCCGGAGAGCGGGACCCAGCGTGCGCCCTGCGCGCCGGCGCTGACGCGCGCGACGTAGGCCTCCCAGGTGTCGGGGCCCGGCATCTCGCCGCGCTCGTAGAACTCGGTCGGCCGGCCGCTCGACGGGTCGGCGGCGGAGAGCGAGGTGCGCGTCTCGCCGGTCGCCCAGGTGATGTCGGTGCGCACACCCTGCTCCAGCAGGCCGTCCGCGATCCAGTGGCCGGCATGGCCGGCGAGCAGCGCGATCGCGAGCACGTCGCCGCCGAGCGTGCGGGCGGCGCGGGCGACGTTGAGCCCCTTGCCGCCCGGCGTCACGACCAGCTCCTGCGGGCGATGGATCGCGCCGAGGCGGACCTCGTCGACGAGGAACAGCTTGTCGATCGACGGGTTGGGGGAGACGACGGCGATCATGCGAGCCGTCCTGCGCGGCGCTCGCGTGAGCCGCGAGCCGGGTTCGTCGTGCGTGGAGTCGTGTTCATGCTCTCCACGATCGCACGAGCACGACCGCCTCTTCGTACGTGGCTTGTGAACCTGCGCCACCGGTTGCGCGGGTCGAGAGCGTTCCGCACGCGCACGACGTCAGCGCCTGCCGCGGGTCCAGCCCGTCGAGCAGCGCCCGCACCAGGCCGGCGTCGCTTGATGTGCTCGTACTCCTCGAGGTTCTCCTCGCTGCGCTGGATGTAGTCGCCGACCAGCAGGCGGTGGCGGTCGACCAGCCCGTCGTCGCGCAGGAACCACGGCACGTACTCGGCGCCGTGCTCGCTCGACTCGGTCGGGAAGTAGCCGAGCCGCTGGTAGAGCGCGACGCGCACGCGGCGGCGCAGCTCGGGATCGTCGGCCACGCGCGCGGCGAGGCGGGGGTAGAGGTCCTCGCCGTCGCGCTCGAAGCGCAGGATGAAGGCCTGGTGGTTGACGCCCGCGCCGAGGAAGGTGACGTCCTCGAACGGCACGTCGACCAGCTCGGCGAGCTGGCGCGTCGCATGACCGGGATCGTCCGCAGCGCGCGGAGGATCCCTCCGATCCCGAGCGTGTCGCCGATCGTCTGCCGCAGGCCGTACTGGGCCGGGACCTGGAAGTCGAGCACGTCCCGCGCGCGCCGCCGCGAAGTCCGGGTGTCAGGGCGGGCGCCGATGCGGGCATCTCGCTCTCGTGGACCGAGCCGGAGCGCCGCTGCACCGCCTGATCGCCGCCGCGCGCGAGCCGCCCTACGGGCCGGCGATCGTCGTGACGGTCGTCGGGATCCTGCTCGGCGGCCTCTTCGTCGCCTCCTACACGATCGCGCTCGCCCGCCCGCAGCCGCACGACGTGCCGATTGCGCTCGTCGGCTCGATCCGGCGCGGTCCCGACCAGCAGCTCGTGCTCGCGCTCGAGCGCGCCGCCGGGACCGACTTAGCCTTCCACCCGGAGTCGACCGAGACCGCCGCCCGCGCGGCGATCCAGCAGCAGCAGGTCTACGCCGCGCTCGTGCTGACGAAGCGAACGCCCCGGCTGCTGGTCGCGAGCGCGGCCGGCGCGAGCGTCGCGCGCGTGTTCGAGCAGGCGGCGCAGCGGGTCCAGGAGGCGCGCGGGACGCCGATCCTCGTCCGCGACGCGGTGCCGTTGCCGAAGACCGACCCGAACGGCCTCGTCGTCTTCTACACGACGCTCGGCGCGACGATCCTCGGCTTCCTGACGACCTTCCAGCTGCGGGCGAACGCGGCCGGGCTGCCGCTGCGCGCCTGGTTCGGCTTCAAGCTCGTGATCGCACTCGGTGCCGGGCTCGTGCTGACGCTCGTCACCGGCCCGCTGCTCGACGCGCTCGGCGGTTCGTTCCCCGAGAGATGGGCGCTGCTGGCGCTCGAGTCGCTCGCCGCCAGCTTCTTCGCCGCGACGATGACGCTGCTGACCGGCAGATGGGCGCTCGTGCCGACGTGGCTGCTGTTCGTCGTGATCGGCAACACCTCGAGCGGGGGCGCCGTCGCGCCGCCGCTGCTGCCGCCAGCGCTCGCGTTCGTCGGCCGCTGGCTCTCGCCGGGCGCGACCGTCGAGGCGCTGCGGACGGCCGTCTACTTCCCGCACGACCAGCACCTGCAACCGTGGCTCGTGCTGAGCGCATGGGTGCTCCTCGGCCTCGCCGCGCTGGTCGTCGCGATGCGCGTGAAGCGGCAGACGCCGAGCGGCGTCACGCTCGAGGGGTGAGCGCCTCGGCCAGCTCCGTGCGACCGGCGACCTCGAGCTTGCGGTACGCCCGCGCGAGGTGGAACTCGACCGTGCGGACGGTCACGAACAGGGTGTCGGCGATCTCGCGGTTGGGCGTCCCGGCGGCGGCCAGCTCGACGACCTGCCGCTCGCGCGGCGTCAGCGCGCCCGGTCCGCGCAGCAGCGCGCGGCGGGGACGGCTGCCCGCCTCGCGCAGGCGGGCGAGCGCGCGCTGCTCGAGCGCGGCGCCGCCGCACAGGTGCGCCAGCTCGAGCGCCCCGCGCAGCGCCGTGCGCGCATCCGCCTGACGCCCTTGCGCCAGCAGCGCGACGCCGAGGTCGGCGAGCGCGTGGCCGTGCTCGAGCCGGCGCGGCGAGCCCGCCAGCACGTCGACGGCCTCGTGCAGCGTCCCGACCGCGTCCTCCGGCGGCCCGACGTGCGCGACCGCGCGCAGCGTCAGGCCGAGCGCGCCGCGTGCCGCGAACCCGCGTGCCCGCGCCAGCTCGTCGGCCGCCAGCGCGCGGGCGCCTTCGACGTCTCCGAGCGCGTGCAGCGCGCGCGCCAGCCCCGAGCGCCACGGGATCAGCGCCGGGTTCGTCTCGGCGTGGTCGTCCAGTCGCCGCCCGCACTCGCGCAGGTCGATCGCCGCCGCCTCCGCCAGCCCGCGCGCGAGCCCGAGCCGCCCGCGCGTGTGGAGCAGCATCGCCGAGGTGTAGGTGTCCGGCAGGCCGGCCGCCGGGCCGTCGAGCGCGGTCTCGGCCAGCAGCCCGACCGCCTCGTCCAGCTCGCCGCGCTCCAGCAGCGCCCAGGTCAGATTGGCGGTGATCGCCTGCAGCCCGACCGGCCACGGTTGCTCGCTCGTGAACGCGTACGCGGTGCGCATGCCCGCCTCGCCGGCGAAGATCTCCCCCGCGTGCAGGTGCACGTCGGCGCGGAAGACCGACGCGAACGCGTGCTCGAAGGCCGCCCCGCGGCCGCGCGCCTCCGCCATCTCCTGCTCCAGCACGCGCGCGGCGAGGTCGAGGGCGTCGGCCGCCGTCAGCGCGCGGGCGGCCATCACGAGCGTGTGGTTGCGGGCGAAGCGCATCGGCTCGTCGGGATCCGCGAACGCGCGCTCGCAGAGCGCGATCACGGTCGCTGCCGGGCCGTCGGCCATCACGTGCTCGACGGCGTCGCAGACGAGCACGGCCGGGAGCGCGTTGCGGTCGTCCTCGACGCGCGCCCGCACCCGCGCCGCGACCGGTTGCGCGGCGCGCCGCGCCCCCGCGTGGAAGCGCGCGACGCTGACGAGGTGCGCCTCGATCTCGGCCGCGAGCACGTCGTCGTAGCCGGCAACCTCGTCCAGCAGGCCGGCCAGCACCTCGACGCTCTCGGTCGAGTCGCCGGCGTGGACGCGGATCGCCGCCAGCGTAACCGCCGCCTGCAACCGCTCGGCGCGGTCGCGCAGCCCGCGGAGCGCCTCGCGCAGGTGGGCCGGCGCGTCGGCCGGGTCGGCGCTGAGCCCGACGGCGGTGCCGAGCGCCAGCAGCACCCGCGGTCGCTCCGTCGCCGGCGGCGGCTCCGCCAGCGCGCGCCGGCCGTAGGCGGTGGCCGTCTCCGGGGCGCCGCGCGCGAGCG
>JAOPZA010000184.1 GCA_025964325.1 Conexibacter sp.
GGCCGGCGTCGCGCAGCCGCGTCGCCGCCCGCCGCCCCGGCACGGCGCCGCGGAAGTGCGCGCCGCACGCTGCGCCGCCTGATGACGCTGCTCGCGGTGCTCGTGCTGATCGGTGCCGGGGTCGCCGTCGCGATCATCGCGACGAACGCCTCGAAGCAGGCCGTCCACCTGAAGAAGGTGGTCTCCAACGACGCCAAGCAGGGCGTCCAGCAGCTCAAGGACCTGATCAACCAGAACACGCGCTGAGCGGCGAAAGCCTCGCGCTGCGCGGTCGTTTTCGCTTGCGGGTATCGCCCAAGGGGCGATACTCGCGCGACCGGCATCCTTCTCGGTCAGGCGACCGGGGCGACCGGGGCGACGACGCCGGGGGCCGCGCCGGCGCGGATCTCGGCGGCCAGCTGCGCGAGCGTGCCGGTGGCGATCGCGGCCCGCAGGTCCGCCATCAGGCGCGCGATGTAGGCGAGATTGTGGAGCGTGACGAGCCGCAGCGCCGTCAGCTCCCGGATCGAGAAGAGGTAGTGAAGGTAGGCGCGCGTGAAGCCCTGGGAGCAGGCCGGGCACGGGCAGCCGTCGAGGATCGGCTCCTGCGCGTCCTTCCAACGGCCCTTCGTCAGGTCGACGCGCCAGCGGCGCTCGGGGTCCGGCACGATCGCCATCCCATGACGGCCGAGCCGCGTCGGCATCGCGCAGTCGAAGGTGTCGATCCCGAGCTCGACGCCCCGCACGAGGTCGTCGATGTCGCCGATCCCGAGCAGGTGCCGCGGCTTCGCCGGCGCGACCTGCTCGAGCTCGTCGGTCGCCCAGCCGACGACCTCGTACATCTGCGGCTTGTCGGCGCCGAGCGAGCCGCCGATCGCGACGCCGGGCGCCGCGCTGCCGGCGATCACGCGCGTCGAGGCGCGCCGCAGATCCTCGTAGACGCCGCCCTGGCTGATCGAGTAGAGCACCTGCCCCGGCGGCCGGTGGTCGGCGTGCCACCGCACGCAGCGCTCGAGCCAGCGGTGCGTGCGCTCGGTCGATGCCTCGGTGTAGTCGCGCGAGACGTGGAACGGCGTGCACTCGTCGAACGCGAGGGCGATGTCGGAGCCGAGCGCCGCCTGCACCTCCATCGACGTCTCGGGCGCGAGGAAGCGCTCGCCGCCGTCGATGTAGGAGCGGAAGCGGACGCCCTCCTCCTCGATCGCGAGGATCGCGCCGGCGCGCTCCTGCGGCCCGCCGGGATCCGCTCTGCGCCCCTTGATCTCGTCGGCCACGGTCCCGTGGCCCATCGAGAAGACCTGGAAGCCGCCCGAGTCGGTGATGATCGGGGACGACCAGCGCATGAACTCGTGCAGCCCGCCCTGCTCGGCGACGCGCTCGTGGCCGGGCGCGAGGAAGAGGTGGAAGGTGTTGCCGAGCACCATGTCGTAGCCGAGCGCGGCGACCTCGCGCGGCTCGAGGCCCTTGACGGTGCCCTTCGTCGCGAGCGGCACGAACGCCGGCGTGCGGACGTCGCCGTGCGCCAGGTGCAGCACGCCGGTGCGAGCACGCGAGCCGGCGTCGCGGTGATGGATCTCGAGCAGCGCCACGTTCAGGGCGCGACGCGCGACCACAGACGCGCCAGCAGCTGCAGCTCGTCCTCGCTGAAGTGCGCGAGGAAGCGGCGGCGGATGCCGGCGTGGTGGGTCGGGCGGGCGTCGACGAGCACGTCGAGCCCGGCGGACGTGATGACGGCGTAGGAGCCGCGCGCGTCGGCCGGGCAGGCCGCCCGCTCGAGCAGGCCGTCGCGCTCGAGGCGATCGACGAGGCGGCTCATGCCGCTGCGGCTCAGCAGCACCGAGTCGGCGAGGTCGCACATGCGCATCCGGCGGTCGGGCGCCTCGGCGAGCTGGATCAGCACCTCGTAGGAGGTCAGGGGGAGCTGATGCGCCGCTTCCAGCTCCGCGTCGAGCGACTTCATCAGGCTCGCGTGGACGCGCAGGAGCCCGCGCCAGGCGGCCAGCTCCGTCACGTCGAGCCCGCTTGGCGTGGCGTCAGGAACGGTGCGGGTCTTGGCGGTGGCGGACATCGGTCTCTTCCCGGACGTCGACTGCAGCAGGGTCTGCTGGCCGCGACTGTAGCAGCGACACTCGATCTTCCGGCTCGTCAGCGGCCCTTGGCGGTCTCGCGCTCGAGCAGCTCGTTCGCCCTCTGGAGCTGCTCGAGCGTCGCGTTCGCGACGGTCTTGGCGCCGACCGCGCGGTTGATGCGGCCGTTGATCGCGCGGTGCTCCTCGCCGGTCTGGCGGGCTCGGATCGAGACGAGCCGGCTGCGCTCCACGCGCAGCTTCTCGCGCCGCTGATAGGACGACGAGGGATCGCCGGTCGCAGTCGGGGGCGGCGCAGGCGCCGCGGCACCGCCGGTGCTCTGCGTGAAGGCGACGAACGCCGCCGACGGGGCCGGCTTGACCGGCTCGGGCTCGCCGAAGAGCGAGAGGTTCTCGCCCGGCAGCGTCCGCACCGCGATGTGCTCGTCGGGCCGCGCGTCCGAGTAGAGCGCCTCGTAGACGCCGGGCTCGCTCTCGCGCCGCTCGGGCGGCGCCTCCAGCCCCTCGTCCTCGGCCGCCGGTCTCAGCTCGATCGCGTGGTTGCGCTCCTCCTCGATGCGGCTCGCGAGCGTCTTCAGCACGAGGTCCGACGGCAGGAAGAGGAAGCTCATCTGGTGGCGGGGGGCGGGCGAGCGCCGGATGAAGCGACCGACGACCTGGCGGAAGAACAGCTCGGTCCGCGAGCTGGTCGCGTAGACGCCGACCCGCAGCCGCGGGATGTCGACGCCTTCGGAGACCATCAGGACCGAGACCAGCCAGCGCTGCGTGCCGCCCGCGAAGCGGGCGATCCGAGCGGAAGCGTCGACCTCGTCCGACGTGACGAGCAGCGGCGCTTCGCCCGAGATGCGCTCGAGCTGCCCCGCCAGCTGCATCGCGTGCGCCTTGTCGATTGCGACGACGAGCCCGCCGGCGTCGGGATGGTCGCCCGAGCGGATCTCCGCCAGCTTCGCGTCGGCATCGATCAGCACGCGGCGGACCCAGTCGCCGTCGCCGTCGAGCGCGGTCCGCAGCCGGCGCGCGTCCTCCTGGCGCGGCAACACGATCGAGAAGTCGGCGCGGCGGCGTCTGCCGTCGCTCGTCCACTCCATGTCGCCGTCGTAGGGCAGGAACGTGATCGGACGGCAGACGCCGTCGAGCAGCGCGTCGGTGTAGGTGTAGGTGAAGTCGGCCGAGGAGAGCCCATCGGCGTCGTACTCGACCCAGGGGATCGGGGAGTTGTCGGAGCGGAACGGCGTGCCCGACAGCAGCAGCCGCAGCTCGGCGCGCGCGAACGCGTCCATCGTCGTCGTGCCCCAGGCCGCATGCTCGCCCATGTGGTGGGGCTCGTCGGCGATCAGCAGCGTCGGCCGCGCGGCGCAGGCGCGCCGGTGCGGCGCCGGCCCCGCGGCGACCGCCTGATAGGTGACCGCGACGCCGTCGCGG
This sequence comes from Conexibacter sp., assembly GCA_025964325.1. Lineage (GTDB taxonomy): Bacteria > Actinomycetota > Thermoleophilia > Solirubrobacterales > Solirubrobacteraceae > Conexibacter. The sequence goes on from JAOPZA010000184.1 coordinate 3,488, forward strand.
TCGGGCGGCTCGGGTCCCTCGCCGTTCGGGCGGTTGGGCTCGAGGTCGATCCCGTAGCGCGCCGCATCGGCCGCCCACTGGCGCGCGATGTGGGCGGTCGGGGCGAGGATCGCGACCCGCCCGACACGGCCCGAGGAGAGCAGGTCGTAGGCGACCCGCAGGCCGAACGTCGTCTTGCCGGCGGCCGGCGTCGCGGAGGCGAGGAAGGCGTCGCCGTCATGGGCGGCGAGCGCGTCGACGGCGGCGCGCTGCCAGGCGCGCAGCGGTCGACCCTCCGGCCACGGCGGTAGCCCTCTCACGAGTCCTGGGAGAACGAGCCCCCTGGGCGAGTTCTCCCGACGGAACCCGAGCCGCCAGGCGCGGGTTCCGCGATCAACGACGTGCCCGTCATCTGCTCGGGCTGGTCGTCCCCGAGCAGTTGCAGCACGGTCGGTGCGATGTCGGCGAGCACGCCGCCGGAACGCAGCTCGAGGCCCGGCATGGTGACGATCAGCGGCACCGGATTGAGCGAGTGCGCGGTGTTCGGGCTGCCGTCGTCCTCGAGCATGTGGTCGGCGTTGCCGTGGTCGGCGGTGACGATCAGCGTCCCGCCGCTCTCGTGCACGGCTGCGAGCACCTCGCCGAGGCACGCGTCGACCGTCTCGACCGCCGTCGCGGCGGCCGCGATCACGCCGGTGTGACCCACCATGTCGGCGTTGGCGAAGTTGATGATCCCGAAGCACGGCAGGTCGGCCCGCCAGGCCGAGGCGAACGCCTGCGCGGCCGCGCGCGCGCTCATCTCCGGCTTGAGGTCGTAGGTCGGCACGTCGCGCGGCGAGGGCACGAGCTCGCGCCGCTCGCCGGCGTACGGCTGCTCCTCGCCGCCGTTGAAGAAGTACGTCACGTGCGGGTACTTCTCCGTCTCGGCGACGTGCAGCTGCTTCCCGCCACCGCTCGCGATCACGCGCGAGAGCGTGATCTCCGGGCGCGCCGGCGGGAAGGCGACCGGGTAGGGCCACCCCTCGACGTACTCAGTCATCGTCGTGTAGCGCTCGACCGGCGGCGCGCCGCCGCGGTCGACCTCGGCGAAGTCGGGCTCCGTCAGCGCCTGCGATATCTGCCGCATCCGGTCGGGGCGGAAGTTGAAGGCGACGACGACGTCGTCGGGGCGGATTCGCGCCTCCGCGCCGACCGTCGTCGGCTCGACGAACTCGTCCGTCTCGCCGCGCTCGTAGGCGGCCCGGACGGCAGCGGGCGCCTGCTCGGCGTGGTGCTCGGCACGGCCGTGGACGAGCAGGTCGTAGGCCCGCTGGACCCGCTCCCAGCGCCGGTCGCGGTCCATCGCGAAGTAGCGGCCGACGACGCTGCCGACGCGGCCCGTGCCGGCGTCGCGCAGCCAGCCCTCGACCGTCTCGAGGTAGCCGGCGCCGGCCTTCGGCAGCGTGTCGCGGCCGTCCGTGAAGGCGTGCACAACGAGATCCTCGACGTTCAGCTCGGTCGCCAGCTCGATCAGCGCACGCAGATGGCGCATGCTCGAGTGGACGCCGCCGTCGGAGACGAGGCCGATCAGGTGGACGCGGCCCCCCGGCCCGACGCCCTCGAAGGCGGCCCGCAGCACCAGGTTGTCCTTCAGCGCGCCGTTCTCGACCGCCTCGTCGATGCGCGTCAGGTCCTGCTTGATGACGGCCCCGGCGCCGAGGTTGAGATGGCCGACCTCGGAGTTGCCCATCTGCCCGTCGGGCAGGCCGACGGCGCCGCCCGACGCCGTCAGCTGCGTGTGCGGATAGCGGGCCCACAGCTCGTCGAAGACGGGCGTCGCGGCGAGCGAGACGGCGTTGCCGGGGCCGTCGGGGGCGAGGCCCCAGCCGTCCAGCACGACGAGCGTGACGCTCGGCACCGGCCGCGCCGTCGGTCCGTCCGGAAGGCTCATGCGCCGGCGGCCGCCACGATCGCGGCGAACGGCTCGGCTTCGAGCGAGGCCCCGCCGACGAGCGCGCCGTCGACGTCCGGCAGCGCGAGCAGCTCGGCGGCGTTGTCGGCCTTCACGCTGCCGCCGTAGAGCACGCGTACGCGCTCGGCCGCGTCCTGCGAGCGCTGGCCGACGAGCGCGCGCACGAACGCGCACGCCTCCTGCGCCTGCTCCGGGCTGGCGGTCAGGCCGGTGCCGATCGCCCAGATCGGCTCGTAGGCGATCACGACCTCCGCGAGCCGCTCCTCCGGGACCTTCGCGAGGTCCTCCTGGATCTGGTGGCGCAGCTTGCGCTCGGTGTCGCCGCGCTCGCGCTCCTCCTCGGTCTCGCCGACGCAGAGGATCGGCTCGAAGCCGGCCGCGAGCGCCTTCGGCACCTTCAGCGCCAGCGCCTTGTCGGTCTCGCCGAACAGCTGGCGCCGCTCGGAGTGGCCGAGGACGACGCCGCCGACCTCGATCTCGCTCAGCATCTGCGCCGAGACCTCGCCGGTGAACGCGCCCTCGTCGGCGTAGTGCATGTTCTGCGCGTAGACGCGCACGCGCGAGCCGCGCGTCGAGTCGACCATCGCCTGCAACGCCAGGTACGACGGGCAGATCCCGACGTCGACGGTCTCGACCGAGGAGAGCCGCGGCAGCAGCGCGCCGATGAAGGCCTCCGCGTCCGCGATCGTCTTGTGCATCTTCCAGTTGCCCGCGATCAGCGGGGTTCGCGTGCTGCTGCTCATGCCAGTGCCTCCACCCCGGGCAGTTGCCTGCCCTCCAGCAGCTCCAGCGACGCCCCACCACCCGTCGAGAGGTGCGTCACCCGATCGGCCAGCCCGAACTGCGTGATCGCGGCGGCGGAGTCCCCACCGCCGACGACGGTCGTGCCGGGCGCCTGTGCCACGGCCTCCGCGACCGCGCGCGTGCCGGCGGCGAACGGCGCCAGCTCGAACGCGCCCATCGGTCCGTTCCAGAAGACGGTGCCGGCCTTCGCGATCTCGGCCGCGTAGCGCTCGGCCGTGCGCGGGCCGACGTCGAGGCCCATCCAGCCGGCCGGCACGTCGACGCCGTCGAGCTCCCGGCGCCCGGCCTCGGCGGCGAAGCGGTCGCCGAGCACGAGGTCGTTCGGCAGCTCGAGGCGCGCGCCGCCGCCCTTGGCGGCCTGCTCGAGGGCGCGCCGCGCCGGCTCGATCCCGGCCTCCTCGCAGAGCGAGTCGCCGACCTCGTGGCCTTGCGCCTTGAAGAAGGGGAAGCACATCGCGCCGCCGATCAGGATCGCGTCGGCGATCTCCAGGAAGCGGCCGATCACGGCGATCTTGTCGGTCACCTTCGCCCCGCCGATGATCGCGACGAGCGGCCGCTCCGGCTGCTGGACGATCCGCGTCAGCGTCGTCACCTCGCGCTCGAGCAGTAGCCCGGCGGCGTGTGGCAGCCGCCGCGCGACGCCCTCGGTGGAGGCGTGGGCGCGATGGGCGGCGCCGAAGGCGTCGTTCACGTAGGCGTCGGCCAGGTGCGCGAGCGCGTCCGCCAGCGCCGGGTCGTTCTTCGTCTCCCCCGGCTCGTAGCGGACGTTCTCGAGCAGCAGCACCTCGCCCGGCTTGAGCTCGCGCGCGAGCTCGGCCACCTCCTCGCCGACGACGCCGGGGGCGAGCTGGACGGGCGTTCCGAGCAGCTCCGCGAGGCGGTCGGCGACCGGTCGCAGCGACAACTGGGGCTCGCGATCCCGCGGGCGCCCGAGGTGCGAGACGAGGATCAGCGCGGCGCCGCGGCGCCGCAGCTCCTCGAGCGTCGGCAGCGCGGCCCGGATGCGCGTGTCGTCGGCGACTGCGCCGTCCTTCAGCGGGACGTTGAAGTCGACGCGGACGAGGACGCGTCTGCCCTCGACCTCCAGAGCGGCGAGCGTCTTCACAGAACCTGCTGGACGAGGTCGACGATGCGGCTCGAGTAGCCCCACTCGTTGTCGTACCAGGAGACGACCTTCAGCAGCGTGCCGTCGATCACGGCGGTCAGCTGCGCGTCGACGATCGACGAGTGGGAGTTCTTGACGATGTCGCTCGAGACGATCGGGTCGGTCGTGTAGGCGAGGATCCCCTTCAGCGGGCCCGCCTTGGAGGCCGCCTTCAGCGCCCCGTTGACCTCCTCGACGGTCGTCTCGCGGTTGCACTCGACCGTCAGGTCGACGACCGAGCCGGTCGGGACGGGCGCGCGCACGGCGAAGCCGTTGAGCTTGCCGTTCAGCTCGGGGATCACGACGCCGATCGCCTTCGCGGCGCCGGTCGAGGCCGGGATCAGGTTGATCGCGGCGGCACGGGCGCGACGCAGGTCGCTGTGGGGCATGTCCTGCAGGCGCTGGTCGGCCGTGTAGGCGTGGATCGTCGTCATCAGGCCGTGCTTGATGCCGACCGTGTCGTTGATCACCTTCGCGATCGGGCCGAGGCAGTTCGTCGTGCAGGACGCATTCGAGATCACGTCGTGCTTCGTCTTGTCGTAGGTCTCGAAGTTGACGCCAAGCACGACGGTCGCGTCCGGCTCCGTCGCCGGGGCGGAGATGATGACCTTCTTCGCGCCGCCGGCGAGGTGCTTGGCAGCGTCGGCGCGCTTCGTGAAGAAGCCCGTCGACTCGATCACGACGTCGACGCCCAGGTCGCCCCACGGCAGCGCGCCCGGATCGCGCTCGGCGAGCACCTTCAGCTGCTGGCCGTCGACCTTGATGCTGCCGTCGACCTCCTCCACGGTGCCCGGATACGGGCCGAGGATCGAGTCGTACTTGAGCAGGTGCGCGAGCGTCTTGGTGTCCGTGAGGTCGTTGACGGCGACGAACTCGATGTCCGCACCCTGCTCCTGCGCAGCGCGGAAGACGTTGCGGCCGATCCGGCCGAAGCCGTTGATCCCAACCCGAAGCGGCATGCGTGCGAGTCCTTCCGTAGGCGAGAGACGAGGGAGGAGCGCCGGAGAAACTGCGCCCCGGCGGGCCGCGAAGGGTATCAGCGAGGTCCGGCGGGACCGCCCGCCGGGGAGCCGGCGCAGCGTTCCGGATCTACGGCTGCAGCCGCACGCGCGACCAGCGGTCGCCCGGCATGCGGGTGTAGAGGAAGCGGTCGTGCAGGCGGTTGGCGCGCGCCTGCCACAGCTCCAGCTCGACGGGCACGACGCGGAAGCCGCCCCAGTGCGGCGGGCGCGGGATCGCGCGCCCCGCGTATTCGCGCTCGAGCGCGGCCCAGCGCGCCTCCAACTCCGCGCGGTCGGCGATCGGCCGGCTCTGCTCCGAGGCCCAGGCGCCGAGCTGGCTGCCACGCGGGCGGGTGGCGAAGTAGGCGTCGGACTCCGGATCTCGTAGGCGCTCGGCCGGGCCGGTCACGCGAACCTGGCGCTCGAGCGCCGGCCACAGGAAGCTGAGCGCGGCGTGCGCGTTGTCCTCCAGCTCGCGGCCCTTGCGGCTGCGGTAGTTGGTGAAGAAGAGGAAGCCGTGGTCGACGCCCTTCAGCAGGACCGCGCGTGAGGACGGCCGTCCCTCCGGCGTCGCGGTCGCGAGCGTCATCGCGTCGACCTGCGGCAGGCCGGCGTCGCGCGCCTCGGCGTACCAGCGTGCGAACTGCGCGAGCGGGTCGTCGAGCAGGTCCGATTCGTTCAGCTCGGCGGGCATCCGCAGCGCATCCTGTCAGACGGCGGGACGCTCCCGGCCCCGCGCGGCCGTGGGCGACGCAGGTCTCAGCCGGTCGTCGGGCGCTCGACGTCGCGATGCGTGATCTCGACGAGGTAGTCGCCCTCGTCGCGATAGCGCGCCGCCAGCGCCTCGGCGACCGCGACCGAGCGATGGCGCCCGCCCGTGCAGCCGATCGCGATCGCGAGGTGGGACTTGCCCTCGGCGACGTACTGCGGCAGCAGGTAGTCGAGCATCGGGATCAGGCGCTCGTAGAACGCGTCGAGCGCACCGTCGCGGTTGATGAAGCCGGCGACGCGCTCGTCGCGGCCGGTCAGCGGTCGCAGCTCGGGCTCGTAGTGCGGGTTCGGCAGGAAGCGCACGTCGAACAGCAGGTCGGCGTCGCGCGCCGGACCGTGCTTGAAGCCGAAGCTCTGGACCGTGACCGCGAGTCTGCCCGGCGTCCGCGTCGGCAGCAGCGCGTCGGCGAGTCTGCGGCGCAGCATCGCGGCCGTTAGCCCGGTCGTCTCGATCACGACGTCGGCGCGCTCGCGCACCGGCGCGAGCAGCGCCCGCTCTCGCGCGATGCCGTCGGCGACGCTGCCGCCGGGCGAGAGCGGATGGCGCCGGCGCGTCTCCTGGTAGCGCGTCAGGAGCGTCTGCTCGTCCGCTTCGAGGAAGAGGACGCGCGGATTGACGCCGGCGTTGGCGAGCTCGGAGAGCACCTGCACGAGCCCGGCGAAGTAGCTGCCGCCGCGCGCGTCGGAGACGACCGCGGCGCGTTCGACCTTCGAGCCCTCGTGCATGAAGAGGTCGGACAGCGAGCGGATCATCTCCGGCGGGAGGTTGTCGACGCAGAAGTAGCCCTCGTCCTCGAAGGCGGCCATCGCCGTCGACTTGCCAGCGCCGGAGAAGCCCGTGATCAACACGAGGTCCTGCAACGCGGGACTGCGGAGCCCGGCCCGGTCCGAAGGCACATCCATGCGACGCGTTCCCCGGCGGAGACGGTCCCCGAGCCGCGTGGGCCGGGAGACGCTCATGCCTTGATTGTGACGGGTCGCACGGACAAGCGTGTGAAGAGGGCGTTGCAGTCGCATGCGATCGCGCACCCCGCCTCAATGCCCCGTCTTGTTGATCGCGCCGTACAGGTCGCGCGCGACCTTGCCGGGCAGGCCGGGGACGGCCTCCAGCTCCTCGCGACTGGCGGCCAGGAACGCCTCCGGCGAGCCGAAATGTCTCAGCAGCGCCTGCTTGCGCGCCGGACCGACGCCCGGCAGCGCGTCGAGCACCGACGTCGTCATCGCTCTGTCGCGGCGGATCCGATGGTGGCCGATCGCGAAGCGGTGCGCCTCGTCGCGCACGCGCTGGAGCAGCTGCAGCTCGGGCGTCTCGTGCGGCAGGACGATCGGCGCCGTGCGCCCGGGCACGAAGACCTCCTCGATCCGCTTCGCGAGCGAGACGATCACGACGCCGCGGTCGCGAAAGCCCTCGAGGACGCGCATGCCGGCCGACAGCTGGCCTCTGCCGCCGTCGATCACGACGATGTTCGGCAGCGCCGCGAAGCTCGCGTCGTAGCCGTCGTCGTGCGGCGAGCGATCGTGCTGGCGCTCGAACTGCCCGAGCCGGCGGCTCAGCACCTCCTCCATCGAGGCGAAGTCGTCGGGCACGCCGTCGACCCCCTCGCGAAGGGTGAAGCGGCGGTAGTCGGACTTCTTCGGCGTGCCGCCCTCGAAGACGACCATCGAGGCGACGGTGTGCGTTCCGCCGAGGTTCGAGATGTCGAAGCACTCGATCCGGACCGGGATGGCGTCGAGCCCGAGCGCCCCCTGCAGCCCCTCGAGCGCGTCGACGCGCTGCTGGCGTCTGCGCTCGGAGCGCAGTCTCTCCTGGTCGAGCGCGAGGCGCGCGTTGCGCTCGGCCAGCTCGAGGATGCGGCGTCTGTCGCCGCGCTCGGCGACGCGCAGCTCGACGGGACCGCCGCGGCGGGCGCCCAGCGCCTCGGCGATCGCGCCCGCGTTGGCGGCGATCTGCCGCTGCACGAGAAGCAGCGGCGGGATCATCATCGAGCTGCCGTAGTACTGCAGCAGGAACGCCTCGGCGACCGCCGGCAGGTCGTCGCCCGACTGGTTCTCGAGGTAGAAGCCCTGGCGGTCGGCGAGCACGCCGTCGCGGACCTGGAAGACCTGCGCGTTCGCCTCGTTGCCCTCGACGGCGATCGCGATCGCGTCGAGCGTGCCGATCGACTCGCTCGCGACGCGCTGGCGCTCGAGCAGGGAGCGGATCGCGCGCAGCCGGTTGCGCTCGCGCGCAGCGTCCTCGAAGCGCTGCTCCGCGGCCGCCTTCTTCATCCCGCCCTCGATCGCCGCCTCGATCGCGCGGTAGCGGCCGGAGAGGAAGTCGATCACGCCGTCGATCGCGTCGCGGTACTCCTCCTGCGTCACGTACCCGACGCAGGGGGCCGTGCAGCGCTTGATGTAGTAGTCGAGGCACGGCGAGCCGCTGCGACGGCCGGGCGTCTGCCCCTCGCATGTGCGGTACATGAAGATTCTGCCGAGCAGATCGAGCGTCTCGCGCACGCGCTTGGCGTTCGAGTAGGGACCGAAGTAGACGCGCTTGGAGCGGTGGCGCTCGCGCGTGAAGTAGACGCGCGGATACTGCTCGTCGAGCGAGATGCCGATGTACGGGTACGACTTGTCGTCGCGCAGGCGGATGTTGAAGCGCGGCTTGTACTGCTTGATGAAGTTCTGCTCCGTCAGCAGCGCCTCGGACTCGGTCGAGACGACGAGCGACTCGATCCGGTCGATCATCGGCAGCAGATCGCGGCCGACCTGCGTGCTCGGGTTGGAGAAGTGCGAGGCGACGCGCTTGCGGATCGACTTCGCCTTGCCGACGTAGATCACGGTCCCCTTCTGGTTGCGGAAGAGGTAGACGCCCGGCGCGTCCGGAAGCGCTCGCCGCTGGTCCGCGAGTCGCTGCGCGCGATCGTCGGCGGACTCGTGCGCGTCGCCGCCGTCGCCGTTCGCGTCCCAGTTGCTGCCGTTGCCGTTGCTGCCGCTCATGCCTCCATCGAGGATAGGCCCGGCGGCCGCGGGTGCGCCGCGGCGCTAGGCGTGCGCGGCGGCGGCGGGCGGCCGGCTGCGATGGGGCCGACGTCAGGCGGGTCTGCGCGGCGGGAGCGGCTCCGGCTGCGGCAGGCGCGCGGCGGGATCGTTCGCCAGCGCCGGCCCGAGCTCGTCGGGCTCACCGCTCGGGAGCCGGCGACCGCCGTTCCCCTCTCCCGACTTCAGGGCCGCCGGAACGGCCGGCGCAGTCGCCGGCGCGTCCGCGCGCGCGCCGAGGGCGGGCAGCAGCGTTCCGATCAGGTCCATCGGCAGCGGGAAGACGATCGTCGAGCTCTGCGTCGAGCCCATCTCCCGCAGCGTCTGGAGGTAGCGCAGCTGGATCGTCACAGGATTCCGGGCGATCACGTCGGCCGCCTCGGCGAGTCTCGCCGAAGCCTGGAACTCGCCCTCGGCGTTGATGATCTTCGCGCGCCGCTCGCGCTCGGCCTCGGCCTGCCGCGCGATCGCGTGCTGCATCCGCTCCGGGATCTCCACGTCCTTGATCTCGACCGCCGTCACCTTGATGCCCCAGGGCTCGGTCTGCGTGTCGATGATCCGCTGCAGCTGCTCGTTGAGCTGCTCGCGCTCCGCCAGCAGCGAGTCGAGGTCAGCGCCGCCGAGCACCGAGCGCAGCGTCGTCTGTGCGATCTGGAGCGTCGCCTGCTCGTAGCTCGTGATCTCGACGACAGCACGGCTCGGGTCGATCACGCGGAAGTAGGCGACGGCGGTGACCCGCGCAGGGACGTTGTCGCGCGTGATGACCTCCTGCGGTGGCACGTTCAGGGTCACCGTGCGCAGGCTGACGCGCACGAGACGGTCGATCGCCGGGATGATCAGGACGAGGCCCGGACCGCGCTGCTCCATCAGCCGACCGAGGCGGAACACGACGCCGCGCTCGTACTCGCGCAGGACGCGGACGGACGCCATCGCGCCCGCCACCGCGATCGCAAGCAGTGCGGCAAGGACGGCGACGATTGCGGCGATCATGGCGCTACCTCCCATTGCTCCGCCCGCCGGACCGCGAGCGTGAGACCGTTCCGACGTTCGACGACGACGGCGTCGCCCATGTGCAGAGGCGCCTCGGCGCCGTCCTCCCCGCCCGCCGGGTCGGCGCTGCACGCCCGCCAGAGCGCGCCGTCCACGAGCACCTGGCCTGGCCCCTCTCCCTCCCACGCTCGGACGACGCCGATCTGCCCGAGGAGGTTCTCCGGGCCGGAGCGGATCCGGCGGCGCCGGACGGCCCCGGCCTGCGGCAGCACGAGCTTCAGAGCGACGCCGGCGGCGGCGGCCAGCAGCACCGCGACGGTCACGGCGACGGCGATCCCGCCACCGAGGCCGCCGACCGTGAACGCGGCGCCCGCGACCAAGGCGGCCGCGCCGGGTACGCCGAGCGCGCCGAGCGTCGGCGTATGCGCCTCGATCGCGACGAGCACCAGTCCCACGACGAGCAGTGCGAGCCCGAGCGCAATCATCGCCGGCTCCCCTCCAGGGGCCGGGGGCAACGCGATGAGCGAGTGAAGCTGAGCACGCCAGCGCTTCCGATCGGGTACCACCATGGTACCCCGCTTCCCCGGCCCGCTGGCGGCGTGTGTGAGCGTGCGGACGTGGCGGCGACGACAGCGATCGCGACGCTTCGAGCACCGGGCACCGCGAGCGGCCGAGAGCCCCTCCGGAAGCTCCCTGCCTCACTTCACGAGCCGGATCGTCATCGCGCCCGCGAGGCCGGAGCTGTCGCCGGCGCCGCGCAGGAGACCGAGGATGCGTGCGACGTAGGCCTGGGTCTCGGGATACGGCGGGATGCAGCCACAGCCGGCGACCGCTCCCGGCCCGGCGTTGTAGGCCGCGAGCGCGAGTGGCACGGTGCCGAGCTGGCGCAGCAGATCGCGCATCAGGTGCGCCTGCGCGTCGATCGCGGCCGGCGCGTCGAACGGGTTCGTCAGCCCGTACGTCTGCGCCGTTCCGGGCATGAACTGCGCGATCCCCTGCGCGCCTGCGGACGAGACGCTGAACGGGTTGAACCCCGACTCCGCGTACAGCTGCGCCGCGAGCAGCGCGGCCGAGACGTTCCAGCGCTGCGCGGCCGCCGAGATCGCGGGCGCGTAGCGGGCCGGCACGAACGACGGCATCGCCCCGCGGCCGTCCGAGGCGCCGTAGCCGACCGAGGTGGTGCCGGCGTTGAGCGCGAACCCGAAATGCCAAGGCTCCCATGAATACCGCTTCAAAAAGTGGAATCGGCTGGCGTTCGCCGCCAGCCAGCCGTACGCGCTCTGCGGTCCGAGGTCGAGCTCGGTGCCGAGCCGGTGCAGTGAATGGCCCGGCCGCGCGACCCATCTCGGGTCGGGATGGGCCGCGAACAGCCGCGCCTGCTCCGCGCTGCTGCGGTAGGCGCTCGTGATCGTCAGGGTGATCCCGTCCTGCGCGGCCGCCGCGGCGAGCCGGTCGAAGCCGAGCGCGGTGTCCGGGCGCATCGGCCTGCCCTGGCGAAACGCGAAGGGGCCCTGGTAGTCGCCGGGGCCGGGCTGCGGCGCCGCCCCTGACCCGGCGCCGGGAGCGAGCGCGGCCTCGGCACTGGCCGCGACGGCCGCCGTGCGCGTGAGCCCGGCGACGCGCACGACGGCCGGGTCACGCACGGTCACGCGGATGCGCGTCGGCGCCATCGTGGCCCCGTCGGGGAACGCGACGTCGACCTGCTCGGCGCCGTTGCGCCGGGCGCTCGCAAGCGCTCCGGTGCGCGCTCGCGCGAGGTAGGCGGCGCGGTCGAGGTGGTTGGGATTCGGCCCGCCGCCGAAGGCGGCGGGCGCGAAGAGCCGGTCGTAGTCGGCACGCATCGCCCGGGCACCGGCGAGCGCGGCGAGGTCTGCCGAGCGCTGGTTGCGCCCCCTCGCCCCGAGCCCGCGGGCGATCCCGCCGAGGACGAAGGCGGCGACGAGCACGACCGACATCGCCGCCAGCACGATCAGCACCGCCTGCCCGCTCTCACCCGCCCGCGGCTGTGCCGACGCGCCGCGAACCCGGCCACGGCGGGATCCGCAACGGAATCTGCGCAGCCGATCCCGCGTCATGCGTGCGGATCCGGCGTCGGGGCGATCGCGACGCCGAGCTCGGCGACCGCGGCGACGGCGAACGGCGGCGCGGTCAGACCCAGCATCGCGACGGCGGCGGCGACGCGACCCGGCGCATCGACGAGCGCGACCGGGAGACCGAGCGCCGCGAGGCTCGTCGTGACCAGGCCGGTGAGCCCGTCGGTCGCGTCCGGCTCACGCACGACGACGATGCCGTCGTGCCAGGCGAGCACGCGGTCGAGCGCAGCGCAACGCCTCAGCGGCAGCGCGAGCACGCTCGGCGCGCCGACCGACGCGGCCGCGCGTGCTAGCTCCGCGCACGCCGCGCCGGCGCTTCCGGCCGGGTCCTCGTCGCGCGATCCCCGTGCGTGAGCGGCGCGGCGATCGGCGACCCAGACGAGCCGGCCGCGCGCGCTCGCCTCATGGCCGCGCTCACGCAGCCGCGCCGCCGCGCGCCGTGCGGCGGGCGCGACGGTCACGGCAGCGGGAGCGATCCGGCCCGCCCCGGCCGCACCGGCGAGCG
>JAOPZA010000160.1 GCA_025964325.1 Conexibacter sp.
GCCCCGCCCGGCGCCTTCGCAGGCCTCCGCGCCTTCGGCAGCGTCTTGCGCACCTGCTTCGGCTCGGCCGGAGCCGCTCCGGGCTCCGGCGAAGCCGACGCTCCGCCGACGAACGCCGACACGCCGCTGCTGGCCGGGGCCGCGCCGCCGTTCGTCGCCGCGGCGACGACGGGAGAGACCAGCGACACGACCCCGACAGCGAGGAGGGAGAGGAGGGCACGAGACGTTCGGACCACATTCCAGGTGTCGGATGCACACGCTGGAATGCCAGCCCTGCACGCGAAGTTGCGCGTGGGCTGACACGGCAGATCAGCCCGTCAACAGCCGCCCCAGCAGTGCCTTCGCGCCACCCTTCGAGAGCGGCTCGTTGAGGTTGCCGCACTTCGGCGACTGCACGCATGACGGGCAGCCGTGCTTGCACGTGCACTCCGCGATCAGCCGGTGCGCGTCGCCGACGAGCCGCTCGAACCCGCGGTAGCCCTGGCGCGTGATCCCGACGCCGCCCGGGTGGCCGTCGTAGATGAAGATCGTCGGCCGGCCGGTCTGCTGGTGCGCGTTGGTCGAGAGGCCGCCGATGTCCCAGCGGTCGCACATCGCCAGCAGCGGCAGCACCGCGATCTGCGCGTGCTCGGTCGCGTGCAGCGCACCGAGCAGCCGCTCCGAGAACGCGTCCGGCCCGAGCACCGGGTCCTCCAGCTCGTACCACAGCGCCTGCGTCGTGAACGACGTCTCGGGCATGTCGAGCGCGTGGAAGCTGATCGTCTCGTGGTCGGCGAGCGACTTGCGCTGATAGCCGGTCACGATGTCGGTCACGATCACGGTGCCGAACGAGAGCTGCACGCCCATCGTCTCGCGCCGCTCGATCAGCCGCTCGATCGCCGTCGTCGTCTCGCGTCTCGGCTGCGTGAACCAGTCGCCGTCGAACGGGCGCAGCAGCGCGCGGCGATCGACCAGGTCGAGCTGCTCCACCTCGTAGGCGCGCCCGAGGTGGAGGTAGATCGCGCCGTCGTGCGCGGTCGAGAACGCGCGCGCCGCCTCCATCGTCCCGATCATCTCGCCCGAGGTCGTGTCGATCAGCGCGAAGACGTCGAGCGAGGACGAGCGCAGCGGCACGCGGCCCGCCGGGAAGTCCTCCGGCGCGCGCAGCTGGAACTTCCCGCGCCGCTGGATCAGCAGCCCGGCGCTCTCCAGCCGCTCCGCGTGCTCGCGCCAGTTGGGCCCCAGCACCTCCGCGTCGCCGGCCGCCAGCGGGCCCTCGTGCGCGGCGCAGAGCAGGTGCGCGGCATGGATCTGCTCGCTCTCGTGGTCGAGGATCGCCGCCTCGACCGGACGCTCCAGGAACTCGTCGGGATGGCGGCAGAAGAACTGGTCGAGCGCGTCCTCGCCGGCGATGTAGACCGCCAGCCCGCGCCCGCGGCGGCCGGCGCGCCCCCACATCTGTCTGAGCGACGCGACCGTCCCCGGGAAGGTGACGCAGATCGCGGCGTCGAGCTCGCCGATGTCGATCCCCAGCTCGAGCGCATCGGTCGAGACGATCCCGCGCAGCTCGCCGCGCGTCAGGCGCGCCTCGAGCTCGCGCCGCTGCTGCGCGGTGTAGCCGGCGCGGTAGGGCGCGACGCGGTCGGCGAGGTCGCCGTGGCCGCCGCTCTCGAGCCGCGCCTTCGCGTGCTTGAGGATCAGCTCGACCGCCTTGCGCGACTTGATGAAGCAGATCGTCCGCGCCCCGGCCGCGACGAGGTCGGCGAAGACGTCGGCCGCCTCGCTCAGCGCCGAGGCGCGCGCGCCGATCGCCTCGTCGAGCATCGGCGGGTTCCACATCGCGATCTGCCGCTCGGCCGCCGGCGCGCCGTCCTGGTCGATCAGCGCGATCTCGTCGAGCCCCGTCAGCCGCTGCGCCAGCTCCAGCGGGTTCGCGACGGTCGCGCTCGCGAGCAGGAAGCGCGGCTCCGTCCCGTACGCCGCGGCGATCCGCCGCAGGCGGCGCAGCACGTTCGCGACGTGCGAGCCGAACACGCCGCGGTAGACGTGCGCCTCGTCCACCACCACGACCGCGAGATTGGCGAGGAAGTCGCCCCACGCGCGGTGGTTGGGAAGGATCCCGACGTGCAGCATGTCGGGGTTCGTCAGCACGATGTTCGCTCTCGCGCGGATCGCTCTGCGCTCCGGCTGCGGCGTGTCGCCGTCGTAGATCGCCGGTCGCACGCGCGCGAGCTTCAGCGCCGCCAGCGCGCGTGCCTGGTCCTGCGCGAGCGCCTTCGTCGGGTAGAGGTAGAGGGCGCGGGCGCGCGGGTCGACGAGCAGCTGCTGGAGCGTCGGGAGGTTGAAGCAGAGCGACTTGCCCGAGGCGGTGCCGGTCGTGACGATCAGCGGACCGTCCATCGCCGCCATCAGCGCCTCCTCCTGATGGGTGTGGAGGCCGGCGACGCCGACGCGGTCGAGCGCCGCGCGCAGCTCGTGGTGCAGGGCGCTCGGCACGGGCACCGAGCGGCCGGCCCGCGGCGGGACGATCGACTCGTGAACGAGCCGCTCGTCCGCGCGGCCGCGGGCGAGCAGCGCGTCCCACGGTTCGATCTCCGGAGTCACGGCCATCGCCTCGATGCTACGCGCCTCGCCGCGGCCGCTGGCGACACGCCGCGCGGCGAACCGGCAGACTCCCGGGTCGATGCGCTGCGTCTACGTCGACCTCGACGGCACCCTCCTCGGCCCCGGCGCCTCGCTCCTGCGTGGCGAGGACGGCGCCTTCAGCCACGCCGCCGTGCGCGCGCTCGAAGCGTGCTTCCGCGCCGACGTCGAGGTCGTCATCTTCACCGGCCGCCGCCAGGCGCAGGCGATGGAGGACGCGCGCCTGATCGGCTCCTCGGCGTACATCTTCGAGGCCGGCGCCGGCCTCGTGATCGACGGCGAGCTCGAGTGGCTGACGGGCGACTACCTGCCCGCGGGCGACGAGACGATCCACGACCAGATCGCGGCGACCGGCGCGCCCGCGCTGCTGCTCGACAGCTACGTCGGGCGGCTCGAGTACCACGAACCGTGGCACCTGAGACGCGATGTCTCGCACCTTTTCCGCGGGCTCGTCGATCCCGCCGAGGTCGAGGCGCGGCTGCGCACGGAGGGGATCGAGGGGCTGCGGCTGGTCGACAACGGCGTCGTGCACCGGCACTCGCCCGCGCTCGCGGAGCTGCCGCAGGTGCGGGTCTACCACCTCGTCCCGGCGTCGGCGTCGAAGGCCGGCGCGGTCGCGCGCCACATGCAGGCGCGCGGCTACGCGCCCGAGGACTGCATCGCGATCGGCGACTCGCGCGAGGACATGGGCGCGGCCGCCGCCGTCGGCGCCTTCTGGCTCGTCGGCAACGCGCTCGAGAAGGATCCGTCGCTGCGCGAGGCGATCGCGGACCGGCGCAACGTCCGCATCGCGGAGGGCCGCTACGGCGCGGGCGTCTACGAGGCGGTCGTGACCACGCTCGCCGAGCGCGCGTAGCGGGGCCCGCGTCCGGCCCCGCCTACTCCGTCGCGTCGACGAGCTCCTCGGCGACGCCGTCGCCGCGCCCGAACCAGCTGCGCAGGCGCAGCGAGACCCCGCGCCAGAATCCGCGGCGCACCGTCGGCGGGCGCCAGCGAGCCGGCGGGGGGACCGTCGCCCGCACGAGCGCGACCCACTCGTCGAGCGGCAGGTCGCCGGCGATCAGGCGACTCAGCGCGGTGGTGACCGGGGCCTCGATGCCAGCATGGGCGAGCGCCGCGGCCAGCAGCGGGACCGACTCGAACGACTCGACCGCCTGGCCGATCCGGGCGGGGATCTCGTCCGCGGGGACGCCCTCGCCGAGCAGCTCGCCGGCGCGGCGGTTGCGACTCTGCGGCGCGAGCGCGGTCGCGACGAGGTCGCCGGTGCCGGCCAGCCCGATCATCGACTCCGGCCGCGCGCCCTGGCGCTCGGCGTAGCGCCAGACCTCGGCGAAGATGTGGCCGGCCGCCGCCCCGGCGGCGTTGAGCCCCTGCGCCTCGGTCGCGCCGGCGGCGAGCGCCGCCGCGTTCTTCGCCGCGCCGGCGAGCTCCACGCCGATCGGATCGTTCGACTGCTCGCAGACGACGCCGGCGCGGAGGAAGACGCTGCCGAGCTGCGTCGCGAGCGTCTCGTCGGCGGAGGCGGCGACGAGGCCGGCGCCGTAGCGGACCATCTCCTGTGCGTGGGCAGGGCCGCCGATGCAGGCGACGCGGGCGGCGCCGAAGCGGGCGCTCAGCATCACCGTCGGGGCCGTCCCGGCGGGCGGCACGAGGCCCTTCGCGAGTGAGACGACGGCGGCGCGGCGGCTCAGGCCGGCCTCCTCGAGCCCGGCGATGACGGCCTCGAGCCCGCTCGAGGGAACGGCGAGGAAGACGAAGTCGGCGCGTCCGAGGCCGGCGTCGACCGGCTCGATCCGCAGCTCGCGCGGCAGCTCGAGGCCCGGCAGGTACGCGCGGTTCTCGCGCGCCTCGTTGAGCGTCTCGCTCTGCTCGCGCGTCCGCGTCTGCAGCGTCGTGCGCATCCCGCCGCGCGCGAGCAGCACGGCGACGGCGGTGCCGAACGATCCGGCGCCGACGACGACGGCTCGGCGGCGGCTCGGCGGCAGCGGGATCGGTGGGCGGGGGAGCGGCGGCACTCAGCGGCCGAGACTAGTGGGTGCGCGCCGCGCGGTGTGCACGCCGGCTGCGGCCGCTGCGGCGACGCACGGGCTCAGACGATCGCGGCGAGCTCGCGGCCGGCGGCTTCGAGCGCGCCGACGTCGCCGGCCTCGAGGACGGTCTGCAGGTCGAGGATGCGGGCGCCGAACGCGTCGAGCGTCCGGCTGCCGACGGCCGCGTAGCAGGGGACGCCGCTCTGCCGGGCGCGCGTCGCGAGCTCGCCGGGCGCCTTGCCGGCGAGCGTGCCGAGATCGAGCCGGCCCTCGCCGACGATCACGGCGCGGGCCGCGAGCATCCGCGCGGCCGCGTCGAGGTGCCCGAGCACGAACGGCGCGCCGGCCTGGAGTCGCGCGTCGCAGACGGCCCAGAGCGCGGCGGCGATGCCGCCGCCGGCGCCACCGTAGGCAAGACCGCGCGGATCCTTCGGCAGGCTCCGGGCGACGCGCTCGAGCGTCGCGCCGAGCGCCTGTGCCTCCGCGCGCGGCAGCGATCCGGCGCCCGCCAGCGCCTCGCCGACGCGCTCGACGGAGGTGCGCACGTCGCACAGGACGACGACGGTCGCCCCGATACCGCCGGCGGACCGGATCGCCTGCGCCGCTCCGGCGCCGCCGTCGCGCGGCAGCACGTCGCCGGCTCCGACCAGCACCACCTCGACGCCGGTCGCGGCAGCGGCGAGGATCAGCTCCCCGGCGGGCGCGCTGGAGGCGGCGTCGGGCGCGAGGACCGCGCGCAGCTCGACGAGCGCGGTGCCGCCGTCCTCGAGCAGCCCGATCCCGACGGTCTCGCCGTCGAGCTCGACCGCGCCCGTCTCGCCCCCGAGCGCCGGCAGCAGCACCTCGAGCGTGCCCGCGCCGCCGTCCGCGAGCGGGCACGGATCGACCGGCCAGCCGCCCGCTTCCAGGCCCCGGGCGAGCGCGGCAGCGACCTCGGGCGCACGCAGCGTGCCCTTGAAGGCGGTGGGAGCGACGAGGATCGGGGCGCGGGACACGGTGGCGGCGGACACAGGCCGCATCCTGTCACGCGCCGCCTCCGACCCTGTCAACCTTCAGGGAGCGACGATGGCCCGCGGCGAGCACACAACGATCGAGATCGCCGGCCGCGAGGTGCGGGTCTCGAACCCGAGCAAGGTCTACTTCCCGGAGACCGGCCACACGAAGCTCGACCTCGTCGAGTACTACCTCGCCGTCGCCGACGCCGCCCTGATCCACCTGCGCGAGCGCCCGACGGTGCTCAAGCGGTTCGTCGACGGCGCCGCCGGCGAGCCCTTCTTCCAGAAGCGCGTGCCCGACACCGCGCCGGACTGGCTGGCGACCGCGACCGTCACCTTCCCGAGCGGTCGCGAGGCGCGCGAGCTGACGCCGACCGACGCCGCCCATCTCGTCTGGGCCAACAACCTCGGGGTGATCGACTTCAACCCGTGGCCGGTCCGCAGCGGCGACCTCGACCATCCCGACGAGCTGCGCGTCGACCTCGATCCGACGCCCGAGGCGAGCTGGGACGACGTCCGCCAGGTCGCGCTCGTCGTCAGATCGGTCCTCGACGACCACGAGCTGGTCGGCTTCCCCAAGACCTCCGGCTCGCGCGGGATCCACGTCAACGTGCGGGTCCGCCCCGAGCACGGCTTCACGGAGGTCCGCCGCGCCGCGCTCGCGCTCGCGCGCGAGGTCGAGCGGCGCGTCCCCGAGCTCGCGACCAGCAGATGGTGGAAGGAGGAGCGCCACGGCGTCTTCGTCGACTACAACCAGAACGCGCGCGACCGCACCGTCGCCTCCGCCTGGTCGGTCCGCCCGACGCCCGACGCGCGCGTCTCGACGCCGCTGACCTGGGACGAGGTCCCCGACGTCGACCCGGCCGCCTTCACGCTCGCGACCGTCCCCGCGCGGCTTGAGGCGAAGGGCGATCCGCACGCCCGGATCGACGCCGAGGCGGGGTCGCTCGACGGCCTGCTCGCGCTCGCGCGACGCGACGAGGAGGAGGGCCTCGGCGACGCGCCCTGGCCGCCGAACTTCGCGAGAGCGCCGGGCGAGCCGGCGCGCGTGCAGCCGAGCCGTGCGCGCAGAGCCAGACCGAAGCCCG
>JAOPZA010000198.1 GCA_025964325.1 Conexibacter sp.
CCGCTGCTCGGCGACGGGCGGCCACCACGCGCCGCCGACGTCGCGCGCGCCGCGCGACTGTCGCTCGCGGTCGGGCTGGCGGCGGCGGGCAGCTGCGCGCTCGCGCGCGGCGCGGTGACGAAGGCGACCGCGCGATGAGAGGCGCCCTCCTGGTCGCAGGCACGCACTCCGACGCCGGCAAGTCGGTCGTCACGACCGGCATCTGCCGGTGGCTCGCGCGGCAGGGCGTCCGGGTCGCGCCGTTCAAGGCGCAGAACATGGCGCTCAACTCGGTCGTCGCGATGGACGGCAGCGAGATCGGTCGCGCCCAGGCGGCCCAGGCCGCCGCCTGCGGGCTCGAGACCGAGGCGGCGATGAACCCGGTCCTGATCAAGCCCTCGGGCCAGCGCCACAGCCAGATCATCGTGATGGGCAAGCCCTACGCGGACGCCGACGCGCGCTCCTACCAGCAGCTCAAGCACGAGCTGAAGCCGGTCGTCGCGGCCGCGCTCGCCGACCTGCGCGCGCGCTTCGACGTCGTGATCTGCGAGGGCGCCGGCAGCCCCGCCGAGATCAACCTGCGCGATGGCGACCTCACCAACATGGGCCTCGCGCGCGTCGCCGGCCTGCCCGTGATCGTCGTCGGCGACATCGACCGCGGCGGCGTGATGGCGTCGCTGTTCGGCACGCTCGCGCTGCTCGACGCCGAGGACCAGTCGCACGTCGCCGGCTTCGTCGTCAACAAGTTCCGCGGCGACGCCTCGATCCTCGCGCCCGGCCTGACGCAGCTGGAGGCGCTGACCGGCCGCCCGACGCTGGGCGTGCTGCCGCACGTCGAGGATCTCTGGATGGACGTCGAGGACTCGCTCGCGCTCGAGGCGCCGCGGCCGGAGGCGCCGGCGCTCGGCGAGACGCTCGACGTCGCCGTGCTGCGGCTGCGCTGGATGAGCAACTTCACCGACCTCGACGCGCTCGCGGCCGAGCCCGGCGTGCGCGTCCGCTTCACGCGCTCGGCGGCCGACGTCGAGCGCGCCGACCTGCTCGTGATCCCGGGCACGAAGGCGACCGTCGAGGACCTCGCGCGGCTGCGCGCGAGCGGGCTCGACCGCGTGATCGCCGCACGCGCCGCCGCCGGAGCGCCGATCCTCGGCATCTGCGGCGGCTACCAGCTGCTCGGCGGCCGGATCGACGACGAGGTCGAGTCGAGCCGCGGCACGGTCGAGGGACTCGGGCTGCTGCCGGTCGCGACCGCATTCGAGCCGGAGAAGCTGCTGCGCCGCCGGCAGGGCGGCTCGGCCTGGCTCGGCGCGCCGGTCGCCGGCTACGAGATCCGCCATGGCCGCATCGCGCGGCACGGCGGGGAGGCGCTCCTCCACGACCACGACGGCGAGCCCGACGGCTGCCGCAGCGGCGAGGTGCTCGGCACCTCGTGGCACGGGGCGCTCGAGCACGACGCGTTCCGCCGCGCGCTGCTGGCGCACGTCGCGACCGTGCGCGGGCGCCAGTTCCGGCCCGGCACGGCGGCCTTCGCCGACGCCCGCGCCGCCCGCCTCGACGTGCTCGGCGACCTCGTCGAGCAGCACATCGACACCGCGCGGCTCGCCGCGCTGATCAGCGGCGGCGTCCCCGCCGGCCTTCCGAACGTCCACACAGAGGTGCGCACGTGCTCCGTTTCGTGACGACCGCCGACACCGAGATCCTGGCGACCGCGGCGGCCGTCGAGCGGCTGCCCCGCGACTTCCCGCAGGTGGGCTGCGCGAACCCTGGCGGCGTCGCCGACCACGCCGCCTTCGTCGAGGAGCTGCTCGACGGCGCGCGCGTCGTGCTGTGCCGCGTGCTCGGCGGCCGGCGCGGCTGGCCGGAGGGCTTCGACCTCCTGCGCGCGGCCTGCGCCGAGCGCGGGATCGCGCTGCTCGCGCTCGGCGGCGAGGTCGAGCCCGACGCCGAGATGACGGCCGCGTCGCTGGCGCCGTCGGGCGCCGTCGCGCAGGCCGGCGAGTACCTGCGCCACGGCGACGTCGACAACGTCGAGCAGCTGCTGCGCTTCCTCGCCGACACGTTCCTGCTGGAGGGCTGGGGCTTCGATCCGCCGAAGGAGATCGCCGACCTCGGCGTCTACGTGCCGGACGAGGGCGACGTGACGCTGGAGGACGCGCTCGCGCGCCACGACCCGCGCAGACCGACCGTCGGCGTCTGCTTCTACCGCTCGCACCGGCTGACCGGCAACACGGCCTTCGTCGATGCCTTCTGCGCCGCGGTCGAGCAGGCCGGCGGCAACGCGATCGCGGTCTGGAGCACGACGCTGCGGCGCGACGAGGACGGCGCCGTGCCGGCGCTCGCGCTGCTCGACGGGCACGTCGACGCGCTCGTCACGACGATGCTGGCGACCGGCGGCTCGGGCGCCGCGCACACGGGCGCGACGGCGGGTGCGGGGGTCGGCGACGACTGGCAGGAATGGGACGCGGCGGCGCTCGCCGCGCTCGACGTGCCTGTGCTGCAGGCCGTCTGCGCGACCGCCTCGCGCGCCGCCTGGGAGGCCTCCGACGCCGGCCTCTCGCCGCTCGACGCGGCGACGCAGGTCGCGATCCCCGAGTTCGACGGGCGCCTGCTCGGCGGCGTGATCTCGTTCAAGGAGCGTGACGCCCGGCGCTCGCCCGTCGGCGTGCCGGTGCCGCGCTACGTGCCGGACCGCGAGCGCTGCGCGCGCGTCGCCGGCCTCGCGCTGCGCCACGCGCGGCTGCGGGCGCTGCCGGCGGCCGAGCGCAGGGTGGCGGTGCTGCTGACGAGCTTTCCGACGAAGCACGCGAAGGTCGGCATGGCGGTCGGGCTCGACACGCCCGCGAGCGCGCTCGCGCTGTTCGAGGCGCTGGAGCGCGACGGGATGCGCGTCGAGCACGACTTCGCCCATGGCGACGAGCTGATGCACGCGCTGATCGGCGCCGGCGGCCACGACCCGGAGTTCCTGACCGACGCGCAGCTCGCCGCCGCTCCCCTGCGACTGCCGGTCGCCGACTACCTCGCGTGGTACGGGGAGCTGCCGGCGGCCCTGCGCGAGGCGGTCGAGGGGAGATGGGGCCCGCCTCCGGGCGATCGCTACCTCGACGGCGAGGACTTCGTCGTCGCCGGGCTGGAGCTCGGCAACGTGCTGATCGCGATCCAGCCGCCGCGCGGCTACGGCGAGGATCCGGTCGGGATCTACCACGACCCCGAGCTGCCGCCGACGCACCACTACCTCGCCTGCTACTGGTGGATCGACCGCAGCTGGGGCGCCGACGCGATCGTCCACCTCGGCAAGCACGGGACGCTCGAGTGGCTGCCGGGCAAGACGCTCGCGCTGTCGGAGGGCTGCGCGCCCGACGCCGCGCTCGGCGACGTGCCGCTCGTCTACCCCTTCGTCGTCAACGACCCCGGCGAGGGCGTGCAGGCCAAGCGGCGTGCGCACGCGGTCATCGTCGACCACCTGATCCCGCCGATGATGCGCGCCGACAGCTATGACGAGCTGGCCGAGCTGGAGGCGCTGCTGGACGAGTACGCGCGCCTCGAGGTGCTCGACCCGCCGAAGCTGCCGGCGCTCGCGGCGCGCATCTGGACCGCGATCGAGGCCGCGAACCTGCAGGTCGACATCGGCGTGCACGAGCGGCCGGAGGACGTGGGCGCGCTCGTCGAGCACATCGACGGCTACCTCTGCGAGGTCAAGGACATCCAGATCAAGGACGGGCTCCACGTGCTCGGTCAGGTGCCCGCGGGCGAGCAGCTGCGCGGGCTCGCGGCGGCCCTGCTGCGCCTCGGCTCCGGCTCCGTGGTCGGGCTGCGGCGCGCGGTCGGGCTCGCCTACGGGCTCGACGAGCCGGCGCTCGTGGCGGCGGCGGGGTCGCCGGCGCCGTCCGTCGACCTCGCACTGCGCGATCGCTTCCGCGGCCCGGTGGCGAGCGGCGGCGACGTCGTCGACCGGCTCGAGGCGGCGCAGATGGCGCTGCTCGACGCGCTCGCGGCGCGCGACTGGTCGGCCGACGCGGTCGAGGAGGTCGTAGCCGAGGTGCTCGGGCTCGGCGTCGTCGCCGCGCCCGTCGTGCGGACGCTGCGCTTCGCGGCCGAGGAGGTCGTCCCGCGGGTCCAGCGCACGACCGAGGAGCTCGACCACGTCGTCGCGGCACTGAACGGCCGCCACGTGCCGGCCGGGCCCTCCGGCAGCCCCACGCGCGGGCGCGTCGACACGCTGCCGACCGGCCGCAACTTCTACTCCGTCGACCCGCGCGCGCTGCCGTCGGAGCTGTCGTGGGAGGTCGGCCGCAAGCTCGCCGCGGCGCTGCTGGAGCGCCACCGCCGCGACACCGGCGAGCTGCCGCGGATGGTCGGGCTCGTCGCCTGGGGCACCGCCGCGATGCGGACCCAGGGCGACGACGTGGCGGAGATCCTCGCGCTGCTCGGCGTGCGCCCGACCTGGCATCCCGAGTCGCGCCGCGTGACCGGCATCGAGGTGATCGGCTTGAAGGAGCTGGGACGGCCGCGAATCGACGTCACGATCCGCATCTCGGGCTTCTTCCGCGACGCGTTCCCGCACCTCGTGAACCTGCTGGACGACGCCGTCGCCCGCGTCGCCGCGCTCGACGAGCCGGCCGAGCAGAACTTCGTCGCCGCCCACGTCCGCGCTGACGCGGCCGCGTTGGCGGGATCGCTCGACGAGGCCGCCGCCTGGCGCCGCGCGACGACGCGCGTCTTCGGCTCGAAGCCGGGCACGTACGGGGCCGGGCTGCTGCAGCTGCTCGACACGCGCGACTGGCGCGGCGACGGCGACCTCGCCGAGGTCTACGAGTCGTGGGGCGGCTTCGCCTACGGCCGCGGCCTGGCCGGCGCGCCCGCGCGCGAGGCGATGCGCGACGCGTTCGCGCGGATCGACGTGGCGGTCAAGAACGTCGACTCGCGCGAGCACGACATCCTCGACTCCGACGACTACTACCAGTACCACGGCGGCATGATCGCGACCGTCCGCGCCTTGACGGGGCGCGCGCCGGCGGCCTACCTCGGCGACTCCTCCGACCCCTCGCGCGTCATCTCGCGCACGCTGGAGGAGGAGACGCGGCGCGTCTTCCGCGCCCGCGTCGCGAACCCGCGCTGGATCGCGTCGATGATCCGCCACGGCTACAAGGGCGCGGCCGAGCTGTCGGCGACCGTCGACTACCTCTTCGGCTACGACGCGACCGCGGGCGTCGCCGAGGACTGGATGTACGAGCAGGTCGCGCAGCGCTACCTGCTCGACGACGACGTTGCCGACTTCATCGGCCGCTCGAACCCGTGGGCCGGCCGCGCGATCGCCGAGCGCCTGCTGGAAGCCGTCGACCGCGGGCTCTGGTCGGCGCCGGACGAGGCGACCCTCGACGCGGTGCGGGAGCGGTTCCTGGCGCTGGAGGGCGAGGCGGAGGACTTCGGCCAGGGGCCTGCGGAACCGCTCGGCCTGCGGCCTCGGGTTCCGTCGGAAGAACTCGCGCAGCGCGCTCGTCCTTCCAGCGCGGAGGGGGGCTCGTGAGCGGAGCCGGCCATTCCAGCGCGGAGGCGTCCTCGTGACCGGGGTCGCGTACCCCCTTAGCGCCCTCGTCGGCCAGGAGGCGCTGGTCGAGGCGCTGCTGGTGAACGCGGTCGCGCCGGAGGTCGGCGGCGTGCTCGTGCGCGGCGAGCGCGGCACGGCCAAGTCGACGGCGGTGCGCGCGCTCGCCCCGCTGCTGCCGCCGGTGCCCGTCGCCGCCGGCCAGCCGTTCGCGTTCGCGCCCGGCGAGCTGGCGCCCGGCGGCCCGGTCCCCCGCGACGCTCCGCTCGAGCAGCGGCCGGCGCTGCTCGTCGAGCTGCCGCTCGGCGCGACGCTCGACCGCCTCGTCGGCGCCCTCGACCTCGGCCGCGCGCTCGCCGGCGAGCAGGCGTTCGAGCCCGGCCTGCTGGCCCGCGCGCACCAGGGGATCCTCTACGTCGACGAGGTCAACCTGCTGCCCGACCACCTCGTCGACGCGCTGCTCGACGCCGCCGCGTCCGGCATCGCCCGGGTCGAGCGCGAGGCCGTCTCGGCCTCGCACGCGGCGCGCTTCCTGCTGGTCGGGACGATGAACGTCGAGGAGGGCGAGCTGCGCCCGCAGCTGCTCGACCGCTTCGGCCTCGGGGTCGAGGTGCGCGCCCCGCGCGACCCTGCGCTGCGTGCCGAGATCGTGCGCCGCCGGCTCGCCTTCGAGCGCCATCCTGCGCAGTTCGCGGCACGCTTCGCGCAGGCGGAGATCGCGCTGCGCGAGCGGATCGCGACGGCGCGCGAGCTGGTCGCGCGCGTGCGGCTGCCCGAGCGCGAGCTGCTGCGCATCACCGGCGCCTGCGCCCAGCTCGGGATCGACGGCGTGCGCGGCGACATCGTCTGCGCGCGCGCGGCGCGGGCGCTGGCCGCGCTCGACGGGACCGAGGAGGTGGCGGAGGCGCACGTCCGCCGCGCCGCCGCGCTCGCGCTCGCCCACCGGCGCCACCGCGACCCGCTCGACGGCGCCCGCGGCGACGACGACGAGCTGGAGCGCGCGCTCGACGGCTCCGACCTGCCGGACGACGACGGGCCGCCCGGCAGCGGTCCGGACGACGACGGCCCGGGCCGCTCCGGCGGCGCGGACGGCGCCGGCGCCGGGAACGGTGCGCCGGACGGCGACGGTCGCGTTCGCCAGACGCACGAAACGCCGAGCGGGCCCGCAGCCGACCCGCCGCCCGGCGCGCCCGCCCGCGAACGGCGC
>JAOPZA010000164.1 GCA_025964325.1 Conexibacter sp.
CTCCGCCCGCGGGGCCGCCGCGGCGCCCCGGCCCGCGACCGCCGCCGCCGTCCGGTCGCCCCGGCCCACGGCTGCGCCCGCCGCCGCTTCCGGGCCGTCCCGGCCCACGGCCGCCGCCTCCTCCCCCCTGCCGGTGCTCGGCCATCAGCCGCGGGGGACCAGCTCGGGTCCGTCGGGCGAGTCGCGGACCTCCCAGCCGAGCGCGGCCAGCTCGTCGCGCAGCCGATCGGCGGTCGCGAAGTCGCGGCCGGCGCGCGCCGCCTCGCGCTGCGCGAGCAGCGCGCGAGCTGCGTCGTCGGGCCCCGCCCCGTCGGGCGCGCCGTCGAGCAGCCCCTCGAGCGCGAGCACGTCGAGCATCTCGCGCAGGTCGGCGTCGCCGACCGTCTCGCCGCGCTCGGCGCGCCGGTTCGCCTCGCGCACCCAGTCGAAGACGGTCGCGAGCGCGCGCGGCGTATTGAAGTCGTCGGCCAGCGCGGCGAAGAACCGCTCCCGCAGCTCGGCCAGGTCCGGTGGCGAGACGCCCGGGACGAGCCGCCGGCCGGCCTCGCGGATCCGCTCGGCGCTGCGCGCCGCGTCCTCGAGCCGCTCCGGCGAGTAGGCGATCGGCTGGCGGTAGTGACCGCCGACGAAGTAGATGATCAGCGCGTCGCGGCCGTGCGCGGCGAGCGCCTCGTTGAGCAGGAAGATGTTGCCGACCGACTTCGCCATCTTCTCGCCGTCGAGCCGGACCATGCCGTTGTGCATCCACAGGCGCGCGAGCGGCGCGCCGCGCGCCGCCTGCGTCTGCGCCGCCTCGTTCTCGTGGTGCGGGAAGAGCAGGTCCGAGCCGCCGCCGTGGATGTCGAAGCCGACGCCCAGCAGGCTCTCCGCCATCGCCGAGCACTCGATGTGCCAGCCCGGCCGGCCGCGGCCCCAGGGTGCGTCCCAGGCGCTGTCCTCGCCCTCCTTCTGCGCCTTCCAGAGCGCGAAGTCGAGCGGATCGCGCTTGAGCGCGGGGCGGTCCGCCTCCGCGTCCCCCTCGCCCTGGTCCATCTGGTCGATCTGTCGATGCGACAGCTCGCCGTAGTGCGGATACGAGCGTACGTCGAAGTAGACGTCGCCCTCGACCGCGTAGGCGTGGCCGCGCGCGATCAGGTCCGCGATCAGCGCGACGATCTCGTCGATCGTCCCACTCGCGCGCGGCTCGCGGTCGGGGCGGCCGAGCCCGAGCGCGTCGGTGTCGGCGACGTAGTGCTCGGTCATCTCCCGCGCGAGCTCGGCGCTCGGCACGCCGGCCGCTCGCGCCGCGTCGTAGATCTTGTCGTTCACGTCCGTCACGTTGGCGACGAACGTGACGTCGTAGCCCTCGTGCGCGAGGAACCGCTTCAACAGCGAGAAGACGACGTAGGGTCGCGCGTTGCCGACGTGGATGCGACCGTAGACGGTCGGGCCGCAGGCGTAGATCCCGACGCGACCGGGGTCGCGCGGCTCGAGCGGCTGGACGGCGCCGGTGCGGGTGTCGTGGAGGGCGATCTCACGCATTGCAACCGCCAACCCTACCCCGCCGGGCGCGATCGGAGCGGGCGAGCGCTCAGCGCGACTCGAGCGTCGCGATCGCAAGGGCGGCGAACCGCCCCGTACCCGCGCTCAGCGCGTCTCGAGCGTCGCGATCGCGAGCGCGGCGCCGCCCTCGACCCGCCCGACGAACCCCATCCCCTCGCCGCGGGTCGCCTTCACGTTCACGTGCACGACGGCCAGCTCGAGCGCGCCGGCGAGGTTCTCGCGCATCGCCTCCTTGTGCGGCAGCAGCTTCGGCCGCTCCAGCAGGACGGTCGCGTCGACGTGGACGATCTCGTGCCCGCTCGCGAGCACGAGCGGCCGCACCTCGCGCAGCAGCCCGATCGAGTCGGCCCCGCGCCAGCGCTCCTCGGTGTCGGGGAACAGCTCGCCGATGTCGCCGAGGCCGGCCGCGCCGAGCAGGGCGTCGATCACCGCGTGCGTCAGCACGTCGGCGTCGGAGTGGCCCGCGAGCCCCAGCGGCGACGGGATCCTCACGCCGCCGAGCACGAGCGGGCGGTCCGGCACGAGTGGGTGGACGTCCCAGCCGATTCCCGTCGTGGTCGCCATCGTCAGCTCCGCTCCCCGGCCGCGCCGATCGGCACGAGTCGCCGCGTGCGCCGCTCGAAGACGCACAGCTCCGTCACGCCGTGGTCCGCGAGCCACGCGACCGCCCGCTCGTAGCCGAAGCCGAGGTGGTCGGACACGTGCGCGTCGCTCGAGAGCGCGATCGGAGCACCGGCCTCCAGCAGCAGCTCGAGGAAGCCGTCGGCGGGGTAGATCTCGCCGACCGGCTTGCGCAGCCCGGCGGTCGAGACCTCGACCGCGATCCCGGACTCCGCGATCCCCTCGATCGCGAGCTCGTAGAAGCGCCGCAGGTCGCCCTCGGGCCGCGGCCGCTGCTGGCCCCAGACCTTCACCAGGTCGGGGTGCGCGAGGATGTCGTAGAGCCCGCTGCGGGCGGCCTCGCCGAGCGTCTCGAAGTAGCGGCGCCAGACCTTGTCGGGCGAGTTGAAGGTCGTCGTCCAGACGTCCCAGTCGCCGGGCATGTCGACGGCGTGGTCGCGCACGAAGTGAACCGAGCCGAGGACGTAGTCCCACGCGCGCGCTTCGAGCAGGTTGCCGATCTGGTCCTCGCGGCCGGGGATGAAGTCGGCCTCGATCCCGAGTCGCAGGTCGGTCTGCTCGCGGACGAACTGGCAGTAGGCGTCGATGTCGTCGTGCGCGTTCGCCTGCCAGTAGGGGTGCTGCCAGACCTCGAGCGCCTGCTCGAAGCGGTAGACGTGCTCGGAGACGCCGAGCTCCTCGATCCCCCGCTCGCTCGCCGTCTCGCGGTAGCGCTCGGCGTTGGCGGACGTGAAGTAGCGCTCGGCGGTCGTCCCGGGCTCGTCCGGGCGCAGGTGGACGTGGTAGTCGGTCAGCATCGTTCTTCCAGCAGGAGGGCGGCGAGGCGAAGGTCGACCGCGGTGGTGACCTTGAGGTTCTCGCGCGGGGACTCTACGACGTGGACGCGCCCGCCGGCCTGCTCGATCAGCCAGGCGTCGTCGGTCGCGGCCGCCAGCAGCTCGTCCGGCTGCGCGAGCGCCGCGCTGAGCGCACCGCGGCGGAAGACCTGCGGCGTCTGGATCGCCCACAGGGTGCGGCGGTCGAGCGTCGCCTCGACCTCGCCCGAGGGTCGCGCCCGCTTGATCGTGTCGGTCACCGGAGCGGCCGCCACGACGGCGTCGGCGCCCGACTGCTCGAGCGCCGCGAGCGCGCGCTCGAACTGCTCCGGCGTCACGAGCGGGCGCGCCGCGTCGTGCACGATCACCGGCTCGGACGGGTCGCCGTCCCCGCCGTCCGCTGCGGCGAGCGACGCCGCGAGCGCGGCGCGGACCGAGTGGGAGCGCTCGATCCCGCCGGAGACCCCGATCGTCCCCGCCGGCGCGTCGAAGCCGGGCGGCAGCGCGACCACGATCCGCTCGATCGCGGGCACGCCGCGCAACGCCGCGAGGCTCCACTCGAGCAGTGGCCGGCCCGCCAGAACGACGAACGCCTTGGGACGATCGGCCCCAAGGCGTTCGCCGCGACCGGCGGCCACGAGCAGCGCAACCGCCATCGCCGGGTACGCGCGAGCGTCCGAGCTACTCCGCGGCGACGGCCATCTGGCCGTCGGCGGAGGCGGCGAGCAGCTCGTCGAGGTGCTCCTCGGCCTGCTCCTCGCCCATGTCGAGCGCGTACATCAGCTCCGAGGCGAGGATCTTCTTCGCCCGCGTGAACATCTGCTTCTCGCCGGTCGAGAGGCCCTTCTCGGCCTCGCGGATGGCGAGATTGCGCACGACCTCGGCCAGCTCGTAGATGTCGCCGGTCTTGATCTTGTCGCGGTTGTGCTTGAAGCGCCTGTTCCAGTTTCTCGGCATGTCCGAGCACTCGTCACCGAGGACGGCGAGGACCTTCTTGACGGTCTCCTCGTCGATCACGCGCCGGAGCCCGGCGATCGCCGCGTTCTCCGTCGGGACCATCACGGTCATGTCGTTGTGGAGGATCTTGATCGTCAGGTACTCGCGCGTCTCCCCGAGGATCTCCTTCTGCTCCTTCTTCAGGACCTTGCCGGCACCATGATGCGGATAGACGACGTTGTCGCCGATCTCGAACTCGATGTGCTCGACCTCGATGGTGATCTCAAGATCCCCAAGCTGCTCTTCCGTCAATTCAGTGATGGTGCCCTCCTAGTTCCAAGTGGCCGGACTGCCGCCCGATCCTCAGGTCTGCAGATACCGATCCACGAGGTTGATCTCCTGCTGTCGGCGAAGGCCCTCGCGGATGTCCTTCGCCCGAATCTCGCCGACGCCGTCGACGGTCTCGAGTTCGCCATCGGTGGCCGCGAGCATCTCCTCGAGGCCGCCGAACTCCGTCACGATCCGCTGCACGACGAGGCGCGGCAGGCGCGGGATGCGACCGAGGATCCGGTAGCCCCGCGGCGAGACGGGATAGTCAAGCGTGTTGACCTTGCGGTCGTAGCCGAGCAGCTCCGCGAGCCGCCCGAAGTCGAGCAGATCCTGGTGCGGCAGCCGCACGAGCTGGTCGAAGGCGAGCGCGAACTGCTCGTCGGTGTCCTCGGCCAGGTAGTCGTGGACGAGCGCGGCCTTGTCGCCGGCGACGCCGACCATCGTCTCGTCGAGCTGCATCTCGATCAGCCGGCCCTCGGTCCCCAGCTCGACGATGTAGCGCTCGATCTCGACGCCCATCCGCGTCACCAGCTCGGCGCGCTGCAGGACGGTGAGCACGTCGTGGAGTGTCGCGCCGCCCTCGAACTCGAGCGCCGTCAGGCGCGTCGAGACCTGGTCGAGGCGGCTGCGGTACTTGTCGAGCGTCGCGAGCGCCTGGTTGGCCTTCGCGAGCACGACGGGGATGTCCTCGAGGATGTACTTGGCGCCGTCGACGTAGAGCGAGACGACCTCGCGGCGCTGCGAGATCGCGATCACGAGCGCGTCGGTCTGCTTCGAGATCCGCTCGGCGGTGCGGTGGCGCGTCCCCGTCTCGAGCGTGAGGATCGTCGGATCCGGCGTCAGCTGGACGTTCGCCCACACGAGTCTCGTCGCGTTCGTGTTCAGCACGATCGCGCCGTCCATCTTCGCCAGCTGGTAGAGGAAGGCCGGCGTGTAGTCGATGTCGAGCTTGATGCCGCCGGAGAAGAGGAAGGCGAGGTCGTCGGCGTCGCCCATCACGATCAGGCCGCCGGTGCGGGCGTGGACGATGTTGTCGATGCCCTCGCGCAGGGAGGTGCCCGGGGCGACCATCTCGAGCGCCTTCACGAGCCGGGGCTCTTGGCGAGACTCCACCTCGTCTTTGAGCTCTTCCCCGGTACGCGTCGCCATAGAAACCCTATTCTACCGGCTTTTTTTGCGATTTTCGGCGAGCGTGGAGGATTCCTGGACGAATCGCAAAACCTCCGCGTTTCCAATGACGCGCGGGAACGTTCACGCGGCGCGCGCTCGCTGGGCCCCCCCGAGCGCCATGCGCAGGGCGTTTCTCAACGAACCGCACTCCGGTGTCACGACCGTCTCGAGGCCGAACTTGGCCGTCTCCGCGAGCCGTCGCTCCGGATGCCCGACCGAGCGCAGCTCGCCCGTCAGGCCGAGCTCGCCGAAGCACGCGAGCGGAAGCGCGGCCGCGCCGCCGAGCGGCACGTTGCGGGTCGCGCTCGCGACCGCCAGCGCGACCGCCAGATCGGCGCCGGGCTCGTCGACGCGCACGCCGCCGACGACGTTGACGAAGACGTCGGCGCCCCCGACCGCGACGCCGCCGTGACGCGCCAGCACGGCCAGCACGAGCGCGAGGCGGTTGCGGTCGATCCCGGTGACGACCCGCCGCGGCTGCTCGAGGTCGGAGGGCGAGACCAGCGCCTGCACCTCGACCAGCAGCGGACGCGACCCCTCCATCGCCGCCAGCACGACGCTGCCGGGCGCCCGCGTCGCCTCGCTGACGAAGCGCGCGGACGCGTCGAGCACCTCGACGAGGCCGTCCTGGCGCATCTCGAAGACGCCGGCCTCGCTGGTCGAGCCGAAGCGGTTCTTGAGCGCCCGCAGCGTGCGATAGGTGCGCTCGCGCTCGCCCTCGAACTGCAGCACGCAGTCGACGAGGTGCTCGAGCACGCGCGGACCGGCGAGCGCGCCCTCCTTCGTCACGTGGCCGACGAGCAGGACGGCGATGCGGTGGAGCTTGGCGACCCGCATGATCTCCCCCGCGACCTCGCGCACCTGGCCGACCGAGCCGGGCGCGCCGCTCAGCTCGGCAGCGTGGAGCGTCTGCACGGAGTCGATCACGCAGACCTCGGGCCGCTCGCGCTCGAGTGTCGCGAGCACGACGCCGAGGTCGGTCTCGGCGATCACCGGGATCTGGAGGGCATCGCCGGGAAGGCGCTCGGCGCGCAGCTTGATCTGCGCGGCCGACTCCTCCGCGGAGACGTAGAGCGCGCGCCGGCCGGCGCTGACGAGGTTCGCGAGCGCCATCGTCGTGAGCGTCGACTTGCCGATGCCGGGCGAGCCGCCGATCAGCACCAGCGAGCCGGGGACGATGCCGCCCCCGAGCACCCGATCGAGCTCGCCGATGCCCGTCGGGAGGCGGGCGACCTCGCTCGCCTCGACGCGCGCGAGCGGCACGGGAGCGACGGCCGCGCCGCGCGAGGTGCGGCTCGCGGCGCCGCCGCCGC
>JAOPZA010000224.1 GCA_025964325.1 Conexibacter sp.
GCGCGCCCGCGGCCGGCCGCCGCCGCCGGCTCGCGACCGGCCCGGTCGTCGACCAGCACGACCCGCTCGGGCAGCGGCTCGGGGCAGCGGCCGAGCGCCGCCAGCAGCCGCGCCAGCGACGGCCGGCCGACGGTCGGCACGACGACGTCATAGGCGATCGGTGCGGGCACGGACGCGGCCCGCGGCATCACACGAGCACCTCGTCGCGCACGACCGCGCGCTCGCCGCCCCGGCTCGCCCGCCGCACGACGAACGGTCCGATCGCGAGCAGGTCGACGGGCGCCGAGCCGAAGCACTCGAGCGCGTCGCGTGGGTCGTCGACGATCGGCCGCCCGGCCGTGTTGAGGCTCGTGTTGACGACGACGGGCACGCCGCTGCGCGCCTCGAACCGCTCGAGCATCCGCGCCAGCAGGGGCTCCTCGGCCCGCGCGACCGTCTGGATCCGCGCCGTCCCGTCGACGTGCACGACGCCTGGGATGCGCTCGCGCCAGTCGGCCGCGACGGCGTGCGTGAAGAGCATGTGCGGACTCGGGAGCCGGCCGCTGAAGAGCTCGCCGGCCCGCTCCTCCAGCACCATCGGCGCGACCGGGCGGAACTGCTCGCGCCCCTTCACGTCGTTGAGCCGCTCGACGTTGCCGGGGTTGCGCGGGTCGGCCAGCAGGCTGCGGTGCCCGAGCGCGCGCGGGCCGAACTCGCTGCGCCCCTGGAACCAGGCGACGATCCGGTCCTCGGCGAGCGTGTCGGCGACGACGGCGGCGACGTCCTCGACGCGTTCGAAGGCGATGCCCGCGCCGGTCAGCGCCGCGGCCAGCTCGTCGTCGTCCCAGCCGCGCCCGAGCGCCGCGCTCGCCATCGGCCGCGGCCGGTCGCCGAGCTCGGCGGCGACGTGGAGCGCGGCGCCGAGCGCGGTGCCGCTGTCGCCCGCCGCGGGCTGGACCCAGACGTGCTCGAACGGCCCGTCGGCGTGCAGCCGCGCGTTCGCGACGCAGTTGAGCGCCACGCCGCCGGCGAGCGCGAGCCGCGAGGAGGCGCTGCGCTCGGAGAGCCAGCTCGCCAGCTCCAGCACGACCTCCTCGAGCCGCGCCTGCACGCTGGCGGCGAGGTCGGCGTGCGCGGGGCGCCACGGGTCCCCGGGGCGGAGCGGCGGCGCGAACCGCTCCCACTGCGGCGAGACGGCGACGAAGCCGCCGTCGCCGGTCGCGAAGATCGACGTGCGCAGCTCCTGCAGGAACGACGGCGTCCCGTAGGAGGCCAGCGCCATCACCTTGAACTCGTCGGAGGCGCGGCGGAATCCGAGGTGCGCGGTCAGCTCCTCGTAGACGAGACCGAGCGAGTGCGGCAGCCGCTGCGCCGCCAGCACCTCGAGCTCGCCGTCGCGCACGACGCCCGCGAGGTGCGATCCGCGCTCGCCGCGGCCGTCGAGCACCAGCGTCGCGCAGTCGCGCCAGCCGGCGGCGTGGTAGGCGGACGCGGCGTGCGCGACGTGGTGGGGGACGAAGCGGACGGCGCCCGGATCGAGCCCCGGCAGCGCCGTGCGCAGGAACAGCGGCGCCCGCTGGACGTAGAGGGTCCGCAGCCCCTCCCACAGCTGCTCCGTCGGGTCGGCGGTCGGCTGCGGGGCGAGCGACGGGTCGTAGGAGTAGGCGACCGCGTCGAGCTCGCTCGCCGCGATGCCGGCGTGCGCGAGGCACCAGCGGGCCGCCTGCTCGGGCAGCTCCCACGTCGAGAAGGCGACCGGCTGCTTGCCGTGCTTGCGGCGGGTGAAGCGCTCCTCCTCGGCGGCGGCGACGATCTCGCCGTCGAGGACCAGTGCGGCGGCCGGGTCGTGGAACACCGCATTCACCCCGAGTACGCGCACGCGGGACTCCTTCGCGTCAGGTCACGTCGGCCCGCCGGGTCGGCAGGTCGCGAGCAGGAGTACCCGGGGGAAGGTCCGGCAAACGACCCGCCGGCGAACCAGCAGAATCAGCTGGTCGCGAGCCCGGTCGGAAGATCGGCCGGGGGCCGACCCCC
This sequence comes from Conexibacter sp., assembly GCA_025964325.1. Taxonomy (GTDB): domain Bacteria; phylum Actinomycetota; class Thermoleophilia; order Solirubrobacterales; family Solirubrobacteraceae; genus Conexibacter. The sequence continues at coordinate 2,014 of JAOPZA010000224.1, forward strand.
CGCCGCCGGGGCGTGGGCCGCGGTCAGGCGGCGGCGCGTTCGCCCCAGGCCTGCTCGAGCACCTGGAGGAAGACGTCGGCCGACTGCGCGCCGGAGACGCCGAAGCGCTCGTCGATCACGAGGAAGGGGACGCCGCGGATGCCGAGCGCGGTGGCGCGCTGCTCGTCGAGCCGGACCGCGTCGGCGTAGCGGTCGCCGGACAGCACGGCCTCCGCCTCCTCGCGCGCAAGGCCGGCCTCCGCGACCGCGCCGGCGAGCGCCGACGGATCGCCGATCGCGAGCCCGTCGCGGAAATAGCCGGTCAGGAGCCGCTCCGCGACCGCGTCCTCGACGTCGCGCTCGGCGGCGAGGTGCAGCAGGCGGTGGGCGTCGAAGGTGTTGCCGTGCTGCGCGCGCTCGAAGTGGTACTCGAGCCCGTCCTCGGCCGCCAGCTCGGTGATCTGCGCCTGTCTCGCCTGCGCGTCGGCGAGGCTGCCGCCGTACTTGTCGGCGAGCAGCTGTGCGAGCGAGCCCTCGACGCGCGGCGGCGCGTTCGGGTCGAGCTCGAAGCTGCGGAGCGCGAGCGTGATCTCGTCACGGTGCTCGAAGCGCGCGAGCGCGGCCTCGAGCCGGCGCTTGCCGATGTAGCACCAGGGACAGACGAGATCGGACCACAGTTCGAGTTTCATCGGCATGAAGTCTAGTCAGTCGTCTCGCGTCCGCTGATCACGACGCGATCGCTCGCTACGCGGGCACGCGGATCGCGATCAGCGCGAGGTCGTCGCGCGGCGGGCCGCCGCAGGCGTTGAGGACGGCGTCCTCGATCCGCTCGGCTGCCTTCGCCGAGGAGATCCCGCCGAGCTCGGCGACCAGCGCGTGCAGCTGCGGGAGGCCGAAGACCTCGCGCCCGTCGCGACGGACCTCCGTGACGCCGTCGGTGAAGAGCAGCAGCAGGTCGCCGGGCGCGAGCGTGACGGTGTCGAGATGGAGGTCGGGGTCGGGGACGACGCCGAGCAGCGTCCCGTGCGAGCCGACCGACTCGACCGCGCCGCCGGCCCGCACGACGAGCGGCAGCGGATGGCCGCAGTTGACGAGCTCGACGCGGGTGCCGCCGCGCTCCTGGATCAGGTGACCGTAGAGCGCGGTGCAGAAGCGGTAGTCGCTGCGCTGCTCGAGGATCGCGCTGTTCAGCAGCTCCATCACGCGCTCGGGCCGCTGCTCCCAGAGCGCGGCGGCGCGCAGCGTGTAGCGCACGAGCGCGGTCAGCGCGGCGGCCTCGGGGCCCTTGCCGCAGACGTCGCCGATCGCGACGCTCCAGGCGTCGCCGCGGCGGCTGCGGAAGACGTCGTAGAAGTCGCCGCCGACGACGATCCCGTCGCCCGCGGCGCAGTAGCGGGCCTCCAGGTCGAGTCCCTCGATCCGCGGCAGTCGCCGCGGCAGCAGGCTGCGCTGGAGCGTCTCGGCGATCTCGCGCTCGGCGCTGTAGAGCTGGGCGTTCCGGATCGCGGCGGACGCGACGTGCGCGAGCTGCACGAGGATCGCCTCGTCGCCGGCGTCCGGCTCCTCCGGCGCGAAGACCTCGAGCTCGCCGATCACGAGCCCGTGGCGGCCGAACAGGCTCGCTCGCAGCCGCACCGCCTCCTCGGCGGTCGTCGGCGGCTGCTCTCCGGAGGTCGCGCCCAGCGCCGGGATGCCCGGCGCGCCGGCGGCGTTGCTCGCGTCGAGCCGGGCGCGCGCGTAGCGGGCGCCGAGGACGTGGCGCGCCTCCGCCGTCACGAGCTCGAGGATGTCGTCGACCGGGAGCGAGGCGTTGAGCGCGACCGCGACCTCGGCGATCGACTGCAGCTGGCGCGCGTGCTCGTGCTCGATCCGCGCGACCTCCTGGACCTCGAGGTAGCTGCGATGGGATATCTCGAAGGTCGCGAGGCTCTCGCGTAGGAAGTCGGCCGCGCGCTCGGCCGCCTGCCGTTGGCGTGCGGGCTCGCGCTCGGACAGCACGCCCTCGGCGAGCGCGTCGCGATGCGCCTCGGCCAGCGTCAGCAGGCCGAGGTGACCGCCGACGGCCTCGTGGCTGAGCTCGTAGGCGGGCGTCAGATCGGTCTCGGCGCCGGAGGCGACGTAGGCCAGGAAGGCATGGCGATAGCGCTCCGCAAACCCGCCGCCGGCCCGGGTGTCGTCGTCCCGCTCGGTCCCCCGCGGCGCGTTCACAGATCCAAGGATGCCCTATCGGGCGCGGGCGTGGGAACGCGCCCGCCGGCGCTCAGGCTTCGTCGCGCAGCTCGCACCAGACGGTCGTGCCGTCGTCGTGCTGCTCGACGCCCCAGCGGTCGGTCAGCTCGGCGACGATCGGCAGTCCCCAGCCGGAGCGTACGTGCTCGCCCGCGCCGGCATCCCGCGCTCGGCTCGTGCCGGACGCCACCGTGCCGCCCTGCGCACCCGCGTCGCGCACCTCGATCCGCGTCGCGGCGCTGCGACGCCGGATCGACAGCGCGACCTCGTCCCACGGGCCGCCGCTGCCGTGCCGCACCGCGTTGGTGACGAGCTCGGAGATCGCGAGCAGGGCGATCTCGCGGCGCTCGGCGGCCCAGCTCGAGAGCGCGGCGGCGGCCGCGTGGCGCGCGAGCATCGGCGCCTCGGGGTCCGCCGGCAGCCTCAGCGCGACGCCCCCCGGCAAAGCGGTCGCGCGGCTCGCCTGCTGGCGGCGCGGGTCGGCCTCGTGGAGGAAGACGTCGGCTTCGGCGTTCATGGGCTGTACGGCTCGCTACCCCGAAACGGCGAAGAGGCAACCATCCAGGCATCTGACCGTCCCTCGCATCGCCGGATTCGCCCGTCTTCGAGGGGGTAGCCGGGGGGCGATGCCGGAGCTGCCACGCGAGCTGCAGGTCGAGGTGACAGGTGCCTGCAACCTGCGTTGCAGGATGTGTCTCGTCCGCTACGCGCCGTCGGTCGGCCGTCGCGACGGCGCACTCGACCTCGAGCAGTTCCTCGCCCTGCTGGACGAGCTGCCGGCACTCACGAAGCTGACGTTGCAGGGGCTGGGGGAGCCGCTGCTCTCGCCGCACCTGCTCGAGATGGTCGAGGCCGCGCGGGCTCGCGAGATCTCCGTCGGCTTCAACTCGAACGGCGTGCTGCTCGACCGCGCGACCGCCGAGCGGCTCGTCGCCGCCGGACTCAGCTGGCTGCACGTCTCGCTCGACGCTGCGACCGCCGCGACGTACGCCGACATCCGTCACGGCACGGACCTGCGGCCGCACCCGCGGCAGTTCGAGCGCGTCGTCGCGAACCTGCGCGAGCTGCTCGCCGTCCGCGCGCGGACCGGCCGCGACGAGCCGCGCGTGCTGCTCGTCTTCGTCGCGATGCGCCGCAACCTGGGCGAGCTCGAGGCGCTCGTCGGGCTGGCCGGCGAGCTCGGGGTCGACGAGCTGTGGGTCCAGAACCTCAGCCACAGCTTCGCGGACACGGCGGCGAACGGCGACGGTCCGTACGGCGCGATCCGTCGCTACACCGAGGGCGAGTCGCTCGCCGGCCGCGACGGGCGGGCGCGCGCCGAGAGGCTCTTCGCCCGCGCCGCCGCGCGCGCGGACGCGATCGGCCTGCCGCTGCGGCTGCCGCGGCTGACGGAGCTGCCGCTCGCGTCGAGCCGGCGGCGCGCCGGCGAGCGCGGCTGCGAGTTCCCCTGGACGTCGTCGTACGTGACGCATCGCGGCGTCGTGCAGCCGTGCTGCATGGTGATGGGCAGCGACCGCGCCACGCTCGGCGACCTCCACGACGGCTCCTTCGCGGAGATCTGGGAGGGCGAGGCGTATCGCGACTTCCGCCGGCGCCTGGTCGGGGGCGAGCCGCCCGAGGTCTGCGGCGGCTGCTCGCTCTACCGCGGGATCTTCTAGCGGGCGTGCGCCGGGGGCCCCGGCCCGCCTCGGTCCTGGCGCATCCGCGCTGCGCCGGCGGAGTCGGCCGATTGGCGCTCAACCAAAGGTTCACGTCGGCCGATGACGTGTCTATGCTCCCCCCTCGTCATCGCCGAACCGATTCGCGGAGCATCGATGTGTCGTATTTGAGCTGCCCTCGCTGCGGGCTCGCCGTACGGGTCCGCGCCCCATACCTCACGATGGACCACTGCCCACGCTGCCTCGCCCGCCACCGGCGCGTGGTCGACCTCGAGATCCGCGACGCTCCGGCGGCCGACTGGGCGCTTGCGCGCATCGGTCGCGCCGGCGCAGCCGGGCGTCAGACGCGGCGCTGAGCCGGTCGCCGCGGCGTGCGCTCGAGGAGCCGCACCGACCGCTCGACCGCCGCCGGCAGCGGTCGACGAGCACGGAGGATCCACGGCAGTCCGCGCAGCGCGGCGGCCGCGCCGCGGAGGGTGCGGGCGCGCGCCCCCGAGCGCGCAAGCGTGCGTGCCGTCGCGCCCGGGATGCGGGCGGCCGGCCGCCGCAGCCACGTCGACCAGAGGTCGTTGCGCAGGACGTGCGCGTCGCGCCCGGGGCGTTCGCCGCGCTGCGGTCGGTGGAGGGCGACGATCTGCTCGACGTACTGCAGCTGCCAGCCGGCGGCGGCGAGATCGAGCGCCAGCAGCTGCTCCTCGCCGCCGATGCCGTAGTGGCGCTCGAAGCCGCCGCAGGCGAGCAGCGCTTCGCGGCGGACGATCGCGCCGCAGGCGACGAAGCCGAGCACCGCCGTGCCCGGGACGCCGGGAGCGGCCGGCAGCGGGCTCGCCGCCATCGCGGCGCAGGTCGAGTCGAGCCGGCGGGCGGGCCCGACGAGGACGCGCGCGGCGATCAGCCCGAGGCGCGGGTGGACGTCGAACAGCTCCGCCGCGCGCTCGAGCGCGCCGTCCGCCCACCACGAGTCGTCGTCGCTGAACGCGACGAGTGGCGAAGCGAGCCGCCGGGCCGCCTCGGTGCGCGCCGCCGAGCCGTGGTTCGCGCCCAGCTCGACCAGCTCGACGGCCGGGAAGCCCGCGCGCACGGCCGCGCCCGTCCCGTCGCCGGAGCCGTTGTCGGCGACGACGACGGGCGGACGCTCGGGCAGCGCCTGCAGCCGCGCGAGCGTCTCCAGCAGCTGCTCGCGACGGTTGCGCGTGACGATCGCGACGCCGACCGCGGCGCCCGGCTCCGGCTCGCGGTCGCGAATCGTGGCACGTGCCTCGCCGTCGCCGGGAGAGCCGCTCGTGAGATCCGTTCCGCCGACCCGCATCGTGCCGTCCGATACCCCGCGCGAGAGGGCGGAAATCACCCCCGCGCCCAGGCGACGCGGTCGTCCGAGCGGCCGGTGAGACGGGTACGCTTGGAAAAGATGTCCAGCGTTGCCGACATCGAACGCGAGCGGATCGTCCGGCTGCTCGAATACGACCCGGACCTCGGCCGCCGGATGCGGCCCGCTCGCCTCCACGAAGCGCAGCTGCACGCGCTCGCACCGGTCGTGACGGTGCCCCGCGGCCTCTGGGATCCGTCGGCCACGGCCGCCACCGCCGTCGCCGGCCCGTATGGCCTGCTCGTGCTCGACGGGCTGATGAGCCGCGACCTGCTGATCGGCGACCTCGCCTCCGCACAGCTGGTCGGGCGCGGCGACCTGATCCAGCTGCACGACGACGAGGGCGCGGAGCTGATGCCGCTCGGCGTGCGCTGGACGGTCCTCGAGCCGGCGACCGTCGCGCTGCTCGACGACGGCTTCCTGCTCTCCGTGCAGCGCTGGCCGGAGGTCGTCGCCGGACTGTTCGAGCGCGTCGCGGCGCAGTCGGCGCGACTGGCGAAGCACCGCGCGCTCTGCCAGCTGCCGCGCGTCGCCGATCGCGTGCACGCGCTGCTGTGGTTCCTGGCCGAGCGCTGGGGCCGTGTCACGCCGCAGGGCGTGATCCTGCCGCTGAAGCTGACCCACGGCACGCTCGGGCAGCTGGTCGGCGCGAAGCGGCCGACCGTCAGCCTGGCCGTCAAGGAGCTCGCCGCTCAGGACCGGGTCCACCGCCGTCCCGACGGCGCCTGGCTGCTCCAGCAGGAGTGGGCGCCCGACCGCCCCGACGGGGACGATCCGCCGCGATCGCGGTCGCGGCCCCGCTTCGCGCCCGGCGCGAGCACGCCGGGGGACGCGGCCACGAGCCAACCGGAGCAGCTCCCGCTGGAGACCGGCGCGAGCGCGCTGCGGATCGGTCGCCCCGCCGCCCGCGCCGCCGCCCCGCCGCCAACGGACCCCTTCGCCGACGTCCGCACGCGGATCGACCGCATGCGCGACGCGCACGAGCGCGTGACCGAGGAGGTGCGGGCGACGCATGCGCGCTCGGCGGTCGCGCGCGAGCAGAGCGCGGCGCTCCGGCGCATGCTCGAGGTCCGGCCGTCCGTCGAGGGCGCGCGCCGGGCCTCCGCCGCCGGCTCCTAGACGGCCCTGGGCGGCGCCTCGCCGCCGACCTCCATCAGCAGCACCGCGCCGCTGATCTCGGCGCCCTCGATCGCGAGCGGCAGCACCGTGACCGTGCGCGCGAGCTCGCGTCCACGCCGCGTCGTCGACGAGAGCGAGACCTCGGCGCGGAACGCCCGGTCCCGCAGCGCCTCGCGGATCGGCGTCTTCAGCTGGTCGACCGGCACCCCGACGTCGAGCTCGAAGAAGCGCTCGCCGACGACCTCTCGGCTGCGCAGCCCCCAGAGCTCCTCCGCGTGCGCGTTCCAGACCTGCACCTTGCGCTCGACGTCGAGAACGATGACGCCGACGCCGAGGCTCGTCAGGACCGTCTCGAGGAAGAGGTTGACGGCGTCGACGGCGCCGGTCCGCTCGCGCAGGTCGTCGTTGATCGTCTCGAGCTCCTCGTTGGTGGACTGGAGCTCCTCGTTGGTCGTCTCGAGCTCCTCGTTGGTGGACTGGAGCTCCTCGTTGGTCGTCTCGAGCTCCTCGTTGGTCGACTGGAGCTCCTCGTTCGTCGTCTCGAGCTCCTCGACCGTCGACTGGAGCTCCTCGTAGGACGTCTCCAGCTCGTGCCGCGTGC
>JAOPZA010000232.1 GCA_025964325.1 Conexibacter sp.
GCGGGTCTCGGCGGCGCGCTCGGCGCGCCGGGCGCGATCGGCGGCAGCGGCGCGATCGGCGGGGCGACGGCGCCCTTCGGCGGGGGGGCCGCGGCGATGGTCGCGCTCGCCCAGGGCGAGGTCGGCCAGGCCGAGATGCCGCCGGGCTCGAACGACTCTCCCCGCATCGCGATGTACCGCCAGGCGACGCCCGGCAGCGGCGTCGGGCCCTGGTGCGCGTACTTCGCCTCGTGGCTGGCGAGAAGCGCCGGTGAGCCGCTCGGCGCCCAGGGCCAGGGCTTCGGCTCCGTCGACCAGCTCTACGCGTGGGCGCAGGGCGCCGGACGCGCGGTGCGCAACGGCCAGGGCTACGTGCCGAAGCCCGGCGACCTGATCGTCTTCGACGAGCACGTCGGGATGGTCGAGAGCGCGCTCCCGAACGGCCAGCTCCAGACGATCGAGGGCAACTCGTCCGATCGCGTCTCGCGCAACGTCCGCGGCGCGAACGAGGCGATCGGCTACGTCCGGATGAGCTGACAGGTGGAACGACGCGCGATGGCGAACACCCGACACCGATGACCTTCGTCGAGCACAGCTCCGACGCGTTCGACCTGACGCCGTCGCTCGCCGGCGACGTCGCCGCATCGACCGCGGCGGCGGCGCTCTCGGTCGTCGTGATCGACCCGCATGCCGCCGTCCGCGAGGGTCTGCCGCTGCTGCTCGACCGCGAGGGGATCGACGTCGTCGCCTCCGCCTCGCCCGACGAGGCGGCCGAGACCCTCATCGGCCGGCACGAGCCCGACATCGCGCTCGTCTCGCTCGAGGAAGGCGACCGCGCCGGCACGGTGCTGCTGCAGCGGCTCGTGCGCCGCGGACTGCGGACGGCGATCGTCCTCTACAGCGACGAGGACGACGGCGAGCAGGCCGCGCGCGCGATGCACAGCGGCGCCGCCGGCGTCGTCGCGAAGCACCGCACGGTCGCGGAGCTGGCGGGGGCGCTGCGGACGATCGCGGCCGGCGGGCTGTGGTTCAACGAGCCGGAAGCGACCGCAGGCGGAGCGCTGCGTCCCGAGCCGGCGCTCGTGCTCTCGAGAGGCAACCGCCGCCGCACCGCGACCCTGTCGAGCTCCGAGCTGCGCGTCCTGGCACTGGTCGCCGAGGGCCGCTCGACCGACTCGATGGCGGGGACGCTCTCGCTCAGCCCGCACACCGTCCGCACGCACCTGCGCAACGTCATGCGCAAGCTCGAAGCCTCCAGCCGCGCGCACGCGGTCGCGATCGCGATCCGCGAGTCGGCGATCCAGGCGTAGGCTCGCGCAGGGCGCTCGCCTACGCCTGCAGGTGTTCGCAGAGCGCGAAACCTGCGGCGGCTGGGCCGGCGAGGCTTCGTCAAGCGCGCGTGAGGCCGTGCTCGTCGCCGGCGAGGCCGAGCGACGGGAGCGCGACGCGGCCGGCGTCGGCGGTGACGCTGCCGACGCGGGCGCTGCCGGGATGATGGCGGCCGAGCAGCTCGATCGCGGCGGCCGCGTCGGCGGAGGGCACGATCGCGACGAACCCGGTGCCCATGTTGAAGACCTTCTGCATCTCCTCCGGCGCGACCTCGCCGAGCTCGGCGATCAGCTCGAAGACGGGCGGGACGGGCAGCGGCGCGTCGATCTCGTAGCCGATCCCGCTGCCGAGCCGCAGCAGGTTCAGGACGCCGCCGCCGGTGATGTGCGCGAGCCCGTGGACGGGCACGTCGCTGCGCAGCAGCTCGAGCACCGCGCGCACGTAGATCACGGTCGGCTCGAGCAGGACGTCGGCGACCGAGGCGCCGCCGAGCACGCTCGGGCGCGCGTCGAGCGCGAGCCCGCCCTGCTCGAGCAGCGCCCGGCGCGCGAGCGTCAAGCCGTTCGAGTGGACGCCCGAGGAGGGCAGCCCGATCAGCGCGTCGCCGGCGGCGATCTCGTTCCCGGTCACGATCGCGTCGAGCGCGACCGTGCCGAAGCAGGCGCCGGTCAGGTCGAAGCCGCGGGGCGACGGATGGCCCTTGACGAGCTCCGGCAGCTGCGCCAGCTCGCCGCCCGGGATCTCGACGCCGGCCGCCTCGGCGCCGGCCTTCAGCCCGCGCGCGATCTCGCGCAGCACGGCCGGGTCGGACTGCTCGACGGCGAGGTAGTCGAGGACGGCGATCGGCTCGGCGCCGACGCAGATCACGTCGTTGACGTTCATCGCGATGCAGTCGATCCCGACGGTGTCGTAGCGGCCGGTCTGCTCCGCGACGATCACCTTCGTGCCGACGCCGTCGGCGCCGACGGCGATGCCGAGGTTGGGGGCGACCCGCAGCACGTTCGCGTAGTGACCGGAGGGCAGCACCGAGCGCGACGGCGAGCCCGTCTCGATCGTCCGCAGCACGTCGACGAGGGCCTTCACGCCCGCGTCGGCTTCGGCGATGTCGACGCCGGCGGCTGCGTAGGAGTCGCTCACGCGGCCATTGTCGCAGGGTGCCGGTCCGCTCGTTGATCTCCCACGAAGCGCCCGGACGGCGACGGCGCGGGCGCGTCGCTCAGACGGCGAGCGCGGGCGCGCACAGCTCCACCGCCAGCGCGGCGATCGCCTGCGCCGACGCCGCGACCGTCCGCGGCGCCCGCGCGCTCAGCAGCGCGCGCGCGGCGGCGTCGCCCTCCGGATCGAGCAGGACGGCGTCGCAGCGGGCGACGAGCGCGTGCGACCCGGTCCAGGCCGGCTCGCTCAGCAGCACGTCGGGCAGCTCCTCCTCCGGACGGCCGCTCGCCGTCAGGCAGTCGAGCACCTGCTCGGCGACGGCCCCGTGGTCGCCGTCGCGCATCGCGAGCGCGAGCGTGACGTCGTCGCCGGCCGAGAACGCGCGGGCCCACGCCGTCAGGGCTGGGCGCCAGCGCTCCGGGCGGCTCCAGTCGGGCGCGTAGAGGACGGTGCTCGCGCGCGTCTCGAGCGGCGCGGGCGCGACGGCGCGGGCCCAGCGCACCGGCGGGAGTGCGGCGATCTCGGCGAGCCGCCGCTCGGCGATCTCGGCGTAGATCAGCTCGTCGGCCCGTTTCTGCCGGGCCGCGTTGCGCCGCCACGGCCCGACGCGCTGCAGCTCCGGCTTGTGCCAGCCCATGATGTCGAGCGCGCCGACGTCGACGATGTCCTTGAGCAGTGCCCGCAGCTCGTCGAGGCGCGGACCCGCGGCGACACCGAACACCACGCGCAGGATGATCTCGAGGGTCAGCGCCTGCATCCGGTCGTGCGAGCG
>JAOPZA010000020.1 GCA_025964325.1 Conexibacter sp.
AGCGGCCCGGCGCCGCCGCGCGCCCGCGCGGCGCGGCGGTCGGCGACCGTCCAGGCCTCGTCCTCGGCGCCCAGCTCGGCCGCGACCTCGGCCAGCTCCTGCTCGCGCGTCCGCCGGCCCCACCCGCGGCGCGTTCGCTCGGCGACCTCGGTGACGGCCGTCGCGACGCGCTCGACGCGGGGCGCCGCGACCGTGCCGGGCTCGTCGCCCAGCTCGTGGACGGCTCTTCTGAGGCCGCGGTGGAGGTTGGCGACCGTGCCGCGGTCGCGCGGGCCCGGCAGCAGCGCCCGGTCGATCGCGTCGCTCAGCTCGACCGGCAGGTCGCGCCGCTGGCGCCGCAGCGACGGCAGCGTCGCGCCCAGCCGGCGGGCGGTTGCGGCCGCGCTCGCGCCGCGGATCGGGTTGACGCCGCTGAACGCCTCGTAGAGCACGAGCGCGGCGGCGTAGAGGTCGGCGGGCGCGCCCGCCTCGCGGCCCTCGGCCTGCTCCGGCGCCATGTAGGCGAGCGTCCCCACGACGTCGCCCGTGCGCGTCAGCAGCTCGCCGCCGGCGACGCGCGCGACGCCGAAGTCGGTCAGCTTCGCGACCGGGCCGCCCGCGTGCGGCGCCTCGGGGACGAGCACGTTCGACGGCTTCACGTCGCGGTGGATCACGCCGTTCGCGTGGGCATGGGCGAGCGCCTGGCAGAGCGCCATCCCGATCTCGGCGACGTCGCGGTCCGACAGCGCGCCCTCGGCCAGCAGCTCGGCGAGCGTCCCGCCGCGCACGAGCTCGGAGACGAGGTAGGTCGTCTCCCCCTCCGTCCCGGCCTCGTAGAGCGTCACGATCGCCGGATGGGCCAGCCGCGCCGCCGCTCTCGCCTCGCGCTGGCCGCGGCCGCCGGCGACCTGCTCGCCGCTGATCGCCTTGACCGCCACGTCGCGGTCGAGGCGCTCGTCGCGCGCCAGCCAGACGACGCCGAACGCCCCCGCGCCGAGCTGCTGGAGCAGGCGGTAGCGCTCCAGCACGAGCGGCTGGTGGGAATCCGCCCGGAGTCGGACGGTCGACGACGCCTCGGTCCGACTCACCCTGTGGTGTTCCACGTCGCCGAGGCCCTCCCTTCCACGTGTCCAGCCGGGCCGCAGGTCATACTGAGGCTTTCCGGTTCCCGCAAGGAGCATGATCTTTGTCGTACTTCGACGAGGCTGCTGACGCGCCCCGTAGAGCGACTCGGCCGCGCCGCACCCCGCCCGGAGGCGGGAGCCGGCGCCCGCCGACCGCAGACCATCAGACGCTGCTGGTGCGCCGCCTCGTCGCGGCGGGCGCGTTCGTCGTCGTCCTGATCCTCCTCGTCGTGCTGGTCAAGGGCTGCGTCTCCGGCCAGCGCGAGCAGGCGCTGAAGGACTACAACCGCAACGTCCGCACGCTCGTCGACCAGTCTCGCACCGAGGTCGCGAGACCGCTCTTCCAGGCGCTCTCCGGGGCGAGCGGCCAGCAGCAGCAGACGCTGCAGGACACGCTCAACCAGCTGCGGCTCGTCGCCGACGAGGAGCTCAAGCGCGCCCAGGGCCTCAGCGCCCCGGGCAGCGCCAAGGAGGCTCAGAACGACTTCGTGCTGTCGATGTCGCTGCGCCGCGACGGCGTCAGAAAGATCGCCGACCTGATCGGGCAGGCGGTCGGCAGATCGGCCGCCTCGAGCACCGCGGTCAACCAGATCGCCGGGCAGATGCGCGCGTTCGACGCCGCCGACGTCGTCTACTCGCAGCGCGTCGCGCCGCTGCTCCTGAACGCGCTCAGAGCCAACGGGATCGCCGCCAGCTACGACGGCACGGCGGGCGAGAGCGTGACGCCGCAGTCGAACTTCCTCGCGAACATCGGCTGGATCAACCCGGCGTTCGTCGCCCAGCAGCTCGGCGCCGCCACCGCGAGCAGCACGACGACGAGAAACGGGACGCCGGCGCCCGGCCTGCACGGCCACCAGATCGACTCGGTCAGCGTCGGCGGCACGACGCTCGACCCGAGCGGCTCGAACACGATCCCCGCCAGCTCGGCCTCGAGCTTCAGAGTGACGTTCACGAACGGCGGCCAGAACGACGAGACGAACGTCAAGGTCGACGTCGAGGTGACCGCCAACGGGAGAACCGTCAGAGGCCAGAGAGTCGTGCCGAGCACCAGAGCCGGCGCGCAGACGTCGGCCGACGTGCCGCTCAGCGGGCCGCCGCCGACCGGCGGTCCGGCGACGATCAGAGTCACCGTCCAGCCGGTCCCGGGCGAGAGATCGACCGCCAACAACACACAGACGTTCAACGCACTGTTCACATAAGGGTGCGCCCGGGTCTCCCCCGCGCCTATCCTTTCGCCCCGTGAACGACCTGACGAGCACCACGGGCGTCGTCGCGGTCGCCGGCTGCGCGGTCGCGCTGATCGCGCTCGCCACCGCGGTCCGGCTGACCGTCCAGCTGCGGCGCGTCCGGCGCGACCAGCGCGCGGTGCTGGGCGACCGGCAGGCGGTCGACCTGGTCGCCCACGCGGCCGGCCTCGACGACGAGTTCCGGGCGCTGCACACGTACGTCGCCGACGCGGCGACGAAGCTGCACGAGCGGATGAGCGCGGCCGAGGAGCGGCTCGACGCCGCCGTCACGTATCGCGCGCTCGTGCGCTACGACGCCTACGGCGAGATGTCCGGCCACCAGTCGACGTCGATCGCGCTGCTCGACGCGGCGCGCTCCGGCGTCGTCGTCTCCTCGATCCTGCACCGCGACCACGCGCGCCTCTACGCCAAGCAGGTGCGCGACGGCCAGGGCGCCGACGTCGCGCTCTCGCCCGAGGAGGCCGAGGCCGTCCAGCTCGCGCTGGCGGGCGGCGGAGAGGCGATCAGCGACCTATGAGGATCGCCTACCTCGGCCCGGAGGGCACGAACTCGCAAGAGGCGCTGCTCGCTGCCGTGCGCGGCGAGCCGGCTCACGAGCAGGTGCCGCTGCCGACGATCTTCGACTGCATCAAGGCGGTGCAGGACGGCGACGTCGAGCGGGCGCTCGTGCCGATCGAGAACGCTGTCGGCGGCGCCGTCGCCGCGACGCTCGACGCGCTGGCGGTCGAGGCCAAGGACGTCACGATCGTCGGCGAGACGGTCCACGCGATCGAGACCTGCCTGATCGCCTCTGAGGCGATCGAGCTGGCGGCGATCGAGACGGTCGTCTCACATCCACAGGCGAACGCGCAGTGCGCGCACTTCCTCCGCACGCGCCTGCCGCAGGCCGCCGTGCTGGCGGCCAGCTCGACTGCCGAGGCAGTCCGGCGCGTCGCGTCGGAGGGCGGGCCGCAGGCGGCGCTCGGGCCGCGGCTGGCGGCCGAGCTGTACGGCGGCGAGATCCTGCGCGCCGGCGTCGACGACGTCGCCGGCAACGAGACACGCTTCGTCTGGCTCGCGCCGACCGGGTCGAGCGCCGGCGAGCACGGGCCGTGGAAGACGGCGATCGTCTTCTGGGGCGTCGGCGCCGAGGCGCCCGGCTGGCTCGTGCGCTGCCTCTCGGAGTTCGCGTTCCGCGGCGTCAACCTGACGCGGATCGAGTCGCGGCCGCGGCGGCAGGGCCTCGGCCGCTACATGTTCTTCGCCGACCTCGAAGGCCGCGCAAGCGAGGATCCGGTCGCGCAGGCGCTGAGCGCGGTGCGCGGTCACGTCGAGCACCTGCGCGTGCTCGGCTCGTTCCCCGCCGCCTGATTCTCGCGCGTCGTGCGGCCCGACGGAGGCTCACACAGCGGTCACAGACGGGGTGGTGCCGCCCGCTACACTTGCCGATCAGCAGCTATGGCCACTTGCGTACCACCAGCTCAAATGGGGTCCGCGCCGCCACTGGGGCACCAGCGGCGCGGGCGTGAGTCTGGACGGGTGCTCGTGTTGAACGCGACGTATGAGCCGATCAACGTCTGCACCGTGCGCCGCGCCGTCGTGCTGCTGATGAAGGAGAAGGCGGAGGTGCTCGAGCACGGCGATCGCGTGCTCCACTCCGGCACCAGCACGGTCGCGCGGCCGGTCGTGATCCGGCTCGTCAGCTACGTGCGCGTCCCGCGCGACACGCACCGCCGCAAGATCACCCGCCGGGCGGTCTTCGCGCGCGACGACTGGACCTGCCAGTACTGCGGCTCGCGCGGCAACCTCACGGTCGACCACGTGATCCCGCGCTCGAAGGGCGGCCCGTCGACGTGGGACAACATCGTCGCCTCGTGCGCGCCGTGCAACCGCCGCAAGGGCGACGCGCTGCCGAACCAGGCGGGCATGATCCCCCGCCACGCCCCGCGCGTCCCCGGCCCCAACGTCTTCATCCAGGTCGCCAGCCCGACGATCCCGTCGGCGTGGCAGCAGTATTTGGAGATCCGCTAACGCGTGGACCGGCTGGCGCCGGTCCATTGCAAGTTCCACGGCGTCGCGCTGCCGGCCCGATACGGCTGTGGGAACTTGCGGCGCGTGCCAGGTCGTCGCGCCGGCGAGCTCGGCCGTGCTGCATGTCGCCGGCACGCGCAAGTTCCCGCCGACGCTACGTGGCCTCGGTTCGCTGCCGTGGAACTTGCAATGCTCCGACGAAGTCGGAGCACGAACTTTGCAATGTCGCCGACGCCCGACAGCAAAAGGGCGCCCCTTCTACAGGACGCCCTTCGCGACAAACGGCTGGACAGAAACCTCGATGAGCCTTCCAACGTCAGGGCCGATGGGACCAGCTCCGGCGCCAATCGAGGCGGTGTCTCGGTGTGGACTCCGCTAGGCGGGGTCAGCCATCCGACCTAGTGGCCGGACACCTCCAGGGTCCCGCAAAAACTGTCAGACAACTTCGGACCACCTCCTTTCTCTGGTTTCGTCAGAGTAGCGGACCGAAGCGACGGACCGAAGTATGCGATCAGACTTCGCCCGCCCCGTCGCCATCGCTGTCAGGGTCCGGAAGCACGGTCGGTCCGGCCTCCTCGTCGTCGATCAGATCGGTCGCCTCGACCGACTCGACGATCAGCTCGCCGGCGACCGCCGTGTCCTCCGGGCCTTCCAACTCGAGCTGTGCGGCGGCGTCGTCGCCCGCCGACTCGACGACGAGCGCGACGGCCCGCACGAGGTCGTCCTCGCGGACGTTCATGACGCGGACGCCAGTCGCCGAGCGACCCTGCTGGCTGATCCCGCGCACGCCCGTGCGCTGCACCATCCCGCTCTGCGAGATGAAGACGAGATCCTGGTGCTCGCGCACGACGAGCGCGCCGGCGAGGCCACCCTTCGTCTCGGTCAGTCTGATCGTTCTGACGCCCTTGGCGCCGCGCGCGGTCTTGCGGTACTGGTCGATCCGCGTGCGCTTGCCGTAGCCGTTCTCGGTCACGACGAGCAGGTCCTGGTCGTCTCGGGCGATGTCCATCGCGATCACCTCGCCGGCGTCGCCGACGTCCATGCCGCGCACACCGCTCGTGTCGCGGCCCATCGAGCGCGCGTCCTGCTCGCCGAAGCGGACGGTCAGCCCCGCGCGCGAGACGATGATGACCTCGTCGCCCTCGTCGACCCGTCGCACGGCGACGAGCTCGTCGTCGTCGCGGATCGAGATCGCGATGATGCCGTCGGCTCTGATCGGCGTGTTGTATCTCTGCAGCTCGGTCTTCTTGACCGTGCCTCTGCGGGTCGCGAACAGCAGGTACGGAGCCTCGCCGAAGTCACGCGTCGAGAGCACGGACTGGACCCGCTCGCCCTCGCGCAGCGGCAGCAGGTTGACGAGCGCGCGACCTCTGGCGGTGCGCGACGCCTCCGGCAGCTCGTAGACCTTCAGGCGATAGACCTTGCCGCGGTTCGTGAAGAACAGCAGGAAGTCGTGCGTCGAGGTCACGAACAGGTGCTCGATGTAGTCGCCGTCCTTCATGTCCATCCCGGTCACGCCGACGCCACCGCGTCGCTGCTGGCGGTACGTCGCCAGCGGCAGCGACTTGATGTAGCCGCTCTTCGTGATCGTGATGACCATCTGCTGGTCGGCGATCAGATCCTCGATGTCGATCTCGCCCTCGGCGTGGGAGATCTGCGTGCGGCGCTCGTCGCCGTACGCGTCGGAGATCTCCTGCATCTCCTCCTTGATGATGTCGAGGACGCGCTGCTCGTTGCCGAGGATGTCGCGCAGCTCACGGATGCGCTCGACGAGGTCGGTGTGCTCCTGTCTGATTCTGTCGGCCTCGAGCGCGGTCAGGCGGCGGAGCGTCAGCTGCAGGATCGCCTCGGCCTGGCGGACGGTCAGCTCGAAGCGGTTGACGAGGCCGATCCGCGCCTGCTCGGGATCCGGCGAGCTGCGGATCAGGGCGATGATCTCGTCGATGTTCGCGAGCGCGATCAGGAGGCCTTCGAGGATGTGCGCGCGATCCTCCGCGCGCCGCAGCTCGTACTTCGTCCGGCGGACGATGACCTCGCGCTGGTGCTCGACGTAGCGGCCGATGACCTCGCGCAGCGAGAGCGTCTTCGGCACGTTGTCGACGAGCGCGACCATGTTGACGCCGAACGTCGTCTGCATCGGCGTGTGCTTGTAGAGCTTGTTCAGCACCACCTTCGGCAGCGCGTCGCGCTTCAGCTCGATCACGAAGCGCATGCCGTGACGGTCGGACTCGTCCCGCAGGTCGCTGATCTCGGGGATCTTCTTCTCGTGGACGAGGTCGGCGATCTTCTGGATCAGGCCGCCCTCGCCGCCCTTCTTCACCTGGTAGGGCAGCTCGGTGACGATGATCGCCTCCTTGCCCTGGGACAGCGGCTCGATGTGCGCCCGCGCCTGCACGCGGACTCTGCCGCGGCCGGTCGCGTAGGCGTCGCGGATGCCGCTCACGCCGAGGATCACGCCGCCGGTCGGGAAGTCCGGGCCGTGCATGTGCTTCATCAGGCCGTCGACGTCGATCGTCGGATCGTCGATGTAGGCGATCGTGGCCGCGATCGCCTCTCTCAGGTTGTGCGGCGGGATATTCGTCGCCATGCCGACGGCGATGCCGGCCGAGCCGTTGACGAGCAGGTTCGGGAAGCGCGCCGGCAGGACCAGCGGCTCCTGGTTCTTGCCGTCGTAGTTGGGCCCGAAGTCGACCGTATCCTGGTCGATGTCGCGCAGCATCTCGGTCGCCATGCGGGCGAGCCGCGCCTCGGTGTAGCGCATCGCCGCGGCGGGGTCGTCGTCGACCGAGCCGAAGTTGCCCTGACCGTCGACGAGCGGGTAGCGCATCGAGAAGTCCTGGGCCATCCGCACGAGCGTGTCGTAGATCGACGAGTCGCCGTGCGGGTGGTACTTGCCCATCGTGTCGCCGACGATGCGCGAGGACTTCGAGCGCGCGCGGTTCGGCTGCAGGCCGGCCTCGTTCATCGCGAACAGGACGCGGCGGTGGACGGGCTTCAGGCCGTCGCGGACGTCGGGCAGCGCGCGCCCGACGATGACCGACATCGCGTAGTCGAGATACGCGGAGCGCATCTCCTCTTCGAGTGCGCGCGGCTCGACGTTGCCGCCGCTGAGCTGGTCTGTTGCGCTCATCGCTGATCCTTCCTAATGCCGGAAGAACGAGCCTCCAGGCGAGTTCTTCCAATGGAACGCGAGGCTCTTGCCGAGCGTTCCACTTACACGTCCAGGTTCGTCACGAGGCGGGCGTTCTCTTCGATGAAGTTGCGGCGCGGCTCGACCTGGTCGCCCATCAGCATCGAGAAGACGCGGTCCGCGGCTGCGGCGTCGTCCATCGTCACCTGCGCGAGCGTCCGCGTGGTCGGATCCATCGTCGTCTCGCGCAGCTGCTCGGCGTTCATCTCGCCGAGCCCCTTGAAGCGGTTGACCTCGACGTTGCGGCCGGCCATCTCCATCACGGTCGCGCGCAGCTCCTCGAATGAGACGGCGGACTCGCGGTGGTCGCCGAGACGCACGTCGAACGGCGGCAGGCCGACCGTCTGGACGAGCTGCTCGTGCACGCGCACGAGCTGGCGGTACTCGTTCAGCTGGAGCATCGAGCGGCGCACGTGGCGGGTGTGCGCATGGCCGGTCTTGATCTCGATCGAACGCACGACGAGGTCGCTCTCGTTCTCGTCCAGCAGCTCGATGTCGAACGCAGAGCCGTCGACCGTCGGGCGCTTCAGCAGCTCGACGAGCGTCGCCTCGTCGGTCACGTGCTCGTGCAGGATCCCCGACTCCTCGAGGAAGTCGACGACGTCGTGGCGGGACAGCGCGCGCAGCGCCGAGGCCCAGCCGGCGTACTGCTTGAGGAGCCGGGTGAAGCGTCTCCAGCGCGCGTCGGTCAGTCTGAACTGGGTGCCGGAGCGGTCCAGCAGCTCGAACTTCTCGAGCTTGTCGGACAGCAGGATCTCCTCGAGATCGATGTCCTTCTCGACGTAGCGCTCGTTGCGCCCGGTCTTGACCTTGTAGAGCGGCGGTCTCGCGATGTAGACGAAGCCGCCGTCGATCAGCTCCTGCATCTCGCGGAACAGCAGCGTCAGGACGAGCGTGCGGATGTGCGCGCCGTCGACGTCGGCGTCGGTCATCAAGATGATCTTGTGGTAGCGCAGCCGCGCGAGGTCGAACTCGTCGCGGACGCCGGTGCCGATCGCGGTGATCAGCGCCTGCACCTCGGTGTTCGCGAGCACGCGGTCGATGCGCGCGCGCTCGACGTTGAGGATCTTGCCGCGCAGCGGCAGCACCGCCTGCGTGGAGCGGTCGCGGCCCTGCTTCGCCGAGCCGCCGGCGGAGTCGCCCTCGACCACGAAGAGCTCGGCCAGCGACGGGTCCTTGATCGAGCAGTCGGCGAGCTTGCCCGGCAGGCGCGAGTTCTCGAGCGCCGACTTGCGGCGCGTGAGGTCGCGTGCTCTGCGCGCGGCGGAGCGGGCCTGCGCGGCCTGGACCGCCTTCATGATCACCGAGCGCGCGTCCTGCGGGTTCTCCTCGAGGAACTCGGCGAGGCCCTGGTTGACGATCGACTCGACGAAGCCCTGCATCCCCGGGTTGCCGAGCTTGGTCTTCGTCTGACCCTCGAACTGGGGGTCGGCGAGCTTGGCCGAGACGACGGCCGTCAGGCCCTCGCGCACGTCCTCGCCGCTGAGGTTGTCGTCTCTCTCCTTCAGCAGGCCCTTCTCGCGCGCGTAGCGGTTGAGCGTGCGCGTCAGCGCGGAGCGGAAGCCGGAGAGGTGGGAGCCGCCCTCGTGGGTGTTGATGTTGTTCGCGAAGGAGAAGACCGACTCCTGGTAGGAGGCGTTCCACTGCATCGCGACCTCGACCGCGCCCTCGCTGCTCTCGCCCTCGAAGAAGATGACTCTTCTCTGGACGGGCTCCTTGTTCTCGTTGAGGTACCTGACGAAGTCCTCGATGCCGCCCTCGTACTGGAACTCGACCCGTCTGCCCTCGCCGCGCTCGTCGGCGAGCGTGATCTTGAGGCCGCGCGTCAGGAAGGCGGTCTCGCGCAGGCGCTCCTCGAGCGTCGTGAAGTCGAAGTCGAGCGACTCCATGATCTCGAGGTCGGGCAGGAACGTGATCGTCGTGCCGGTCGCGCTCGTCGGGTCGCCCTTTTGCAGCTCCTCCTGCGGGGCGCCGCGCGAGTAGTTCTGCGACCAGGCGAAGCCGTCGCGTCGGACCTCGACGAGCAGTCTCTCGGACAGCGCGTTGACGACCGACACGCCGACGCCGTGGAGCCCGCCGGAGACCTTGTAGCCGCCGCCGTCGCCGAACTTGCCGCCAGCGTGGAGCACGGTCAGCACGACCTGGACGGCCGGCTTCTGCTCTCTCTCCATCAGCGCGACGGGGATGCCGGCGCCGTCGTCGACGACCGTGATCGAGTTGTCCGGATGGATCGTGACGGCCACCTCGCTGGCGCGACCCGCGAGCGCCTCGTCGACCGAGTTGTCGACGACCTCGTAGACGAGGTGGTGCAGACCGCGGATGCCGGTCGAGCCGATGTACATGCCCGGGCGCTTGCGCACGGCCTCGAGTCCCTCGAGGACCGTGATGTCCTGGGCGTCGTACGTGGGCGTCTTGGGCTGCGTGGGGTCAGCCGCGTTGTGGTCGGTGGCCAACGATCCTCCGATGACGTTGCAACGCCCCGGACCCGCGCCGATTGCGGCGCGCCGGGGCGTGGAAGGCGGGTGAACTCAATAATAGCACAGCGGGGTCGTTCCCTCGCCCCATCAACGGCGCATAAATCCCTGCAAAATGGCTGAAAACGCGCCGCCCTTAACCACTCCTCAACGAGCCCCCTGACCACGTCCTCGTGTCGTGGTGACACAGCGCAGGCGCTTGACCTCGCCGCTCCGCACCGCGGAGTTGATGCGCTCGATCAAGAGGGGCGCCATCAGGTCGAGCTCGTGCGCCCAGACCGAGGCCACGCAGGTGACCGTCACGACCCCGCCGCGCTCGGCCGTCGGGCTCGCCTCGCGCGCGATCGCCTCCCCGGCGACCCCCGGCCAGACACGTTGCACCTCCGCGAGGAGCGTTGCGGGCGCGAGCGCGTGCTGCAGCGACCCGAGCGCGTCGGAGAGCGGCCGTGGCGCGCGGCGCCTCATGCGGCCACGTCGACGACCACGAGGGACGCGCGAGGCGCCAGGCCGGCGGGATCCGCGGCGACGGAGAGGCGCGTGACGTCGACGTCGTTCGCGCCGGGCACGTGCTCGAGGTCGGTCGTCGTTATGACGCTCTGGCCGGCACCGCGCAGCAGCTCGACGAGCCTCGCGCGGCGGTCGTCGTCGAGCTCGCTCATGACGTCGTCGAGCAGCATCACCGGGATCGCGTCGCGCGTCGCGGCGATCGCCTCGCGCTCGGCCAGGAGCAGCGCCAGCAGCGCGAGCCGCTGCTGGCCCTGCGAGCCGTAGGCCCGCAGTTCGCGATCCTCGCGCCGGAAGACGAGGTCGTCGCGGTGCGGCCCGTGGTCGGTGAAGCCGCGCTCGAGGTCGCGTTCGTGGCGCTCCGCGAGCTCGGCCGCGAGCTCGGCCGCGTCGGCGGCGTGGGACCGCGGTCGGTAGGCAACCGCGGGATCGCCGTCGAGGCCGAGGTCGGCGGCGCGCTCGGCGAAGACGGGCGCGACGAGCTCGATCGCGGCCGCCCGATCGGCCATCAGCCCGATTCCGTGCCGCGCCAGCTCGGCGTCCCAGGCCGGCAGCGACGCGACCGAGGCGGCGCCGGCGCGTACGCGGGCGAGGAGGGCGTTGCGCTGCCCGAGCGCCTGCGCGTAGGCGCGGCGTGTCGCGATGCGCGCGGGCCAGAGGCCGGCGACGACCTGATCGACGTGCGCCCGGCGCAGCGACGGCGTGCCCTTGACGAGCTCGAGCCGGTCGGGCAGGAAGACGCTCGCGAGCGGGCGCTCGACGACGTCGGCCATCCGCTCGACGCGGACGCCGTCGGCGGTCATCCGCTTCGGCTGGCCCGGCTCGAAGCCGACGCTCAGCTCGTGCCGGCCGTCGCGATCCTCCGCCGTGATCGCGACCCGCACGACCTGCTCGCCGAAGCGAACCAGCTCGCGTTCGTTCGTCGTCCGCGACGAACGTCCCGTGCAGCCGAAGTACAGCGCGTCGAGCAGGTTCGTCTTGCCGGCGCCGTTCCGACCACTGACGACCGTCAGGCCCGGGCCGAGATCGACCTCCGCGGCGGCGTAGCTGCGGAAGTTGCGCACGGACAGATGCGCGATCCGCATGCGCCGCGGCTAGACGTTCAGGCGGATCGGCATGATCAGGTAGAGGAAGCCCCCGTCCTCCGCCGACTGGATCAGGCCGGGCCGCAGTGGGCTGATGAGCTTCAGCAGGATGTCGCCCGACTGGACGCCCTCGAGTCCCTCCCGCAGGAAGTCGGGGTTGAAGCCGATCTCGAACGACTCGCCCTGGAAGGCGACCGGCAGCGACTCGCGCGCCTCGCCGATGTCGGGCGTCTGCGCGGAGACGGTCAGCTCGCCGGGCGCGAACGACAGCCGCAGCGGGGCGTTCTTCTGCGCGAGCAGGCTGATGCGCCGCACGACGTCGGTGACCTCGCTGCCGGCCAGCGACAGCTCGTGTTCATAACTCTCCGGCAGCAGCTGTCGGTAGTTCGGGAACTGGCCCTCGATCAGGCGCGACGAGAGGACGACCGCGCCGACCTGGAAGACGACCTGGTTCTGGCGCACCCCGACGATCAGCTCCTCCCCGTCGAGCTGCTGCACCAGCCGAGCAAGCTCCTGCAGGGCGCGGGCGGGGACGTTCGCCTCGAAGCCGCCCGGCAACGGCTGCTCGAGCGTCGTCTCCTTCACGCTGAGCCGATAGGAGTCGGTCGCCACCATCCGCAGCTCGCGCTCGGAGGCCGAGACGAGGATCCCGGTCAGGACCGGGCGCGTCTCGTCACGCGAGGCGGAGCTCGCGACCTTCAACACGGTGTCGACGAAGGCCTTCGCCGGAACCCGGACGGTTCCGGTCGCCTCGGGCTCGGGGAAGGGCGGGAAGTCCTCGGCGCGCAGCGTCCGGATGTGGAAGGTCGCGTTGCCGGCCACGAGCTCGACGTCCTGCTCGGCCGGCCGCTGCTCCAGCGTGACAGTCGGCCCCGAGAGCGAGCGCACGACGTCGACGATCAGGCGAGCGGGCAGCACGATCGAGCCGTCGCGCACGACCTCCGCCGGAAGCGGGACGCGCAGCCCGACCTCCATGTCGGTCGCCCGCAGCTCGACGCGGCCGTCGGCTGCGATCAGCTGGACGCCGGAGAGCGCCTGGATCGCGCCACGCGTCGACGCGACGCGGCTGACGGTCTGGAGTTGGGTGAGGAGTTCGTCGCGCGCGGCCGAGATCTTCACGATGAATACCTCGAGATAAGAAAGGATATCGTCGTCATAGGGAGAAGGAAGATGTGGAGAAGTGGGCGGAATCGCCGCACGTTGCGGCGATGCTGCGCACAAGAGCGCAGACGGAGCTGGTCACAAGTCTGTCAGGAACGTCGGTCGTCATCGGCCTGCTGCAGGCGCGCGGTGAGGCCGCGGACGAGCTCGTAGGCCTCCGCGTCCTTCGCTATGCGCTCGCTCGCGCGCTTGCAGGCATGCATGACGGTCGTGTGGTTGCGGCCGCCGAACGCGCGACCGATCGCGGGCAGGGTGGCATCGGTCAGCTCGCGGGCGAGGTACATGGCGACCTGGCGGGCCCACGCGACGCGGGCGGTCCGTTCGGGCGAGAGCAGGGCCTCGGGCGAGACGCCGAGGCGCTCGCAGGTCGCCTCCTGGATCTCCTGGAGCGTCCGCATCTGCGGTCGGGGCGCGCCGGGATAGAGGCCGTCGAGCACCTCGATGACGAGCGCGCGGTCGATCGGGCGTCCGGTCAGCGAGTGGAAGGCGACGACGCGGATCAGCGCGCCCTGGAGCGCGCGGATGTTCGTCGTGATGCGGTCGGCGATCGGGGCGATCGCGTCCGGCTCCGCGAGGACGACGCCGTCGTGGTGCACGCGCTTGCGCAGGATCGTCATGCGCGTCGCCAGATCGGGAGCGCGGATGTCGGTCACGAGACCGGACTCGAAGCGCTCGCGCAGCCGCTCGGCGAGCGCGCCCATGTCGCGCGGCATACGGTCGCAGGTGACGACCAGCTGGCTGCCGGTCTCGTAGAGCGCGTTGAAGGTGTGGAAGAACTCCTCCTCGATCTTCACCTTGCTCTCGAGGAACTGGACGTCGTCGATCAGGAGGATGTCGGTGTCGCGGTAGCGCCGCTTGAAGTCGTCGAGCGAGCGAGCGCGCAGCGAGTCGACGAAGTGGTTGGTGAACGCCTCGACCGTCGTGTAGCGGACGGACATGCCGTCGCCGTACTCGCGCACGTAGTTGGCGATCGCGTGGAGGAGGTGCGTCTTGCCGAGTCCCGGCGGGCCGTAGATGAAGAGCGGGTTGTACGCCTGCCCCGGCAACTCGGCGACGGCGAGTGCCGCGGCGTGGGCGAGGCGGTTGCCGTCGCCGATCACGAACTGGTCGAACGTGTACTTCGGGTTGAAGCTGTCCGAGGAGCCCGGTGTCAGGTCGGCTTGAGGACCGACGGCCCCGCCGCGGAGTGCGGCTTGGCGCGGCGCTGGCGCGTCGACCGGAACGATCGCGATCGCGACGGCCGGGCCCAGCACCGCGGCGACGCAGCTCTGCAGCACGCGCGAGAAGCGGTCGGCGACCCAGGTCCTGATCTCCTCCGGGGCCGCGATCTGGAGCGTCTCGCCGTCGAGCGCGTGCGCGCGCAGCGGGGCCAGCCAGAGGTGGTACGTCGAGTCGGTGACAGCGCGCCGGAGCTCGGCTTGGATCTTGGACCAGGTGTGCTCGAGCTCAGTGTTCACAGGCGTCGTCGACCGGCTCAGCGGCGGAGGGTTCGAAGTCAGATGGAGGGGCGTGAAGCCCCGACGGGGCGGCGAATATAGCAATCGGAGGCGGGCCGACCGGGGCTCAGCGCGGGATGTGGGGAGGGGAGTGCGCAAATCGCGAGAAAAAGGTCCGGAACGGTCCGGCGCCGGCGTTGTGCACAGGGTGGAGAGCGCTGTCGACAACCACGCGCTCGAGGACCACGCCGGCACGGAGCCGGCACGGAGAGGCCGTCCGCGTATACTGTCCCATCCCCATCCCACGGGAAACGTGAGCCATGAAACGCACTTACCAGCCTAAGAAACGCAAGCGCGCCCGTACCCACGGGTTTCGCCAGCGTATGCAGACGCGCGCCGGTCGCCTGACCCTCAAGCGCCGTCGCGACAAGGGCCGCAAGCGCCTCACCGTCTGATGGGCGCGCGGCCGGGCGTGGCGACCCGGCGGAGCAAGCGCGGGCGACTCTCCCGCAGCGCAGAGTTCGACCGGGTCTTTCGACAGGGGCGCTCGCAGAGCAATCGCGTCCTGGTCCTCCATGTCTTCCCTCGCGGCGAGGACGGCGAGGCGCGCGTCGGCCTGTCGGTTTCGCGCAAGGTCGGGGGCGCCGTCGAGCGCAACCACGTGAAGCGCCTGCTGCGGGAGGCGTTCGACCGTGAGGCGGCGCGGCTCCCGGACGGGCAGGACGTCGTCGTCGTCGCTCGTCCGGAGGCGCGCGCGGTCGCCGAGCGGGATGGCCTCGAGGGGATCCACGCGGCGCTCGCCGAGCTGGTCGACGCGGTCCGCGAGCGGTCGGCCGGAGGATCCCGGTGAGTGTCGCCCGTCGCGCCGCGACGGCTCCGATCCGCGTCTACCAGCGATTCGTCTCCCCCGCGCTCCCGCGGCGCTGCAAGTACGAGCCGAGCTGCTCGCGCTACGCCACGCAGGCGATCGAGGAGTTCGGCATACTCCGCGGGCTGGTATTGGCCGCGTGGCGACTCGTACGCTGCAATCCCTTCAGCCACGGGGGTTTCGACCCCGTGAGCGATCAGCGCGTGTTCCATTCCCACCGACCGACCGCGCACAGCGCCTGAGCGAGTCCCATGCCCTTCGTCTTCGCGAACATCCTGCAGCCGCTGATCGACGTCTGCGACTCGATCCTCGTCTTCTTCCACGACAAGGTCGGGGTCGGCTGGGGGCTCTCGATCATCTTCCTGACGATCACCGTCCGGCTCGTCCTGCTGCCGCTGACGTTGAGACAGGTCAGATCGATGCAGCGCCTGCAGGTGCTCGCCCCGGAGATCAGATCGATCCAGGCGAAGTACAAGGACGACAAGCAGCGCCAGCAGCAGGAGATGATGAAGTTCTACAAGGAGAACAAGGTCAATCCGCTGGCCTCCTGCTTCCCGCTGCTGTTCCAGCTGCCGTTCTTCATCTCGCTGTACTACATGCTCCGCACCGACCTGCGGATCGACATCTGCGGACAGCAGGCGGTCGCGTGCGGCGATGTCGCGGGTCACACCGACTCGGGCCAGTTCCTCTTCATCCACGACATCACGAACAGAGCGACCGGCGTGACGCTCGTCGTGCTCGTGATCCTCTACGTCGGCTCGCAGCTCGGGTCCGGGCTCCTGAGCTCGGCGACGATGGACAGAAACCAGCGGATGATCATGCTCGGCCTGCCGATCGTCTTCGTCTTCTTCGTCATCAACTTCCCGGCCGGCCTGATGGTCTACTGGATCACGACGAACTGCTGGACGATCGTGCAGCAGTTGATCGTGAGAAGAACCGTCGGTCCTGTGCGACCGGTCGCCGCGATGGCGGGCGCCCCAGGCACCAGCGCCTCGAGCGGCGGGGGCGGACTCTCCGCCCTGAGAGACCTGTTCATGGGCGGCGGCGCGGCCACCGCGAAGCCGGAGCCGAACACGGCGGGCAGAGGCGGCGGCCAGCCGACGCCGGCCGGTGGCGCGCGCGCCGGCAGAGCGTCGACCCCGAAGGCGTCGCCGAAGGCCGAGAGACCAGCGGCGAACGGAGCCGGCGGTCCGGCGAGATCGGGCCCGCCGCCGTCGTCGCGGCAGAAGAAGAAGCGTTCGGGACGCCGGCGATGAGCGCGCAGACGCCGGATGGGCCGGTCGGGCGCGTCGAGCAGCTGCTGGCGCACATCGTGGAGGCCGTCGGCGTCGAGGCCGAGATCGAGGTGACCGAGGACGCCGAGACGCTGACGGCGAACCTCGCTGGCGAGGACCTCGGGCTGCTGATCGGCCGCCACGGACAGACGATCGACGCGATCCAGCATCTCGCGTACCGCGTCGCGTACCGCGGCGAGGAAGAGCGCAAGCGCGTGACCGTCGACGCTGCCGGATATCGCGAGCGCCGCGCGTCGTTGCTGCAGCACGATGCCGACCAGGCGGCGGAGGAAGCGCTGCGGATCGGGAAGCCGGTCGCGCTCGACGCGATGAACGCGGTGGAGCGGCGGGTCGTGCACGAGTACCTGCGCGATCGGACCGGGGTCGAGACGTACAGTGAGGGCGACGAGCCGGATCGTCACCTCGTCGTGGCGCCGATCACCGCGTAGGCGGTGATCGCGGATGCACGGGACCTCCCGCCGAGTGTTTCACGTTTTTCATGACGGTGAAACAGATCCGTGCTCCGGGATCTCCCTGAGCGCGCGATGAGCCTGTCGTCTTTCGAGCGCGGGCTGTTCGTCGGGATCCTCATCGGCGAAGGATCGTTCGGTGGTGACGGCAAGCAACCGCAGGTGACGCTGCGGATGCATACGCGCCACGAGGCCCTCTTCCGCTGGCTGATGGAGTCGTTCCCGCGCACGAAGCTCTACGGCCCTTACCACCATGGCGACCGCTCCTACTACCAATGGATGGCCCGCGGGCATGCGCTGGTGGAGGACGTGATCCCGCTGCTGGAGGCGTCCCTCGGGCCCGATATCGACGCCCACGCGGCCGCGCGCTTCGACGCGATGTGCTCGACGTATGCGGACTACATTGCCCGGGTCCGGGCCCGTGGTGACGCATGAGCAGCGCGTTGAAACGCGAGCTGGCCGCGCTCGCGGACCGCTACGCCCTTCCCGACGGAGCGGCCGGCCGGTTCCGCGCCGTTCTGGATGCCCTCGAGCGGGATCCGCACGCTCCGACGCCGGTCCGCGAGCCCCACGCGGCGCTGCGTGTCCACCTGGCCGACTCGCTCGCCGGCCTCGAGCTCGACGAGCTCCGCGGCGCCGACGGGATCGCCGACATCGGCGCCGGCGCCGGCTTCCCGGGCCTGGCGCTCGCGATCGCGCTGCCGGGGACGCAGGTCACGCTCGTCGAGAGCAATGCGCGCAAGAGCGCGTTCATCACCGCGACGGCAGACGCCGCCGGCCTTGCGAACGTCGACGTCGTGGCCGAGCGGGCCGAGGAGTGGGAGGCGGGCATCGGCGGCTCGACGATCGTGACCGCCCGCGCGCTCGCACCCCTCGGCGTCCTCGCCGAGTACGCGGCGCCGCTGCTGCGCGACGGTGGGGCGCTCGTCGCGTGGAAGGGGCGCCGTGACGCCGACGAGGAGCGGATCGCCCCGCTTGCGGCGGAGCAGTTGGGCCTCGTGCTCGAAGAGGTCCGCTCCGTGCGGCCGTTCGAAGGGGCCGACCACCGTCATCTGCACGTCCTGAGGAAGGTCGGCCCGACGCCGTCGCGCTTTCCGCGACGCGCCGGCATGGCAACCAAACGCCCGCTCGGAGCGGGCAATCAGCCGCCGTCTGACCGCGCGCGCCGCTAACTTGCCAGGTCGAATGGGCACGATCTACGCGATTGCGAATCAGAAGGGCGGCGTCGGCAAGACGACCACCGCCGTGAACCTGGCGGCCTGCGTCGCCGAAGCGGGCTATGACGCCCTGCTGATCGACATGGACGCGCAGGCGAACGCGACCGTCGGCCTCGGCGTGCCGAAGGAGTCCACGCCCAGCATCTACGACGTCCTGGCCGGCGATGCGACGATGGAGGAGGCGATCCGCGTGACCTCGATCGAGCACCTCTCGCTCGTTCCCTCCAGCCCCGACCTCGCCGGCGCGTCGGTCGAGCTGCCGCGGATCGAGAACTCGGAGAACCGGCTGCGCGACGCCGTCGCGCCGGTTCGCGACCGCTACACCTTCACGATCCTCGACTGCCCGCCGTCGCTCGGCCCGCTCACGGTCAACGCGCTCGTCGCCGCCGATCGCGTGATCGTCCCGGTGCAGGCCGAGTACTTCGCGCTCGAGGGCCTCGCGGGGCTGCTCGACACGCTCGGCCTGATCCAGCGCGAGCTGAACCCCCGGCTGACGATCGCCGGGATGCTGCTGACGATGCACGACAGCCGCACGCGGCTTGCACAGGACGTCGAGCGCGAGGTGCGCGAGCACTTCCCGACGCTCGTCTTCGACACCGTGATCCCGCGCAACGTCCGCGTCGGGGAGGCGCCGAGCTTCGGTAAGCCGGTGATCCACCACGATCCCCACTGCGCGGGCTCGGATGCGTACTTCGAGCTCGCCAAGGAGGTTGCCGCCCGTGGCTGAGAGAGCGCGGGGCATGGGGCGCGGCCTCTCCGCGATCCTCTCGGCGGCGCCGAAGGACGAGGCGCAGGAGCTGCGCATGGTTCCGATCGAGCTGATCGCGCCCAATCCGCAGCAGCCGCGCAGCCACTTCGACGAGCAGGCGCTCGTCGCGCTGGCCGACTCGCTGAAGGCGCGCGGCGTGCTGCAGCCGGTGCTCGTCCGCCCGCTGCCGGGCGGCAGCTACGAGCTGATCGCCGGCGAGCGGCGCTGGCGCGCGGCCGGGATCGCAGGCATGACGGAGATCCCGGCGATCATCCGCCAGCACGACGATGCCGCCACGCTCGAGCTCGCCGTGATCGAGAACATGGCCCGCGAGGACCTCAGCCCGGTCGAGGAGGCGCGTGCGTGCGCGGCGCTCGTCGAGGAGCTCGGTCTCACGCGCGAGGAGGTCGGCCTGCGGGTCGGCCGCAGTCGCGTGGCCGTCTCGAACCTGATCCGCCTGCTCGACCTGCCCGACGACGCGCTCCGGCTGCTTGCGGCCGGCGACCTCACCGAGGGGCACGGCCGCGCGCTGCTGCTGGCCCAGGACCACGCGGACCGCCGCTCGCTCGCGCGCGACGCCGTCGCCTCGGGCTGGTCGGTGCGCGAGCTCG
>JAOPZA010000029.1 GCA_025964325.1 Conexibacter sp.
GACCGGCTGCGCCGCCCGAGCCCGCGCCGCCGGCGCTCGGACCGGACGGCCGCGCGCCCGACATAGCCGAGAACGACGGCATCGCACCGATTCAGAAGCCGCGCGGGGGCCGTACCGGCGGCCGCAACAGACGTCACGGGAGGCCGCGCTAGTGGTCCGTCTTGCAAGGATCGGGATGATCACGGTGGTTGGCGGCGCCGCCAGGCAAGGACGCAGATCCGAAGGAATGCCTTTGGCGTTTCGAGGATCGAGGACGCAGCATGGCGGCGATCGACGGCCGCCGTCTTCGGTCGATCATCGTGAGAGGGGCCACTAATGGCCGCGTTCGCTTGGATCATGATGGGCCTCGCGATCTGGCACTTCACGATCTTCCTGCCCGATCGCTTCTGGGGCGGGATCGTCGGAGCGTTCCTCGGTGCCCTGTTCGGCTCGTTCCTCTTCGGTCTGATCGTCAACGGCTTCGGGATCCCAGGTGAGAGCCAGACGCACCTGCTGACCGCGCTCGAGGCGATCCCCGGCGCGCTGATCGGCATCGGGCTGGTCTACGCCGAGGGCATCCGGCGCGAGCGCGCCGACGGCGTCGTCGCCTAGCGCGCGGCGGCCGAAGCACGAGCTAGCAGCAGCTAGAAGACCTCGGGCGCCCACGGCGCCCGGGGCACGTGCAGGGCGACGTCGAGCCGCTCGGCCGCTCCGCTCGTGTGCTCCTCGACGAGGCCGCCCGCGACGAGCCGCGTGAGCGGCGTGCCGCCGAGATAGGCCGCGCCGAGCCAGCGCACGTCGGTGCTCAGATCGGGCGCCGACCCCGGCGGCGCCGGCCGCACCCGTGCGGCCCCGCCGGCGATCTCGACGCTCCAGCTGCCCGCGTTCTGCGCGATGCGGTCGTCGCGCAGCGCCAGCGTGAGGCGTGCGTCGGCCGCCCACGCGCGGCCCTCGAGCGCGGCCCGCACGTCGAGCAGCCGCACCCACAGGCTGTCGCCCAGCTCGCTCACGCGCGCGCGACGGAGGTCGGCGAAGAGGAGCGGCAGCGGGTCGTCGAGCGGGCGGTTGGGCGCGTCGAGCCTTGCGACGAGGTCGACCGAGCAGAGGAACCGCCACAGCGCGGCGGCCGCGTCGTCGGCCGGTGCGATCAGCTCCAGCAGCTCGAGCGTCACAGCCGGCTCCTCGCCGCGCTCGCGGTAGATCGCGTAGCCGTCCGCCGCGCCGTCGTCGCCGTGCACGACGACGAGCCGCTTGTCGGTCGCGCCGTCGCGCTCGGCGGCCGCGTCGGTGAGGACGCGCCGATCCCACCAGTCGTCGGTCCGCGTCGGCATCCCGGGACGCTGCGCCCGCACGCGCTCGAAGAGCGGGCCGAGCAGCGGCCGCGCGCCCGCGAGCTCGTGGAAGCGGATCCGCAGCGGCCGCGCGCCCGCGTGCGCTTCTCGCGGCGGCGCGCCAGCGCCGGTCGCGACGGTGAAGCGCGCCCGGCTGGCGGCCGGACCGAAGCCGAAGCGGCCGTAGATCGCCCCCTCCGAGGCCCACAGCGCCGCGAGCGGCTCGCCACGTGCTCGCGCGGCAGCGATCTGCTCGTCGAGCATGCGGGTGAGGATCCCGCGCCGGCGGTGCGTCGGCAGCACCGCGATCCACGTGATCCCCGCGCTCGGCAGCTCGCCACCGGGCACCGACAGCTTGTGCGAGTAGGCCGCCGAGCTGCCGACCAGCTCGTCGCCGTCGAACGCCGCGAGCGTGCGGTCCCACTCGGCCAGGTGACGGAAGCGCTCGAGCTGGGGCGAGTCGCACGGCGTGTGGAAGGCGATCGCCGCGCAGCGCTGGAAGGCCTCCGCGTCGCTCGCGTCGATCCGCCGGAAGGTCAGCTCGCCGGGCACCCGCGCCAATCTAGATGATTGACTCGACGATCTCGGGCTGGCTTCGCCAGCCTTCGCGGCGCGAGGCGCACGTTCGGCGGCGCCAGCCGCCACCCGGCCTCGCATCCACGAATCCCGCGGAATCAACCATCTCGTGTCCGATTCGTAGGTTCGGGCGCAGTGTGCGGGATGCACGGGTGTTGGCTGGCGTTCGCCGGCGGCCTGCCTCGCACTCGACGTAGTCGGCCGGCCGCCGGCGGGCGCCAGGTGCATGCGGGCGCCCGGAAACCGTCACCGAACTTCGGAATCGGGACACGAGTTGCTCGCCGGCGCGGAGGCGCCGATCGATCCGTCTTGGGCGAGCCCTAGCCTGAACGGATGTCCGCGACCGCCGTGCCACCGCCCTCGCTCGACGCCCCGACCGACGCGGCCGATGTCGAGGCCGCGCTCGCGCTCGCGCCGGCGCCGCCGCGGCCAGCCGAGCGGCGGGTCGCGATCGTGCCGTGCGATCCGGCTGCCGTCGAGCGCCTGCGCGGCGCCCTGGAGATCAGCCGGACGCTCGCGCAGGTGCTGGTGCGCCGCGGCTTCGAGGACCCGGCCGCGGCGCGGGCCTTCCTCGCCGCCGAGGACGAGCACGATCCACGCGCCTTCGCCGGGATCGAGTCGGCGCTGGCGCTGATCCTCCAGCACGTGCGCGCGGGCACCCGCATCACCGTGCACGGCGACTACGACGTCGACGGCGTCTGCGCGACCGCGATCCTGCTGCGCGCGCTGCGCCGGCTCGGGGCCGACGTCGACTGGTTCCTGCCGAGCCGCGTCGACGACGGCTACGGTCTCTCGGCGGCGACGGTCGAACGGCTCGCCGACCGCGGGACGCGCCTGCTCGTGACCGTCGACTGCGCGATCACCGCGGTCGAGGAGGTCGCCGCCGCGCGCGCCGCCGGCCTCGACGTCGTCGTGACCGACCACCACCAGCCGCGGGCCGACGGCGCGCTGCCGGACGCGCCGATCGTGCATCCGTCGCTCGGCGGCTACCCCTGCCCGGACCTCTGCGCCGGCGGCGTCGCCTACAAGCTGGCGCAGGCGCTCGCGCTCGCCGCCGGGGAGGATCCGGCCGCGGCCGACGAGGACCTCGACCTCGTCGCGCTCGCGACCGTCGCCGACCTCGTCCCGCTGCGCGGCGAGAACCGCCGGCTCGTGCGCGAGGGCCTGCGCGTCCTCGCGAGCACCGGCAAGGCCGGGCTGCGCGCGCTGATGCGCGTCGCGCGCGTCGACCCGAGCGGGCTCGACGCGGGGGCGGTCGCGTTCCGGCTCGCTCCGCGCATCAACGCCTCCGGTCGCCTCTACCGCGCGGATGCGGGCGTCGAGCTGCTGCTGACCGAGGACGAGGCGCGCGCTCGCGCGATCGCCGAGGAGCTCGACGCCGCCAACGGCGAGCGGCGGATGACCGAGCAGCGGATCCTCTTCGACGCCGAGGCGCAGGTGCGCGAGCTGGGCGAGCGGCCGGCCTACGTGCTGGCGGGCGAGGGCTGGCATCCGGGCGTGATCGGGATCGTCGCCTCGCGCATCGTCGAGCGCTACCACCGGCCGACGATCCTCGTCGCGCTCGACGCCGAGACCGGCGTCGGCAGCGGCTCGGGGCGCTCGATACCCGGCTTCGACCTGCTCGGCGCGCTCCACGCGGCCGCGCCGGAGCTGGAGCGCTACGGCGGCCACCGCGCCGCCGCCGGCCTGACGATCGCCGCCGGGCGCGTCGAGGCGCTGCGGGCGGCGGTCGAGGCGCACGCCGGCGCGCTGCTGACGGCCGAGGACCTCGTGCCGATCGAGCGCGTCGACGCCGTCGTCAGCGGCGGCGCGCTCGGGCTCGCGCTGGCCGACGAGCTCGCGCGGCTGGCGCCGTGCGGGATGGGCAATCCCGCCGTCAACCTGCTCGTTCCGGCGGCGTCGTTCGTCGATCCGCGGCCGATGGGCGAGGGCGGCAGACACCTGCGCTTCACGGTCGAGGCCGGCGGCGTGCGCTGTCGCGCCGTCTCGTTCGGGTGCGACGGTCGCCTGCCGGTCGACGCCGGCGCGCCGGTCGACGCGACGTTCCGGCTCGAGCGCAACGAATGGAACGGAGCGGTCGAGCCGCGCCTGCTGCTGCGCAGCGCGACCGCCTGCGCGCCGGCGCCGATCGAGCTGCTCGGCCAGCCCGCTCAGGACGGCTGGCTGGCCGCGGTGCTGGCCGAGGTCGCCGCCCTCGGCGGGTCGGCCGGCACGCCGCGCAGCGCCAGCGCAGCCGCATCGACGGCGACGGCAGGTCGGACGGTCATCGACCGTCGCGGCGACGGCGGCGCGGCGGTGCTCGCCGACCTGCTCGCCGGCGACGCCGACGTGCTCGCCGTCTGCGCCGACGTCTCGCGCCGCATCGGCGGCCTGAGCGAGCGGATCGGCGGCTTCGCGCTCTGCTCCCACGCCGCGCTGGAGCGCGCGCCGCAGCTCGCCGAGCGGTTCGCCCACCTCGTCGTGCTCGACCCGCCGGCGCACGCCGACCAGGACCTGCTCCTGCGGGCGGGACTGCCTGGGACATATGTCCATTGGGCCTGGTCCGACGCTGAGCTACGCTTTGCAGAGCAGATACACGCGTCGGAGTACGACCTTCGTGCTTCGCTCGTGCCGCTCTACCGGACCCTTCGGGACGATGGCAGCGCGGCCGGCGAGGAGCTCGAGCGTCTGCTTCGCGGGGACGGCCCTCACAGCCGGTCGGCATCGCACGCCGCTCGACTGGTGGCAGTCCTCGAGGAGCTGGGGCTCGTCAGCCTCGACCGGGACCTGCCGGCCCTGGCGGTCGCGAGCGCCGAGCGCACCGAGCTCGAGCGGTCCGCGATCTACCGGGCGGCGATGCAGCGACATGAGGACGGCTTGCGATTTCTGAGGACGGCAACACCCGCAGCGCGCACCTGACGCGCACCGAGCGCACCGCGTCGACCGACGCCGGCGGCCGGACCGCGACGGCACCGGCCGTGCTGGAGGACGCCGTGCGCGTGCCCGTCGACGCCGTGCCCGCGGCTGGCGCCGTGCCCGCGGCTGGCGCCGTGGGCATTGCGAGATCGGCCGGCGCCGTGCCCGCGGCTGGCGCCGCGGGCATTGCGAGATCGGCTGGCGCCGATCTCGCCTCGTCGGGCCGCGGCACGGTGCGCGGTGGGAACGGCGCCGGCCGCGAAGGCCTGACCGCGAGCGAGCGGGGGCTGCTCGGCGACCTCTTCGCGATCGTCGAGGAGCACGCCGCCGAGAGCGCGCTCGAGATCGACCGCGCCGCCGTCGAGCGCGCGTTCGTCTATGCCTGTGAGCACCACGCCGACCAGCGCCGCAAGTCGGGCGAGCAGTTCATCAGCCACCCGGTCGGGGTCGCGAAGATCTGCGCCGGGATGCGACTCGACACCGAGACGCTCTGCGCCGCGCTGCTGCACGACACGGTCGAGGACACGTCCGCCTCGCTGGAGGACGTCGCCGCGACGTTCGGCGACGAGGTCGCTGGGCTCGTCGACGGCGTGACGAAGCTGACGGGCCTGACCTTCTCCTCGCGCGACGAGGCGCAGGCCGAGAACTACCGCAAGATGATGGTCGCGATGGCCTCCGACATCCGGGTCATCCTGATCAAGCTCGCCGATCGCCTCCACAACATGCGGACGATCGACGCGATGCCGAAGCAGAAGCAGATCGAGAAGGCGAAGGAGACCCTCGACATCTACGCGCCGATCGCGCATCGGCTCGGCATCCACGCGATCAAGTGGGAGCTCGAGGACCTCTCGTTCGCGACGCTCCACCCGCGCAAGTACACCGAGATCAAGGGGCTCGTCAACCAGCAGCGGGCGGACCGCGAGCGCTACGTCAACGAGGCGGGCGCCTACGTCGCCCACGAGCTGGAGGCGCTCGGCATCGAGGCCGAGATCTCCGGCCGCGCCAAGCACTTCTACTCGATCTACTCGAAGATGACGAAGAAGGGCCGCGAGTTCAACGAGATCTACGACCTGACCGCGATGCGCGTGATCGTCGAGTCGGTCAAGGACTGCTACGGCGCCGTCGGCGTCATCCACTCGCTGTGGAAGCCGCTGCCCGGCCGCTTCAAGGACTTCGTGGCGATGCCGAAGTTCAACATGTACCAGTCGCTGCACACGACCGTGATCGGGCCCGAGGGACGGCCGCTGGAGATCCAGATCCGTACGCGTGAGATGCACGACATGGCCGAGTTCGGCATCGCCGCGCACTGGCTCTACAGACAGGACCCGACGCAGGCCGACGGCGACGGCAAGCTCAGATGGCTGCGGCGCCTGCTCGACTGGCAGCAGGAGATGTCGGACCCCAAGGAGTTCATGGACACCTTGAAGGTCGACCTCTTCGAGGACGAGGTCTTCGTCTTCACGCCCAAGGGCGAGGTCAAGTCGCTCGCCGCCGGCGCGACGCCGCTCGACTTCGCCTACGAGGTCCACACCGACGTCGGCCACCGCTGCGTCGGCGCGAAGGTCAACGGCAAGATCGTGCCGCTCTCCTACGAGCTGCGCTCGGGCGACATCGTCGAGGTGCTGACCTCCAAGCGCGAGCGCGGCCCCTCGCGCGACTGGCTCGCGCTCGTC
The DNA here is from genome assembly GCA_025964325.1 of Conexibacter sp. GTDB lineage: Bacteria > Actinomycetota > Thermoleophilia > Solirubrobacterales > Solirubrobacteraceae > Conexibacter. The sequence goes on from JAOPZA010000029.1 coordinate 6,455, forward strand.
AAGACGACCCGTGCCCGCAACAAGATCAAGCAGTGGTTCAGAAGCGAGTCGCGCAAGGACACCGAGCACGCCGGCCGCGAGCTGCTGCAGGAGCACCTCAAGAAGCAGGGCCTGCCGGCGCAGCGGATCGTCGGCTCCCCGCTGCTGGCGGACATCATCCGCGAGATGGGCTTCCGCAAGGGCGACGAGTTCTACGTCGCGCTCGGCGCCGCGAAGATCTCGCCGAAGGTCGTCGTCAACAAGGTGATGCAGCGGCTCAAGCAGGGCGAGGCGGCCGAGGGGACGCCGACGGCGGCCGACGACCTGCTGCAGACGACGCCCCAGCGGGAGCGCCGGCCGACCACGTCCTCGACCCAGTTCGGCATCGCCGTCGACGGCGTCGACGACGTGATGCTGCGGCTCGCCAAGTGCTGCCGCCCGGTGCCCGGGGATCCGATCGTCGGCTACGTGTCGCTCGGGCGCGGCATCACGATCCACCGCGAGGACTGCCCCAACGTCGGCGTGCTGCGCAAGGATCCCGATCGCTTCACGCCGGTCGCGTGGGACGGCGAGTCGGAGACCGCCTTCAAGGTCGAGATCCACATCGACGGCTGGGATCGCCATCGCCTGCTCGAGGATCTCTCGCGGACCTTCTCGGAGCAGGGGATCAACATCGTGGACGCGCGCTGCACGTCGAACCCGCCGATGATCCGCAACCGCTTCGTCGTCGAGGTCGGCGACACGAAGACGCTCGACGCCACGATCACGCGGCTGCGCAGCATCGACGCGGTCTTCGACGCCTACCGCGTGACGCCCGGCGCAGGCGCGTGAAATCGGCTGGGCTGACGCCGATTCCATTGCGGCTTCGGCTGGCGCCGAACCCGCGGCTGCGTCGCCCTCTGCGGGTTGGGGTCGACTGCCTCAAAATCTCCGCCGCGCAGACGCCCGAGGGCGTGGAGCGCGTCGTTGTCCCAGTGGCGGTCCGGCGCGCCGCCGACGTACCAGGGTGAGCCGTTGTCGGCGAGCAGCATCCCGTAGGTCTTGAGCGCCTGCGCGACGACGCGGGCCTGGCGCGGGAGGCCGCGGATGTCGACCGAGGACTTCAGCCGCACGCGCAGACCCATCGGGGGCAACGAGGGGGAGGCGTCGCCGGAGGCCTCGTGGCGGGCCGGCGGGATGAACGCGCTTCGCGTCCGCGGCGCGGTGAAGCGCAGCGCGTGGCGGATCGCGCCGGCGGCGACCTCGTCGTAGCGCGCGAGGCCGGGGAGGATCGGGAGGCCGGCGGCGTCGGCCGAGGTCCAGCCCCGCGGGCGCAGCGCGTTCGTGCGCAGGTCGAAGATCGCCCCCGAACCGGCCTGCCAGGCGCGGCCGCCGGCGAGCGGGTGGGCGTCGAACAGCTCGTACAGCTTGCAGGCGCCGCGGTCGACGACGAGCACGTGCCGGTCGCCGCTCGAGCGCGCGCCGCCCTCGATCGGGGCGTGCGGCGGAACCGGATAGGGCCCGCGGTCGGACTCGCTCGCGTAGTCGAAGCGCACCTTCACGCGCGGCTGGCTCGCCCCGACGACGGTGTAGGGGATCCCGATCGGCGCGCCGTCGTAGGTGCCCGAGCCGAAGTCGGGGTGGACCGCGGCGGTGAGGCCGATGCTGCGGATCAGCGTCGCGCTGTTCGTCGCGACCGGGAGCCGGTCGACGCGCTGGTTCCAGGGGTTCGCGGCAGGGAAGACGGGGCAGCCGGCGATCTGCGGCGGCGCGGGCGCGGGCTTCGGCTTGCCGGCGGCGCCGACGCCGGCGGCGTCGACCCCGGCCGACACGCTGAGCGCGCCCGCACCCGCGGCGACCAGGACAGCGGCGGCGATGAGGGCGCGCACGCCCGCCCTACGCCACGACGTGCAGCGCGCCCGGGTCGACGCGGAAGTCGGCGCGCTCGACGTCGCCGAGGAAGTCGCCGTCGACCTGCAGCGGCAGCGGCCGTCCGTCGGTGCTCCGCACGACGAGCGACGTCTGTCCCGAGAAGCCGGTCACACGCCGGTGCTTGACGATCCGCGCGCGATCGGAAAGCGCCCGCCAGATGATCGACGGCATGTCGAGCGGGTTGGCGCGCCGCAGGACGACGCCGGCGAGCGTCCCGCTGTCGAGCGCGACGTCCTCGGCGAGGTCGACCCGGCGACGGCCGAAGTAGGTGTAGGGCATCGTGTTCTGCACCATCGCGCTGACCCCCGCGACGACCGCGCCGTCGATCTCGACCGCGAGCTGCGGCGGCTTCACGACGTAGCGCCGGTTGAACGCCGAGATGCCGCACCAGGCGTAGTACCAGGGCCCGAGGCGCGCCTTAAGACGTGGGTGCGCGTCGACGCGCTCGGTCACGCTGGCGTCCAGCCCGAGGCCGGCCGTGAAGAGGAAGCGGCGGTCGTTGACGACGCCGAAGTCGATCGGCCGCGGGGTCCAGTCGTCGGCCAGGCGGAGCAGGTGCTCGGTCGCGTCGACCACGTCGTTCGGGATCCCGAGGATGCGGGCGAAGACGTTGGCCGAGCCGCCCGGCAGGCAGGTCAGCGGCGTCTGGGAGCCGGCGAGGCCGTTGGCCGCCTCGTTGACGGTGCCGTCGCCGCCGAAGGCGCAGACGACGTCGTAGCCCTCGCGCGCGGCCTCGCGCGTCAGCTCGGTCGCGTGGCCGCGCGCCTGCGTCTCGACCGAGTCGACCTGGTAGCGCCCCTGGAGGGCGTAGACGACGAGGTGCTTGAGCCGCTCGGAGACCGTCGTCGCATACGGGTTCACGATCACGAGCATGCGCTTGCCGGGCTCCGCGCGGGCGGAGCTCGAGGCGAGCCGCTCGAGCGCGTCGAGGGAGGAGGTGGCGGCCACGTCCTCTCTACTCCGGCTCGCAGCAGCGGTTACGCCTGGCGCGCCAGGGCGGCGCTTCGCCCGGCTCAGAGCCAGCGACGGCGTCTGAAGAACGCGATCATGCCGCCGGCGATCCCGAACATGGCGACGATGATGATCCAGAACGGCACCGTCTGGTCCTGGCCCGGGACGTGCACGTTCATGCCGAAGATGCTGGCGATCAGCGTCAGCGGCAGGAAGACGACGCTCAGCACGGTCAGGACGCGCAGGACGTCGTTGAGCTGGTGCGAGAGCACCGACTCGTTCGTCGCCTCGAGCGCCTCGACCGTCTCCTTGTAGGTCTCGAGCATCTGCCAGACGCGCTCGGAGGCGTCGTTGATGTCGTCGAAGTAGACGTCGAGGTCCTCCGCCAGGTAGCGCTGCTTGGTGCGCTCGAGGTCGCTGAAGACGGCGCGCTGCGGCCGCACGACCTTGCGGAAGTTGATGATCTCCTGCTTCACGTTCGAGATGTCGCGCACGACCTCGGCCGAGTTGCCGGCGAAGATCTCGTCCTCGACCCGCTCGAGCTTGTTGCCCATCTTCGCGAGCATCGGGAAGGAGGCGTCGACGCAGGCGTCGATGATCTTGTAGAGCAGGTAGCCGCTGCCCTTCGCGAACCAGCTCTCGCGCAGCTCGTCGTTCGTGCGGCAGCGCTCGAACAGGTACTCGACCGGCTGCAGCGGCTGGTTCGGCAGCGTCACGAGGAAGTCGGGCCCGACGAAGAGGTCGAGCTCGGCCGCGTTGAGGCGCCCGACCTGCTTGTCGAAGCGCGGGAAGTAGAGCACGATGAAGAGGTAGTCGTCGTACTCGTCGATCTTCGGCCGCTGATTGCGCGAGAAGACGTCCTCGTAGTCGAGCGGGTGGAAGTCGAAGCGCTCCTCGAGCCAACTGCGGTTGCTCGGGCGCGGCTGTTCGAGGTTGACCCAGCGGACGCCGAGGCTCTCGATCACCTCGACCTGAGGCGTGTCGAACTCAGCAGGCGGAGGCGTGGCGAGACCGCGACCCCGAGGGGCGCGCACGAACCGTGGCTTCGGCAGGCTTGGCATGAGGACTTGGCGGTTCGTCCGTCATGTCGTCGGTCGTCTCGATCGTCACAGCCGGCATTGTACCCCGTAGCGGGCGATTTCCGGAATCCCGCGTTGCGGGTCCGTCAAGCTCGCGGCTATACTGCCGACCACATAGAGCAGCACGACATAGCAGTACGCATCAAGAGGGGTGGAGGGAATGGCCCGACGAAACCCCGGCAACCCCCCGAAAGGGGAAGGTGCCAATTCCATCAGGCAACGCAACAAGCCTGGGAGATGTGGACAAGCGGTTTCTTGACCTCTGCCACGGACCCCGGCGGAGGTTTTTTCATATGCCGCCAGAGTCACTGACCTGCAAAGAATGCAAGACGACGTATCCGCTGGACGCGCGGTACGTCTGCGAGCGCTGCTTCGGCCCGCTCGAGGTGACGTACGCGTCCGCGACCGGCGTCGACGCCGAGGAGCTGCGTCGTCGCATCCAGGCCGGGCCGCATTCGCTGTGGCGCTACCGCGACTTCCTGCCCGTCGAGGCGCCTCCGCGCGGCGCGAACCTGCCGGCCGGCTGGACGCCGCTGCTGCGCGCCGACCGGCTCGCCGAGCGGCTCGGGCTGCGCGAGCTGTGGATCAAGAACGACGCCGCCAACCCGACGCACTCGTTCAAGGACCGCGTCGTCGCGGTCGCCCTCGCACGGGCACGGGAGCTCGGCTTCGAGGTGATCGCGTGCGCCTCGACCGGCAACCTCGCGAACGCCGTCGCCGCCCACGCGGCCGCGGCCGGGCTCGAGTCCTACGTCTTCATCCCGGCCGACCTGGAGGAGCCGAAGATCCTCGCGACCGGCATCTACGGCACGCACCTGGTCGCCGTCAACGGCAACTACGACGACGTCAACCGCCTTTGCACCGAGGTCGCCGGCGAGCGCGACTGGGCCTTCGTGAACGTCAACATGCGGCCCTACTACGCCGAGGGCTCGAAGACGATCGCCTACGAGATCGCCGAGCAGCTCGGCTGGTCGGTGCCCGACCGGATCGTTGCGCCGATCGCCTCCGGCTCGCTCTTCACGAAGGTGGCGCGCGGCTTCGAGGAGTGGATCGAGCTCGGCCTCGTCAAGGGCGCGGTGCCGACGATGAACGGCGCGCAGGCGACCGGCTGCTCGCCCGTCTCGGCGGCGTTCGCGGCCGGTCAGGTCGTCTGCCGGCCGGTCAAGCCGGACACGATCGCGAAGTCGCTCGCGATCGGCAACCCGGCCGACGGCCCGTACGCGCTCGAGCTGGCGCGGCGGACCGGCGGCGGCATCGACGACGTCAGCGACGACGAGATCCGCTCGGGCATCAAGCTGCTGGCGGAGACGACGGGCATCTTCACCGAGACCGCCGGCGGCGTCACCACCGCGGTGCTGGCGAAGCTCGCCGCGCGCGGCGACATCGACCCGAACGAGCGCGTCGTCGCCGTCATCACGGGCGAGGGCCTGAAGACGATCGACTGTGCCCGCGGGACCTTCGAGACCTACGCGATCGAGCCGTCGTTCGACGCGTTCGAGGCGCAGGTGCCCGGATCGGTGGCCGTCTGATGGCGATCGTCGTCAAGATCCCGACGCAGCTGCGCGCCGCGACCGGCGGCGCCGCGACCGCCGACGTGGAGGGCGACACCGTCGGCGAGGTGCTCGACGCGCTCTACGAGCAGTTCGGCGAGCTGCGCGAGCGGATCGCCGACGACGGCGGCCTGCGCCGTTTCGTCAACGTCTACATCGGCGGGGAGGACATCCGCTTCCTCGACGGTCTCGAGACGTCCGTCTCCGACGGCGACGAGATCACGATCCTGCCCGCGGTCGCCGGGGGCTAGTGGAATCGGCGGGCGCCGATTCCATTGCAGATTCGGCTTGCGTCGAATCTGGGGGTACGCGACGAATGCGTCGGGTTGTGCAAAAAAGGGGAGGTTCGCTCTAGGATCGTCGTCCGCAAGCGAAGGAGGGACCATGCGCCCACGCCGCCGCCGCACCCCGACCGTCCTGTTCGTGCTCACCCTCGCCGCCGCGAGCGCGACGACGACCGGCGCGCTGACCGCCGCGGCCGCGCGCGCGCGGAGCCAGCTCGCCGGCGACGCCGCCGCGCTGCGACTGACCGTCACGCCGATCCACGTGCGGCAGGGCGGCACGATGGTCCTCCACGGCGCCGGCTTCCCGGCGCAGGCGCGCGTGCTGCTGCAGGCGACGCCGCCGCAGGGCCCGCGCCGCGCGCTCGGCACGGCCCGCGCCGGATCGAGCGGGACCTTCGACGCGACGATCCGCATCGCCCGCCGCGCCGCGCTCGGGGTCTACGTCGCGATCGCCTGCCCCGGCGCGTGCACGCGCCAGGCGACCGTGTCGTTCCGTGTGATGCAGGCGAGGTAGCCGAACCGCTCACGCGGTGACCTTCGCGGCGACGGTCGAGAGCGGCTCTGCGAGCGCATCGACCTGCTGCGCGAGCGTCCTGCGGTCGTGCGGCGTGAGCTCGCTGTAGACCGCGTAGCCGAGCGGCGTCGAGCGTCTGTACGCCGCGAGGCTCTTCTGGACGTCGGCGAAGCGGGCCTCGATCTGCCTCACGAGCGCACCATCGGAACGCGCCTGCAGGACCGGGGCGAGCAGCTCGAACGCCTTCTGCGCGCCGTCGAGGTTGCCCTGGAAGTCCGACAGGTCGGTGTGCGAGTAGCGGTCCTCCTCGCCGGTGATCTTGACGTTGGCGACCTCGTTGAGGAGCTCGACCGCGCCGTTTGCGAGCTGTGGCGCCTGGAACCGCAGCGTCTTGACCTTCGTCGTGAGGGTCTGCACGTCCCGTAGCAGCTTGTCGGCGTACTTCTCGGTGCCCGTGGTCGTGCCCTCGACCCAGAGGATCTGCTCGATCCTGTGGAAGCCCGTCCACCGCGTCCGATCGTCGACGTCGTTCACGCGCGCGTCGATCTCGGGGTCGAGGTCGCCGAAGCTCTCGGCGACGGGCTCGATCGCCTCGTAGTGAATCCGGGTGGGGCCGAACAGCGCCTTCGCCTTCTCGACGTCGCCGCCCCGCAGCGCGGCGACGAACGCGCGCGTGTCCTTCAGCAGCGTCTCGGACTCCTTCGAGACGTAGGTGCGGTAGCCGTCGGTCGCCTTCGTGACGTCGGCCGGGGCCGGGGTGGCGGCGTCCCTCGCCGTGCCGGTGACGAGGAGGACGCCGTCGTCGTCCGGCTCGCCGTTCGGGCAGCTCATCACGTAGCGCCCCGGCGCGACGTCGAGCGTGAACGAGCTCGAGAGGCCCGGTGCGACGTTCTCGCGCTCGCCGAGGATGATCCCGTCGCCGTTCTTCAGCTCCATCTCGGTGACGGCGGCGGACCCGCCCTCGATCGCGAACGTGATCGGACCGCTCGGCGCCGTCAGTCTCGCCGGCGAGCAGCCCTGGTCCGTGAGCGTGACCCTCAGCTTGGTCGTGCCCGCCTCGGCGACGTGGTCGCCGGAGCTGGAGCGGTCGCCGGAGCCGGAGCTGCCACACGCGGCGAGTCCGATCGCAGCGCTGCCGGCGAGAACCATCACCGCCGTCAGCTTGCGGGTGCGCCAGCGCTCGGGCCACACGACGTAGAGCAGCATCGGGATCGCGTACAGCAGCCAGCCGGCGACCTCGATCGTCGTGGGCCGCGGCTGCAGTCCGAGGATCCCGATCAGCAGCGAGCTCGAGATCGTCCCGGGATGCACGAGCCAGGTGAGGTCGAGCGCCTGGCCCTGGAGGCCGTTGAGCCAGGTCGCCTCGTGCGCGGTGTGCAGCGCGCTCGCGACCAGGCCGGCGGCCACCAGCACGAGGACGACCGCCGTCGCCTTGAAGAAGCGCGCGAGGTCGAGCCGTACGCCGCCGCGATAGATGCCCCAGCCGATCAGGACCGCCAGCACGATCCCGAGCGTGGCGCCGATGCCGGCGTCCGTCGCGTTCCCGGAGGCCTGGAAGGCGGCGAGCAGGAAGACGGCCGTCTCGAGGCCTTCGCGGATCACGGCGAAGAACGCCATCGCCACGAGCCCCCAGGCCGAGCCGCTCGCGAGGGCGCTCGCGGCCTCCCTGCGGAGGTCGCCGGCGAGGTCCCGGGCGTGGCGCCGCATCCAGACGATCATGAACGTGACCATCCCGACCGCGATCGCGGCGACGATGGTCTCGAGCCCTTCCTGCTGCTGCTGGGGCAGCTGCTCGTCGATCACCTGCAGCAGGACGGCGACACCGGTGCAGAGCAGCACGGCGGTGATCACGCCCGCCCACATCCAGCGCAAGGCATCGGTGCGCCGCTGCTGGCGCAGGAAGGCGGCGACGATGCCGACGATGAGGGACGCCTCGACGCCTTCGCGCAGGCCGATCACAAATGTGGAAAGCACGCTTGCATCCTCGTGTTAGGGGAACCTTATTAGGTAGCCCTAATTCGTATCACAGGCGTCGGCCCGGTGGAGCTGATGGCGGACGCGACTCGTGCCGACATCGATGCGCGACACTGTTCGGCGTGTCCCTCTTCGCCCTCGTCGCGGCCGCGTTCGCGTTCGCCGCCGGGCCGCCGCAGCCGCGGATCGTGCAGCGGCCGATCCCGTTCCCGGCGCGGCGCGAGCACGAGATGGTCGCCTACGCGCAACGCCACTACGGCCTGCGCACCGCGCGGCTCGTGAACCCGCGCGTGATCGTCGAGCACTTCACCGAGACGACGACCTTCTCCGCGACCTTCAACACGTTCGCGCCCGACGTCGCCGACAGCGAGCTGCACGAGCTGCCCGGGACCTGCGCTCACTTCGTGATCGACCGCGACGGGACGATCTACCAGCTGGTCCCGCTGGGGCTGATGTGCCGCCACACCGTCGGGCTCAACTGGACCGCGATCGGGATCGAGAACGTCGGCACGAGCGACGCCGAGATCCTCGGGCGACCGCGCCAGCTGGGCGCGATGCTGCAGCTGACGCGCTGGCTGCGCTGCCGCTACCGGATCCCGATCGGCGACGTGATCGGGCACAACGAGAGCCTCGCGAGCCCCTACCACCAGGAGCGCGTCGCGGCGCTGCGACAGCAGACGCACGACGACTTCAGACGCCCCGACATGGACGTCGTGCGCCGGCGGCTGCGAACGCTCGGCGGCTGCTAGGCGAAGCAGCCCGCTGCGCCCTCGTGTCACGTGCGGATTCGCCCAAGGGGCGAGTCCGCGGCAACTCCCGACCGGGTCGCTCTATGCGTCGCCGACGGCGTGCGCGCGCGCGCTCGCCGCAGCGGCCGTGCGGGCCGCCCCGCGGGCGGCGCGGGCGGCGTCGCGCAGCGCCTGGCGCTCCTCACGTGCGTGCACGATCAGGCGCTCCGCCGCCTCGCCGAGCGCGAGGTTCGCGGCGCTCAAGCGCTCGAGCTGCTCGGCCAGCCGGGCCAGCGGATCATCGCTCGGTGCTGCCTCCATGCGGCGTCAGTCTGCCAGGCGGAGCCCGCCGCGCCAAGCGCTAGGGTCCGCGCGATGGCCAAGCGCAGCGCCGGCATCCTCCTCCATCGCCGCGGTCCGGTCGGACCGGAGGTGCTGCTCGTGCATCCCGGCGGCCCGTTCTTCGCGAACCGCGACGCCGGTGCCTGGAGCATTCCGAAGGGCGAGTACGACGAGGACGAGGAGGCGCAGGCGGCGGCCCTGCGCGAGTTCGCGGAGGAGACCGGCACGCGGCTGCCGGAGGGCACGCTCGCCGACCTCGGAGAGGTCCGCCAGAAGGGCGGCAAGCGCGTCCGCGCCTGGGCCGCGGAGGGCGATCTGGACGCTGACGCGATCGTCTCGAACAGCTTCCCGCTCGAGTGGCCGCCGCGTTCGGGCCAGATCCGCCAGTTCCCGGAGGTCGACCGGGCGGGCTGGTTCTCGCTGCCGGAGGCGCGCGAGCGGATCCTCGCCGCGCAGCAGCCGCTGCTGGAGCGGCTCGCCGCGCAGTTGGACGGCTGAGCGCAGCCGGACGGCTGAGCGCAGTTGGACGGCTGAGCGCAGCCGGGCGGCTGAGCGCAGCCGGACGGCTCAGAGGCGGCGCAGCAGCGAGGCGGCGAACAGCCACAGCGCGCCGCGCACGAGGAAGCCGATGCCGACGAGGATCGCGAACGTCCGCAGGCCGATGTTGGGGACGGCGAGGACGATGCACCCGACCAGCACGTCGACGAGCGCCGAGAGCAGGCGCAGTCCGCGACCGCTCGGCTCGACGATCGCGGCCGCCAGCTCGAGGATCCCGGACAGGATCAGCCAGATCCCGGCGGCGAGCACGAGCGCGAGGAGGCTCTCGCCCGGGCGGCGCAGGATCACGATGCCGGCGATCACCCCGAGCACGCCGACGAGCACGCCCAGGACGCGTGTCGCCGTGTCGCCCGGCCGGATGAGCGCGTCGGCCAGCTCGAAGGCGCCGACGAAGAGCAGGTTGATCCCGAGGATCAACGCGACGGCGAGCAGCGTGATGTCGGGATAGACGAAGGCGAGCAGGCCGGCGAGGAGCGACAGCACCCCGAAGAGCAGCACCAGCCACCAGACCTGGCGCACTGGCCTGAGCTCGACGGCGAGGCCGGTTCGTCCAGTTGCGGCACTGGGTCGATCGACAACCATCTGCGTCCTCCTCCGCGATCGCAGGCGCGTTGCGCCGGCCGATGGACGGGGAGTACCCCGGGAGGAGGAGCGCAAGCGCCGCGCTGCCGTGCGCGCGGCGGAGAAGGGGAGAGGCGGGTCGGACGCTCCCGGACCGTCCGACCCGCCCTTGTCTCTCAGGAGGAGATGACGCTGACCATGATGCGACAGGACGGGCCGATCGACATTGTCCCGATGGCGAGAGATTCGGACGCGATCATGGTCCCGAGGGAGCGTGGCGCCGCGCGCTCAGCCGTGACGCGGCCGCAGCCGGTGCAACGTGATCTCGCCGCTCGCCTCGCTCTCGACGTGGAAGGTCGCCCGCGCGGCGGCGACGAAGTCGCGCGCGCCGGCACGGCCCGGATCGGCGAGCCGGATCTCTCCGGACGGTCCGACCAGGCGGGGTAGGAGCCGCAGCGCGGCCTCGACGTTCTGCGCGGTATAGAGCACGTCGGCGGCGAGGACGAGATCCCACGGCCCGCGGGCGGCGAGCGCGTCGCCATGGGCGGACCAGTCGACCTGAGCGACGTCGGCGAGCACCTCGTTGAGGGCCATCGCGTGCGCGCTGAAGACGACGGCGTCGACGGCGCCGTCGGTCGCGAGCACGCGGGCGCCGGCGCGACCGGCGACGACGCTCGGGAGCCCCAGGCCACAGCCGAGCTCCAGCACGCGAGCGCCGGCGGCGGGCGGCGAGCCCGCCAGCGCCGTCGCGAGCGCGAGCCCGCTCGGCCACAGCCGCGCCCAATAGGGAACCGGACGCCCGGCGCCGCCCTCCTCGTGGCGCAACTGCTCCCAGTCGCGTGGCAGGAGCGCGAACGCGTCGCCGCCGGCCAGCTCGATCCGCCGCACCGTGACGTCGAGCAGCGCCGGAGGCAGCTCGGACGCGGGCACGCCGCGCAGCTCGGCGAGCTGCTCCTCGAGCGAGCGGCGGATGACGGCGAGGGCGTCGGACATCGCCGCACGATGATGCCGCCGGCGGCGAAGCCGTGTCTGCCCCGGCCCGGCGGCTCCCCGAGGAGGACTGGTTTAGATCCCTATTGGGACCGAAAAGCTGTGGTCGTCGGGAGGGGGTGGTCGGTCCGAGCAGCGCCGCGCGAAGATGTCGCTGTCGTTGGTCGACCGAGTCGCTGTCCCCGCGGTCAGCAGTCGACTCAAACCAGGGATCACGGGTACGGGTCAGGGATGTCAGCCCTCGGGCTCGTGGCAGCGTTCGTCCTCGTCACGGCGAACGGGTTCTTCGTCACCGCCGAGTTCACGCTCGCGCGCGTCCGTCCCACGCAGGTGACGACGTGGGAGCGCCAAGGTCGGCCGGGCGCGCGGTCGGTGCGCCACGCGCTCGAGCACGTCGATGCCTACCTCGCCGCCTGCCAGCTCGGCATCACCGTCGCCAGCTTGAGTCTCGGCGCCGTCGGCGAGCCCGCGTTCTACGATCTGCTGCAGCCGGTGCTCGGCGACACGGCGAGGATCGGCAGCAGCGGTCTCGCGGCGGTCGTCGCCTTCGTCATCATCACCGGGCTGCACGTCGTCGTCGGCGAGCTCGCGCCGAAGAGCCTGGCGATCGCGCGGACGGAGTGGGCGGCCCTGGCCGTCGTGCCGCCGATGCGACTCTTCTACCTCGTCACCAAGCCGGTGGTCGACGTCTTGAACGGGATGGGGAACCTGTTCCTGAAGCCGTTCGGAATCCCGCCGGCGCGCGAGGTCGGCGACGCGCCGCCGACCGAGGACGAGCTCCACGAACTGCTGCGCGAGAGCAGCCGCCGGGGCCTCATCGACCCTGACGAGCAGCTGCTCTCCGAGACGGCGTTGCTGCTGGACGAGCTGCGCGTCCGCGACGTCATGGTCCCGCGGGCCGGCCTGCCGTTCGTCACGACCGACATGGACAATCCGGCGGTGATCGAACGGATGCGCGAGACGGGCGTGAGGCGCCTGCCGCTGTGCGAGCCGGACGGCGGGCTCGACGCTCCGGTCGGGCTGATCCAGGCCGACGATCTGCTGTTCGCGCTCGACGGCCCGCGGGCGGCATCGCTGACCGACCTCGCGCGGCCGCTGGAGGTGGTGCCGGACGGGATGCCCGTCGACGAGGTGCTGAGCCTCATGTCGCGCCAGCGCGAGCCGTTCGTGCTCGTGCACGACGACCGCGGCAGGACGGTCGGCGGCGTGTCGCTCGAGGACATCGTCGAGCTGATGGTCCGCGGTGTCCGGTCCCGACCTCCGGCGCCCGCTCGAGGCGGGACGCGAGCAGCGGGCCGAGCTGACCGACATGACCGAACGTGAGACGCGCGGAGGAACGTCCCCGGCAGGGACGAAACCTCGACGCGCCCGGCAAGATTCGAACTTGCGACCTCTCGCTCCGGAGAAGGTCGCGCGAAGAGACGCAGACGCCCGTGAGAACGGACATCCAGAGCGGTTCCGCCTCCCGCGCGCGAGGGAAAACCCGGGTCGATCCGGGTCGATCCGGGTGGATATGGGCGCTGATTCCGCGCCGGTGCCCGCTCGCTGGATGACGGCGCGCCGATAACCGGCGCGTGGCTATCACTCCCGGTTTACGCTCTCGCGCGGCGGGGGGCACGACCACGATCACCGGAAGGACGCAACGCAATGCGAGCAGCCAGCTGCACAGTGAAGGTCATCACCACGACCGGCGCGCTTGCGCTCGCCATCTTCGCGCTCGGAGCGCTCGCCGACGAGCCGACGAGCGCGCGAGGCACCGGGCAACTCGTCGTCGCCGTTCGGAGCGACGGTGCCGTCACGCAGCTCGGTCCTCTGCGTCTGCATCCGAGCCGTTCCGGTGGCTACGGCTCGGAGGCCACCTACCGAGCCGTCGTGAACGTCCTCGGTCAGCCGGGCGCGGTCCGGAGGGGAGCCCGCTACGAGTGCGCTGCACGCTGGTTCCGCCACGGCTTGCGAATCGTGTTTGCCGACTACTCCGGCCTGACCGCGTGCACGACGGGCGGGTGGGTCCAAGAAGCATCTATGACCGGCGCGCGCTGGCGTACGGCCGAGGGGCTGCGGATCGGCGAACGCGTCGAAGACCTCCAGGCCGTCTATCCCGACGCGGAGCGCCACGGTTCAGTGTGGTGGCTCATTCGAGCCTTCACGCCGATCGGGGAAAGCGGCTGGTACGGAGCCCTCATCGCCGTCGTGAGAGACGGCCGCGTGACCGGCTTTCAGGCGCCGGTGGGTGCCGGCGGCGAATAGCGGCTGCGGGCTCCGCCGCTGCCGCCGCTTACCTCCGTCGGCGCGCCGATAGGGCTCCTGGCGGCCCAGCGCGCCGCGGCGCCCCGGAGCGGCGAACCATAGACCCGGCCTGGGATCCTCGACCCGATGCGTCGCTAGCGTCGCGAGTCCTCAGCGTGGCGAAGCAACTCCGAAGGCGCGACATCGAGACCAGCGGCGAGCCGTACGAGCGTCGAGAGCCGCATGTCCTTCTGACCGCGCTCGATCTCGCCGATGCTGCGGTAGTTCATGCCGACGCGCTCAGCAAGCTCCGTCTGGGAAAGGTCACGATCGCGGCGGATGCGACGAACCGCTCGGCCGAGCGCAGCGGTCGTCTCGGCAGGCGTCGGCATCGGCCGTGGAGCTTGTCCTACCTACCGACAGCATGGTAGGCCCATTGCGATAGCAAAATCCCGCCAACCGACGGCAATCCGGTAGGCTCGCCACCAACCGGAACGGTCGCCGGCACGCGCCCACCTCGGACGCGCTTTGCTAAGGGCCGGATTCCGGTTGCGCTCGGCGGCGGTTGCCCTTCCCCTCTACGCGCCGCCGTCGGGCCCCCTCTCTTCAGGTGCGAATCAGCCTCACACATCGACGGGTCCGCTAGAAGCTCGCGGACGCGCATCGCGGCCGAAGTACAGGGTGTCAATCACTGCCGGCAGTTCCGCCGGAAGCAGCGGTTAAGATGGGCGACGTGATCCCGCTCCGCGAAGCCCGCCGTCACGCCGACCACAGCCGGGAGTCGCTCGCCGCCGCCACCGGGATCGGCGTTCGCACGATCTACGCGATCGAGCATGAGCAGACGGTGCCGCGCCGGTCGACGAGAAACCTGCTCGCGCTCGCCCTGCACGTCAAGCCCGGGCAGATCGACTGGCCTACCGAGACCATGGAGAGAGCCGCATGAGCGACGCCATAGCCGAAACCGTCACCCAGCCCGACGTCGAGTCGGCCCTGCTGACTCAGATGAGAGAGTGCGCCGACGCCATCGCGACTGCACAGAACTCCGCCGCCGCGCGAAACCTCGGCGAGACGATCCAGCACCTGGCGGAAGCCTTCCGCGCATTGCGCAGCGCTCCGCCAGCGGATAGATCGCCTCGATCGTCATCCCAGCCATGAACTTCGAGGACATCCAGCGCACGTTGGCGAAGGCCGAGGCCGTCAGTGGCCAGCTCCCGCCGCACACGCGCAGAGCGCTCCAGGACGCCCAGGACGCGATGCGGTTCCTCGAGCCGCACGTGCCGGAGATCGCGAAGGCAGAGGCCGCGCTCGACGGCGCGCCGACTCGGCACGATGAGACAATTCAGCAGCCATCGACGATCTTCGTCCTCATGGCCTACGAGCCGCACGCCTCCGGGACGCTGCTCGGCGTGTACTCGACCGCCCCAGCGGCCGTCGAGGCGGCGCAGAGAATCGACAGAGCGCTCTGGCCCGACGAGCAGGTCATCGTGCACGAGGTCGACGTCGACCAGCCCGTCAGCCGGCGCACGTGGATGGCGGCCATCGACGAGACGCCGGGCAGCATCGTTCTCTAGAGCGGCTCGGTCAGCATCTTGCGACGGGGATCAGCGTCCTGGGCGTGGGCTAGGCTGTCCTGGTCGATTGGTGTCGACGCTTCGTGAACGTTGGCGTGGGCCGTCCGGGGTGGTGCCCGCGACGGCCCTCGTCGTCTCTACGTCCGGTACGGTCCTTACGATGCCGACAGCGTTCCACGACAGGGGCTCGAAAGGAGCCGCGATGCATCGACACCCTGGGGTCGCACCAACCCCATCAGCTCCACTAGCCGACCCAGTCGGCGACCAGGATGTCGAAGCCGAGCGCGACCGGCGCCGACGCACCGAAGCTGCCGTGTACGCGATCGATCGCATTGGCGACGACCCGCTGATCGGGGACATCTTCGCCGCGCACGTCGAGGGCGAGATCTGGAGCGTCCGCACATGGGAGCAGGCGGTCGCCACCGCCGAGCGCGAGGCCGGCGCCGCCGGCCTCGCGATCATCGAGAACTTGCGCCGCGCCTACCAGGCGGCTCGAAGACGTCAATGCGCAGCCGAGCTCGCGGACGCGGCCGAGAACCTGCGGCGCGCGGCAGAGCAGGCCGGCATTGGCGACGAGGACCGCCGCATGGTTCTCCTCGATGCCGCGGCGTGCGAAGCGGTCGCCCTCGAGGAACTCGACCACGCCGCGGCGCTCGAAGCTCGTGTTGACGAGACCGACCCCACCCGCGCGCTCAGCCTCGAAGGCCACATTCGCCACCACGAGCGCAGGGCCCGCGTCCGCCTCCAAGACTTCCCGAGCGCCGAGCGCCGCGGCGCGGTGTTCAGCCGATCCCACCCTTGGCTGACGCAGCGAGCGCCGCGGACGATCGTTCGCACGTCCAGGCGTGCCCGCGAGTGCGGCCGTGGCCGCCGCTCGGCCAGAACGCGAAGCGCCCGCTCGGGCTCGCGCGGCGACCCCGACCCAGCAGAACCCGAGCCGCCACGAGGGCGGCCCAAGCGACACGCAGCGTGTAGCGCCGAGGCGGTGCAGTGATGGCCGCGCACCTCCGCGCAGCGCGCGCCGACGCCCTGTACGACTACCTGTGCGCGCACGGCGGCGACGACGTCGAAGCGATCCGCGCAGACCTGCCCGACTGGACTCGCGGGGCCGTCGAGCGCGCCGTTGACGATCTCGTCGCCGACGGGCGCGCGTTCCTCGAGGCGCGCGACGGCGCGGTCCATGTCGGCCCGCTCACCGAGGCAGCAGCCAGATGAGCTGCGCCATCAATTGTCACGTTAGTGCTACAGTCCGGGACGCCCGCCATCGTACAGGCATTGGGCCTGGAGTCCTTGCCGCAAAGCCTGCGCTCCTGACAATCGAGAAGGTAGTCGAACGTCAGGATGCGCCGTGCCCAGGACTCCAACACCGCTCGAGATCTCAAGGCGCCAAGCCGGCATTAGCCAGCAGCAGCTGGCGCAACTCGCCGGGGTCTCGCGCCACACAGTCATCCGCGTCGAGCGGGGCGACCTTCCGCGCGTCCGTACAGCGCAGGCGCTCGCTCGAGCCCTCCGCGTCCCGCTTAACGACGTCCTCAACGACGACGAGGCGCCTGCCAGGGCGCCCCGCGTCACCGACCGGCCGAAGCGAGCGGCCGCCCGTGCGAAAGACTAGCCGACCGCCGGCGCCTCACGAGGCGGTGATCGCGTGACCGCGCTCGGCCCTACGTGGGAGCCATCCGACGACCCCGCGCCCGCACAGGGATCCAAGGGAGCGCGCCAAGCCGAAGCCATCGCCATGGTCGACCGCGACCGTCAGCTGCGCAAGGCGATCAGCGACGGTGCAGAGCTCATTCTCAACGAGGGCGACCTCCCGGCTCAGATCAGACTCTTCCAGGCGTTCGCTCTCGCGCGGGGTATCGACCCGCTCCCGACCGAAGCCGAGACCTCGGCACTGCTCGCCGAGCTCGACGCCGATGACGGCTACCTCGGCGACCCGCTGCGCCGAGTCAGCAGAAGATTGCGCCTGGCCGACGGTGACCGCACCCTCGAGCGCGTCCGAAAGCACGGCGGGCGCGGCGGCCTCTATGACCTCGTGCTGCGCGACGGGACCATCATCGAGCTTGGCACGGCCCGCGATGTCCTCGACCCTCGCAGAGTGCAGGCAGCGGTCGCCGACGCCACCACGATCGTCATCCCGGAAACCAGACGGCCCCTCTGGGCACACGTCGCGCAAGGCATCTTCAAGCTCGCCGTAGTCGCCGACAACGACGAGTCACCTGAGGACATCACACGCCGCTGGGTCGACGAGTACGCGCGCTCAGCTGCGCGGGTCTATCTCGACGACCCGCAAGGGCGCCTCGACGCGATCCAGAGCCACGCCCACGGAGGCGCGTTCCGAGACGAGCACGGGCACGTGTGGCTGCACAGCGATCGCTTCTCCGTATGGCTCAAGCGAGAGCTGACGATCGCCATCGGCCCACAGGAAATCGGCGCTCGACTGCGTCGCGCCGGCCTGGAGCGCAAGCAGCTCAGCCAACGCGACGACACGGGATCGGTCCGCAAGCGCACCCTCTGGCGCACCGTCGACCCACAGCCTCGTCCCGCTGTCCCGCGCTCCCTATACGCACACAGGAATCCCCTCCCCAACATCGCGGGACAGTCGGGACAGCGGGACATCCCCACGAACACAGGGGATCCCGAAGCCGACGCACTCGGGACAACCGCGGGACAGGTCGGGACGGAGGCGCGGGATGCCGCATAGCCGCCCAGATCTCCGTGTGGCCGCAACTACTTCCGTAGGCCATGGAGCGGCCATAGGCCATGGAGAGCTTCCCGACGTCGTGCTCGAGCTGCTGGCGCGCCGTGTCGCCGCTCTCGTGGCCGCTGAGCTCCGCGGAGAGGCGTCTCCGGCGTCGCTCGCGCCGATGACCGCTGTGCAGGTGGCTGATCGCCTCGGTCGCTCCGCGGAGTGGGTGCGTGATCACCGGCACGAGCTCGGGCTGTTGCCGGCGTCGGGCACCCGGCCACGGCTGTTGTTCGACCCGGCTGCGGTCGACGCGTGGGCGACCGCTCGCTCGACAGGCGAGCGGTCTCACCCGCCGCAATCACCCGTCACCACTGCTGATGCTCCGTCCCGCCGTCGCCGTCGAGCAGGCACAGGTGCCCCGCTGCTTCCCGTTCGAGGCCAGATCGGGGGCCGCGATGCCGCGTAGGCCCCGCGAAGTGGGCGCGTTGAGCGAGGCGAGCCGCTGTGGCGCCCTGGCACGTACCACGGGCCGCCCGTGCCGCAACGCGGCGGGCTTCAAGACGCCGACGCCCGGCCTCGGTCGGTGCCACTTGCACGGGGGCGCGACCGTGAACCACCGCATCGCGGCTGCCAGAGCACAGGCGCGACTCGACGCGGGCACCTTCGGAGTCGAGACGCCGATCGACGCCGGCCAGGCCATCGAGCTCGTGCTCGGTATGCGCCGCGGTCAGGTCGAGGCGCTTGCGAGACGCCTGCGCGCCGCCGACGCCGAGCTGAGCCCCGCGGAGCGGATCGCGCTGTCCCGGGCGCTCGACGACGCGCTGACCCAGCTCGCGAGCACCGGGAAGATGGCGGCCGACGTCGGCGTGGACGAGCGGCGCCGC
>JAOPZA010000057.1 GCA_025964325.1 Conexibacter sp.
CCGCTGACCGCGACGCGCGCGCCCGCGCCGCTGAGCGCGCGCCCCATCGCCAGGCCGAGGCCGCTCGTGCCGCCGGTGACGAGCGCGCGGACGCCGTCGAGCTGCCCGGCGCTCAACCGCCGTCATCCCCGGCAGGACCGGCGCGACGCATGCGCTACGCCGCCGCGCGGGCGTGAGCGCCCTCGGCGAACTCCTCGATCAGCTTGGCGTTGAAGGCCGGGATGTCGTCCGGCCAGCGGCTCGTGACGAGGCCTTGGTCGGTCACGACCTCCTGGTCGACGACGTTCGCGCCGGCGTTGCGGAGGTCCGTGCGGACGCTCGGCCACGAGGTCATCGTGCGACCTCTGACGACGCCGGCCTCGACCAGCGTCCACGGCCCATGGCAGATCGCGCCGACCGGCTTGCCGCTGTTGAAGAAGTCGCGCACGAACGCGACCGCGTCCGCGTCGATCCGCAGTCTGTCGGGATTGACGGTGCCGCCCGGCAGCACGAGCGCGTCGAAGTCGTCGATCGAGGCGTTCGCGACGAGGCCGTCGACGGGGAAGCTGCCCGCCGGGTCGAGGTCGTGCTCGCGCGCCTGGATCTCGCCGTCGTGGATCGACAGCAGCGTGGTCGCCGCGCCGGCCCCGTCGAGCGCGGAGCGCGGCTCCTGCAACTCGATCCGCTCTACCCCGTCGGCCGCCAGGAACGCCACGCGCTTGCCCTGCAGTTCGTTGGCCATCTCGGTTCCTCCTGTGGTTCTCGTGCGATCGTAAAGGAGCTACCCGGATCTCGGCGGTCGATTCGCGTTCCGGGCGGCGGCTGCCCCCTCACTCCTGCGCCAGCTCCGCGTAGCGCTCGCGCAGCTCGCGCTTGAGCACCTTGCGGCTGGGTCCGAGCGGCAGCTCGTCGGCGAAGGCGACGAGGCGCGGCCGCTTGTGGTGCGCGATCCGCTCGCGCGCCCAGGCGAGCAGCGCGTCGGCCTCGAGCGGCAGCGGAGCGCCCGGATCGGCCGCCGGCACGGGCACGACGACGGCGAGCACCTCCTCGCCGTGGGTCGGATGCGGCACGCCGACGACGGCGACCTGCGCGACGCCGGGGTGGCGCGCCAGCACCTCCTCGACCTCGCGCGGATAGACGTTGTAGCCGCCGCGCAGGATCATGTCCTTCTTGCGGTCGACGACGTAGCGGAAGCCGTCGGGATCCTTCACGCCCAGGTCGCCGGTGCGAAACCAGCCGTCGACGAGCGCGGCGCCGGTCGCCTCCGGCAGGCCGTGGTAGCCCTGGAAGACGTTGTGGCCGCGGATCACGATCTCGCCCAGCTCGTCGGGGCCGAGCAGCTCGATCCGGTCCTCGACCTCGGCGCGCGCGACCTCGACCTCGATGCCCCACAGCGGATGCCCGATCGAGCCGGGGCGCTGCCCGAAGACGCGCTGGTTGACGGTCGCCGTCGGCGACGTCTCCGAGAGCCCGTAGCCCTCCTGCACGCGGACGCCGAAGCGCGCCTCGAACGCCTCGAGCACGGCGACCGGGAGCGGCGCGCCGCCGGAGACCGCCATCCGCAGCGCGGGCGCCTGCGCCGCGGTCGCGTCGCCGGCCGCGGCCTCGTCCTGCTCGGCGCCGAGCGCCGCCAGCAGCGCGATGTACATCGTCGGCACGCCGATCAGCACGTCGACGCCGTGCTCGCGCATCAGCGCGAGCGCCTGCGCGCCGTCGAAGCGCGGCTGCAGCACGACCGTCGCGCCGGCCAGGAAGGTCGAGTTCAGCGCGACCGTCTGGCCGAACGTGTGGAACAGCGGCAGGCAGCCGAGGACGATGTCGTCGTGCTGGAACTCGTTCGCCATGAAGGCGTTGACGAAGCAGTTCATGACGAGGTTGACGTGCGCCAGCACGGCGCCCTTCGGCCGTCCGGTCGTGCCGCTCGTGTAGAAGAGCACGGCCGGGTCGAGCGGCTCGCGCGGGATCGCGGCGAGCGGCGCCTCGGCGTGCCGCGCGCGGCCGGCGAGGTCGTCGGGCGTGCCGTCGCGCAGCACCACCAGGCGCGTGCCGGCGCGCTCGGCGGCCGGAGTGACCACGGGCACGAAGCTGCGCTCGGCGAGCGCGAGCTTCGCCCCGCTGTCCTGGAGCATGAAGGCGATCTCGTCGGCCACGAGCATCGGCGGGATCGGCACGACGACCGCGGCGCGCGCGAGGATCGCGAAGTAGGCGGTGACGAAGTCGATGCCGTTGGCGGCCAGCAGCGCGACGCGGTCGCCGGGCTCGACGCCGAGCTGCGCGAGCGCGCCGGCCCGCTGGAGGGCCGCGTCCCACAGCTCGCCGTACGTCGCGCGGTGACCGCCCTCGATCGCGGCCACGCGGTCGCGGTGGCGCAGGGCCGACTCGGCCAGGATCGAGGCGAGGCTCAGCTGCATCGCACGCGCCTCATCCGAGGTGCCCGCCGATGCGAGGTGGATCGCATGGCGTGACCGGGCTACGCAAGGTGGCCGCCGATCCGCCGTCTGCCACTCAGCAGCCCGCGCGCGATCGCGCGCCGTTGGATCTCGTCGGTGCCCTCGAAGATCCGCCACAGCCGTGCCTCGCGGTACCAGCGCTCGATCGGCAGCTCGCGCGTGTACCCCATGCCGCCGTGGATCTGCATCACGCGGTCGACGACGCGGTTCGCCATCGTCGCGCCGGAGAGCTTCGCCATCGAGGACTCGTGGCGCGGGTCGCGCCCCTGCTC
This sequence comes from Conexibacter sp., assembly GCA_025964325.1. GTDB lineage: Bacteria > Actinomycetota > Thermoleophilia > Solirubrobacterales > Solirubrobacteraceae > Conexibacter. The sequence continues at coordinate 2,702 of JAOPZA010000057.1, forward strand.
GACGGTCCAGGCGGCCAGCAGGACGAGGTAGCGCGCGGACTCCAGCTCGACCTCGGAGTCGGCGATCATCGCCTGGATCATCTGGTGCTCGCCGATCGGCTTGCCGAACGTCTCGCGCTGGGTCGCGTACTCGACCGCCATCCCCAGGAGCCGCTCGGCCGCGCCGATCGCCTGCGAGGGGATCACGTAGCGGCCGCGGCCGATCCACTCCATCGCGAGCCGGAAGCCGTCGCCGACCTCGCCGAGCACGTTCGCGTGCGGGACGCGCACGTCGTCGAACGCCATCGCGGCCGGCTCCGACGGCCCCATCGTCTCGATCGGCGTGGTCTCGTAGCCCATCGCGCGGTCGACGAGGAAGGCGGTGAAGCCGCCCCGATAGCCGAGCTCGGCGTCGGTGACGGCGATCACGATCGAGAAGTCGGACTCGACGCCGCGCGTGATGAAGGTCTTCTCGCCGTTGAGGATCCAGTCCTCGCCGTCGCGCCTGGCGCGCATCCGGATCGCGGTCAGGTCCGAGCCGGCGTTCGGCTCGGTGACCGCGAAGCAGGAGCTGCGCTCGCCCTCGATCGAGGGCGTGAGGTACTGCTCCTGCTGGCGCGCGTCGGCCTTGAAGAGGATGTTGTCGGTCTCGCCGCCGAACTCGAACGGCACGAACGTGCGCCCGACCTCGGTCCACACCAGGCTCTGCGTGATCGCCGGCAGGTCGGCGCCGCCGTGGGCGGCCGGCGTCCCGAGCCCCCAGAAGCCGAAGTCGCGCGCCTTCGCCTGCAGCGCGCGCAGCTCCTCGCGCGTCAGCGCCTTCTCGCCGCGACGTTCGCGCTGCAGCGCCTCCGACTCGAGCGGGATCACCTCCTTCTCGATGAAGGCGCGGGCGGTCTCGCGGATCGAGCGCTGCTCGTCGGTCAGTGAGAAGTCCATGTCGGCGTCCTCCTGGTGGCGCTACGCGCCGCCGTTGATCTCGATCGTCTGTCCCGTCACGTAGGCGGCGTCGTCGGAGGCGAGGAACGCGATCACGGACGCCACCTCCTCCGGCCGGCCGACGCGCCGCAGCGGCGTCCTCGCCGCGGCCTGCTGCTGGTGCTCGGCGGGATCGACCCCGACGCGCCTCGCCGTCGCCGCGGTCATCGCGGTCGCGATGTAGCCCGGCGCGACCGCGTTCGCGCGCACGCCGAAGGGACCGAGCTCGATCGCCATCGTCGCCGTGAGGCCGCGGATGCCGGCCTTCGCCGCGCTGTAGTTGGCCTGACCGCGATTGCCGAGCGCGGAGCGGCTCGAGAGGCTCACGATCGCGCCGCGCTTCGCCTCCACCATCGCCCGCTGGGCCGCTCTCGAGCAGAGGAAGACGGACTTGAGGTTGACGTCGAGGACGTGGTCCCACTCCTCCTCGGTCAGCTTGAAGAGCAGGTTGTCGCGCGTGATGCCGGCGTTGTTGACGAGCACGTCGAGGCGGCCGTGACGCGCGAGAACGTGGTCGATCACGCGCTCGACCTGACTCGCGTCGGCGACGTCGGCGGCGATCGTGCTGGCGTGGCCGCCGGCCGCGCGGATCGCGCTCGCGGCGTGCTCGGCGGCCGGCTCCTCGCGGTCGACGAGGACGACCGCCGCGCCCTCGTCGGCGAGGCGCCGCGCGGTCGCGGCACCGATGCCGCCCCCGGCGCCGGTGACGACGGCGACCCGATCGGTGAAGCGCTGCAACGGCGTCGTGCTCACGAACTCGCTCCTCCCCGGACGAACAACGTTAGTCCATCATGCCACGAACAACGTTCGCACGACGCCGCCAGGTGCGGGATGATGCGTGGCGATGCCGCCGACCCCGCCCCCCGAGCCCGCCCTCGCGGACGCGCGCGCGCCTCGCCTCACGCACGAGCGGATCGTCGCCGGCGCGCTCGCGCTGATCGACGAGGAGGGGCTCGCGGCGCTCACGATGCGGCGGCTGGCCGAGCGCCTCGGCGTGCAGGCGGCGTCGCTCTACAACCACACGCGCTCGAAGGAGAAGCTGCTCGACGCGGTCGCCAACTCGGTGATGGAGGGGGTCGACACCTCCGGGTTCGACCGGCTGCCGTGGCGCGAGGCGCTCGACCGCTGGGCCTGGTCCTACTACGACGCGCTCGTCGCGCACCCGAACCTCGTGCCGCACCTGGCGGTCGCGTTCGGCCGCCTGCCGGCCGCGCTCGAGCGCGCCGCGCAGGTCTTCGCCGGCCTGCGCCGCGCCGGCTGGACGCCGTCGCGCGCGACCCGCGTCGCCGCCGCCGTGCGCTACGCGGTCTACGGCGCCGCGCTCGGCTCGTTCGCCGGCGGCTTCGGCGACGAGGCGGCGAAGGTGCCGGCGCTGCACGACGTCGGCCAGCTGCGCGCACAGCCCGCCCGCGTCGACCGCGCCGCGCTGAGACTCCTGATCGACCGCTTCCTCGACGGACTCGAGGCGATCGCGCCGGCGCCCGAGTGAGCGGCGGGCGACCGACGGTCGCCGCGACGGCGGGCTGTCCCCGCCCGTCGTCTGACCGCGGCGCGTGTGCGCGGCGGCGCATTTCCTACAGTGCAAGGGAGTGTCGGAAGATCGTGACACGCCAGCACCGGGCGACGAACAGCGCACCCCCGTCGACCAGCTCCTCCGCCGCAGCGTCGAGGGCAACCCGGCGGTCGGGCGCCCGCTGTCGGACCGCGCGCGCCAGATGCAGCGCTCGGCCGAGGCCTACATCAACGCCGGCGCGCCGCCGCGCTGGATGGAGCGCGTCGTCGAGGTCGACCGCGGCATCGAGCGCGAGCGACGGCGCCTCGCGGCCGAGTACGAGGCGCTGCGGCGGGCGCACGGCGACGACCCCGCGGCCTTCGCGGAGCGCTGGCGCGCGCACGCGCGGCGGCGTCGCTTCGACGACCTCAACGAGCTGATCCGCCAGCACAACGACTGGTATCCGATCGAGCGCGACATGCCGCTCGATCCACGCACCGGCGAGTACATCGAGTTCGGGCGGCCCTACCGCCGGCCCGAGCTCGGCGCCTCCTGGATCCTCGAGCAGTTCCCCGACGCGATCGACTGAACGGCCGGCGGGCTCGGCCGTGGCGCTCGGCCAGCTGTCACGGCGGACGCGCGCTCGGCGGCGCTCAGATCAGCAGCGTTCCGGGCGGCTCGCGCGGCGTCCTCGGCGTCGGCGTGGGCTGAGGCCTGGCGCCCTTCGGCGGGGTCGGGCGCGGCCGCAGCGGGGTCGGGTGCGGCTGCGACTTCGGCGTGCCGCCGCCGCGCGGGCTCGCGCCGCAGGGCGAGACGTCGATCTGCCATGCGGCCGCCGCGTCGAGCGGCATCCGGCAGCCGGGTTGGACGCCGGTCGCCGTGCCGGTCCAGCGGCCGGCTCCGTCGTAGCGCAGCTCGTCGACGTAGGTGGCCGATCTGCCGCCGCGCACCCAGGTCCAGGTCAGCATCGCCCAGTAGCCCTCGGCGCCGCAGTCGGCGAGCAGGATCGTGTCGTCGCGCAGCGGCAGGATCGTGCCGGGCGTCTGCCGGCGCGCGGTCGCGAGCAGCTCCGCGCGGTCGGGGGCCGATGGCGTCGGGACGGTGCAGGCGCCGGCTCGCGTGCCGGCGGGGATGCCCCCGGGAACGAATGCGCGCGGCAGCGAGGGGAACGTGTTGACCGTGTAGGTGAAGCGCGTCAGCGCGCCGATCGGCGCTCCCGAGCCGCGCACGAGCGGGATGGCCGGCGGGCCCGGCGGCTGAGACGGCCGCGCGCCGCCGGGCGCCGGCACGAGATCGGTCGGCGTCGGGACGGTGGGCGTGGGCGCGGCCGGCGCGGGAGCGGTCGCCGTCGTCGCGGACGGACGCGGCTTCGGCGCGGCGATCGAGCTGTGGCCGGCACCGCAGCCGCCGGCCGCGGCGGCGAGCAGCGCCGCCATCGTCAGCTTGACCCCGGTCCCTCGCATCCCCATCGACGTCGAAGTCTCCCGCATCGGCGCACCGGCGACCGGCCGCCGGCGCGCCGACGTGGGCTACCGGCGAGCTCAGGCGGCGCTGAGCGTGCCGAGCGCCTCGTCGACGGGGACGTACGGGACGCCGACCGCGTCGGCGACCGGCGCGTAGGTCACCTTGCCGGCGACGACGTTGACGCCGTCCTTCAACCCCGGGTTCGCCGCGATCGCAGGCTGCACCCCGCTGTTGGCGAGCTGCACCACGTAGGGCATCGTCGCGTTCGTCAACGCATAGGTCGAGGTGACGGGCACCGCACCAGGCATGTTCGCCACGCAGTAATGCGTGATCCCGTCGACCACATACGTCGGATCGGTATGCGTCGTCGGATGCGACGTCTCGAAGCACCCACCCTGATCGATCGCAACATCGACCAGCACCGCGCCAGGCTTCATCAACCCCAGCTGCTTGCGCGTGATCACATGCGGCGCCCGCGCACCCGCCACCAACACCGCCCCGATCACCAGATCGACGTCCGGCAGCCGCTCCTCGATCGCCAGCGTCGAGGCGAAGCACGTGTCCGCGCGGCCGCCGAAGTTCACGTCGAGCTCGCGCAACCGATCGATGTTGCGGTCATAGACGAAGACCGTCGCCTGCATGCCGATCGCGATCAGCGC
>JAOPZA010000137.1 GCA_025964325.1 Conexibacter sp.
GCCGCGGCGGAGACGGCTACGGCTGAGACTCGAGCGTGAGCGCCGCGGAGTTCATGCAGTAGCGGAGCCCGGTCGGGTTGGGGCCGTCGTGGAACACGTGGCCGAGATGCGAGCCGCAACGACGGCACCGCACCTCGGTGCGAGCCATCCCGTGTGAGCGGTCCTCGACGACGACGACCGCGTCCGACACCTTCGGCTCCCAGAAGCTCGGCCAGCCGGTGCCGGACTCGAACTTCGTCGCCGCGTCGAACAGCGGCTCGCCACAGCCCGCGCAGCGGTAGACGCCGGCGTCCTTCGTGTCGGCGTAGGCGCCCGTGAAGGGTCGCTCGGTGCCCTTCTGCCGCAGCACCTCGTACTGCTCCGGCGTCAGCTCCGCGCGCCACTCGGCGTCGCTCTTCGTCACCTTGCTCGTCATCGTTCCACCACCCACTCCGTTCGGAAGTCTCGTGGCATCGAAGATAGCGGCGTGGAGCGAATCCTTCGGGGCTAGTGCCCGTCGACCTTGTACGCGGCCCAGATCATCAGGGCGAACGTCGCGGCGGCGAGGAGGACGATGATGGTGATCGCTGCATGTTCCATGTCTCCATCGTCATCGACATCGAGAAGCAACAGTTCAACGGGATGTCAGGCCGAGCTAAAGAACCACTTCTCGGCCAGGCCGGCGGCGGCGGACTTCGGCTCGCGCGACGCTCAGGCGCGCGGCGCGTCCTGTGCCTCGGTCCGCATGCGCGTGAGCGCCGAGCGGATCAGGCGCGAGACGTGCATCTGCGAGACGCCGACGCGCTCCCCGATCTCCGTCTGCGTGAGGTCCTCCTCGAAGCGCAGTCGCAGGATCTCGCGCTCGCGCTCGTCGAGCACGCTCGAGAGTCGCGCGATCGTCGCGCGGTCCCGGGCCCGCGAGAGCTCGTCGTCCTCGTCGCCGAGCTGGTCGACGATCGTCGACGGCGCCCCGTCGTCGTCGTTGCCGGTCGGCGCGTCGAGCGAGAGCGCGCGGTGCGCGCCGCCGGCCTCCATCGCGTCGAGCACCTCCTCGACGGTGAAGCCGGTCGCCTTCGCGAGCTCGGCCGGCGTCGGCGGTCGGCCAGGATGGGCGGCGATCGCGCGGTCGACGCGCAGCGCCGCCTCCTTCAGGTCGCGCGGGACGTGGATCGCCCAGCCGCGGTCGCGGAAGTGGCGCCGCAGCTCGCCGAGGATCGTCGGCACCGCGAAGGTCGAGAAGGCGACGCCGCGCTCCGGGTCGAAGCGGTCGACGGCCTTCACGAGGCCGATCGAGGCGACCTGGACGAGGTCCTCGAACGGCTCGCCGCTGTCGGCGTAGCGCAGCGCGAGGTGCCGGGCGAGGCCCAGATGACGCTCGACCATCGCGCGGCGAGCGCGCGCTGCGGACTCCGCCGCGGTCAGGCCACCGGACCCGTCGCCGCGGGGATACACTCGCGCTCCCCGATGCGCAGATCCTTCATCACGACGTTTGTCATCGGCGGTTGGCAACGTCCCGTCGGTCCTTCGGCGTCGACAGTGTCGAGCGCCGGGGGTCAGGGGCGCTGCTCAGGGCCCGGTGAGCGAATCCACCGGTATCCACGTGATTCTAGCGAGCCGGGCAGCGCGGCGGCACCTCGCCGGGCGGTGCGCCTCTCATGACGGTGAGCGGGCTGCGCGTGCTGGTCGCCGACGAGGATCACGCGGCGCTCGACGAGCTCAGCCGCATGCTCGGGTCGCTCGGCCACGAGGTCACGTCGCATGCGATCCGCGTCGCCGACGTCGCCGACAAGGTCGCCCGCGACGACCCCGACATCTCGATCGTCGTCGTGCACGAGGATGACGACCATGCGCTCGCCCTGATCGACGAGATCGGCTCCTACGCCAGCGGTCCGGTGATCGCCCTGACGCAGCGCGAGAACCCGGAGTTCGTCGCGAAGGCCGCCGAGCTGGGGATCGCCGCATACGGCAGACCGCGGGAGGACACCGCCGTGCAGAGCGCGATCGAGGTCGCGCTGCGGCGCCACGAGGAAGTCGAGCAGCTGACCGAGAAGATCGATCAGCTGGAGGGCGCGCTCGAGCGCCGATCGCTGATCGAGCGCTCCAAGGGGATGCTGATGGAGCGCCACTCGCTCGACGACCGTGCCGCCTTCGAGCGTCTGCGCACGTTCGCGCGGGCGAACCGGCGGCGGGTGGTGGACGTCGCCCGCGACGTGGCCGAGTCGGACTTCGACCCGCCGCCGGTGTAGCGCTCAGCTCAGCGGTGCCGGTCGGCGAGGGCCAGCTGGCGCCCGCGCTGAGGGCGAACCCTCAGCGGTGCCGGTCGGCGAGGGCCCAGCTGGCGCCCGCGCTGAGGGCGGCGACCGACACCACCGACGGCCACGCACCGACCTTCTTCGCGAGCGGGTGCGAGGCGCCGAAGCCGGACAGGTAGGTGGCGAGCAGCACGCCGGCGACGGGCGCCCCCGCGCTGCGCGCCCATTGGCGCGTGCACCAGGCGCCGCCGGCGGCGAGCACGACGCCGCCGAGTGGCCGCACGCCCGTCTCACGGGCGACGAGGTAGCCGCCGACGAGCGAGCCGGCGGCGATGGGAGCGGTGGGAACAGTCATGCGCCCGATCCTAGATGGTTGATTCCACGATCTCGGGCTGGCTTCGCCAGCCTTCGCGGCGCGAGGCGCACGTTGGGCGGCGCCAGCCGCCACCCGGCATCGTGCCGATCCAACCAGGATCGACTGCGACACCGGGCGACGCCTGGCATCCACCCACCACATCCCTCGCATCCACGAATCCCATGGAATCAACCATCTAGCCCGCGCCGCCCGGACGGCGCTGCCCGGCGAGAGCTCGTCGCCGTCCGGGGGTGCGGACGCTGGCGAGTGCGCTTACGTGCTCGCGCTCGCCGGCGGTGGACTGTTCTGGTCCGACGACGGGCCGTTCGGGCTCGAGCTGCCGTTCCGGCCCGACGAGGAGCCGCCCATGTGCGGGCAGTTGCCTCTGTGCCCCGAACCGTCACCACGCGGCGGCCGGGCTCTGTCGCCCGGCTTCGGCGTGGTCGTGCCCGGCGTGGTTCTGCCGGGCGCCGTGGTGGTCCTGTCCGGCGTCGTCGCGGTCGTCGAGCTCTGGGCCGCTGCGAGCGCCGTCCCGCCGCCCGCGAGCAACGCCGCACCGGCGGCGATCGCGACGGCAGACTTGGGAAGCTGCACTGTGGTGCCTCCTTCCTGGGGGACCTCCAGTGGACCGCCGCTCCCTAAGCGCTCGGTAACCGGGGACTGAGAGTGCCCTGGGAGTCGCGGCGTCGGCCGCGCCGTGCGGCCCGCTAACCCTCTGGCAGGACCGCGGGCCGGCGCAGCCGCGGGACCAGCTCGACGGCGACGATCGCCGCCAGGATCAGCGCCGCGCCGGCCCACCCGAGGAGCGTCAGTCGGTCGTCGTGGAGCGTGACGCCGAAGAGGCCGGCGAAGGCCGGCTCGGAGGCGAGGATCAGCGCGGTGCGTGCCGGCGGGGCGTGCTGCTGGGCGTAGGACTGGACGCCGTAGCCGATCGCGCTGGCGCCGATCGCGGTGACGGCGAGCGCGAGCCAGACCGAGCCGTCGTGCGGCGCCTCGAGGTCGCCGAGCGCCACTGCCGCGAGCAGCGAGACGGCGCCGACGACGCCGAGCTGCACCGCCAGCAGCGCGCCGACGGAATGGCGCTGCACGGTCGCGTCGGTGAGGAGGATGTGGGCCGCGACCGCGACCGCGCAGGCGAGCGTCAGCCCGTCGCCGAGTGGATGCCAGTTCGAGCCGACGCCCGCCAGCAGCGCGAGCCCGAGCGCCGAGGCGGCGGTGCTCGTCCACACGAGCCGGCCGGGGCGCTGACGCAGCACGAGCGCACCGAGCACCGGCGTGATCACGACGAAGAGGCCGGTGATGAAGCCGGAGTTCGCCGCCGTCGTGTGCTGCAGGCCGACCGTCTGCAGGACGTAGACGAGCGTCAGCAGCCCGCCCATCGCGACGCCCGCGCGCACGCCGGAGGCGCCGAGCCGCGCGAGCTGCCGGCGGCAGACGACGGCGACGATCGCGGCCGCCGCGAGGAAGCGGTAGGCGAGGAAGCTCATCACCGAGATGTGGGCGACGGCGTCCTGCACCATCACGAAGGTCAGTCCCCAGACCGCCGCGACCGCGATCAGGCCGAGCTGCGCGGCGGTTGCGCCGGAACGACGAAGGGGGTCCGTCGCCGACGGACCCCCTTCGGTGCGGGAGAGCGGCTCGCTGCCGCCCGCCGCCTCGATCGCGCTGCCGTCGCTCAACCGCAGCCCGTGTTGTTGCCGCAGCTCGAGCACGTGTAGCAGGAGCCCGTGCGCTGCATCATGCCGCCGCACTGCTCGCAGGCCGGGCCGAGGTCGAGGCCGGTGATGCGGGCGGGGCGGACGGGCGGCGAGTCGGTGAAGGCCGCTGCCGCAGGCTGAACCGATCCGGGGCGCCCGGACCTGGACGCCGGGACCGCGGGGGTCGGCGCCGGCGTGACGGTCGCGCCGCCGTTGGCGACCGCGCCGCCGTTGCCGTTCGGGGGCGACGCCGGCGGCTGCGACGGGCCGGACGTGTCGCCGGTGTAGGAGCTGGCGGCCGCCTCGGCCGACTTGCGCGCGCGCACGCCGGGGGTGAGGATGCCGAGCTCCTCCTGCAGATCGGTGTCGAGGAAGCGCGACGCGAGCCAGCGCATGATGTAGTCGGGCATCGACTTCGCGAAGGGGATCTCCGGGTTCATCGTCATGCCCTCCGGCTCGAAGCGCATGTAGCAGAACTTCTGCACGAGCGTCTCGAGCGGGACCCCGTACTGCAGCGCGATCGAGATCGCGGTCGCGAACGAGTTCATCATGCCGCGGAGGGTCGAGCCCTCCTTGCCGACGTCGGTGATGAAGATCTCGCCGACCTGGCCGTCCTCGTACATGCCGGCCGTGATGTAGCCCTCGTGGCCGCCGATGTTGAACTTGTGCGTGATCGACTGGCGCTCGCGCGGCATCCGGTGACGCTTCGGTGGAGCCTTGGCCAGCGCCTCGATGACCGCCTTCTGGATCGCGGCCTCCGTCGATTCCGACAGCGGTGCGTCCTGCTGCGCGTCGGTGCGTAGCGCCTGCGCGGTCTTTGACCCGTCGCGGTAGATCGCCAGCGCCTTCACGCCGAGGCGCCAGGCCTGGATGTAGGCGTCCGCGATGTCCTCGACGGTGGCCGTCTGCGGGAGGTTGACCGTCTTTGAGATCGCTCCGCTGATGAACGGCTGCGTGGCACCCATCATCTTGATGTGGCCCATGTG
>JAOPZA010000169.1 GCA_025964325.1 Conexibacter sp.
GCCTCGGCGAGCGCGCGCTCGACGCTCGCGCGGTCGGTCACGTCGGCGCGCAGCGCGAGCGCGCCGGCGGCGCGCACGCCGGCGAGCGTCGCGTCGGAGCGGGCGGCGCCCGCGACCGACCAGCCGCGCGCGAGGAGCAGCTCGATGACCGCCCGGCCGAGATTGCGCGCCCCGAACACGAGCGCGCTGCGGGACTGCTGCGACGGGTCGGTCATCGGATCTCCCTCGGTGGCGGGTTCGCCGGCCGCGCCGGCGTCGGTCAGAGCAGCGCGTCCACGACGTAGTCGACGCAGGCGGTCAGCGCCTGCACGTCGGCCGGCTCGACTGCCGGGAACATCGCGACCCGCAGCTGGTTGCGCCCGAGCTTGCGATAGGGCTCGGTGTCGACGATGCCGTTCGCGCGCAGCGCCTTCGCGACCGCCGCCGCGTCGACCGACTCGTCGAAGTCGATCGTGCCGACGACGAGCGAGCGCTTCGCGGGATCGCCGACGAAGGGCGTCGCGAACGACGACGCCTCGGCCCAGCGGTAGAGGTGCTGCGAGGAGGCGGTCGTGCGCGCGACCATCCCGTCGAGGCCGCCGCCCGCCAGCATCCACTCGATCTGGTCGGCCAGCAGCACGAGCGTCGCGATCGACGGCGTGTTGTAGGTCTGGTCCTTCCTCGAGTTCTCGAGCGCGGTCGTGAGCGAGAGGAACTCGGGGATCCACCGGTCGCTCGCGCCGAGCTCGGCGATCCGCTCCTGCGCCGCCGGGCTCAGCAGCGCGAGCCACAGCCCGCCGTCGGCGGCGAAGCTCTTCTGCGGCGCGAAGTAGTACACGTCGGCGTCGGCGGCGTTCAGCGGCAGGCCGCCGGCGCCCGAGGTCGCGTCGATCAGGACGAGGCCGTCGCCGACCCGCTGCACCGGGACCATCACGCCGGTCGAGGTCTCGTTGTGCGCCCAGGCGACGACGTCGGCGCGCGCGTCGGCCCTCGGCGCGGGCGCGTCGCCGGGCTCGGCCGAGACGACGATCGACTCCTGCAGGAACGGCGCCCCGCCGGTCGAGGCGGCGAACTTCTGCGAGAACTCGCCGTAGGCGAGGTGCAGTGCCCGCTCGCGCACGAGGCCGAAGGCGGCGGCGTCCCAGAACGCGGTCGTGCCGCCGTTGCCGAGCGCGACCTCGTAGCCGTCGGGCAGCGCGAACAGCTCGGCGAGGCCGGCGCGGACGCGGCCGACGAGCGCTCTGACCGGCTTCTGGCGGTGCGAGGTGCCCATCAGCGCGGCGCCGTCTCCGTTCACCAGCCGCTCGAGCTGCGCGCGGCGGACCTTCGACGGTCCGGCGCCGAAGCGGCCGTCGGAGGGCTTCAGGTCCTCGGGGATCGAGACGGTGGTGGTGACGTCAGAGCTCGTCATGGCGGGCGTCCTCGCAGAGGTCGGATCACGGACGGTGTGCCCAGGCGCGCGGCGGCAAGAACGGCGTCGTCGCTCCCCGGTGGTGCCCCACCCGAACGCCAGTTGCGACGACGCAGCGAGTCTAGCGAGCGTCGCCGGGACACTTGTCCCGGGCCTGTCGCCGCGCCGCGGGCAGGATGAAGACGACGAGATAGAGCTCGTAGATCCGCCGCAGCGGTACCGGTGGCTCGTCGTGCGCCGGCACGGCGCAACTCTATGGGCGCGCGCGGTGCTGCGGGTGGCGTGCGGGTGCGCGCTCGCCGTGCGCGCTACGTGCGTTCGAGCGGGACCGTCAGCACCGGGCGGTTGGAGTGGGAGGTGACATTGCGCGAGACGCTGCCGGCAAGCGCCGAGCGCAGCCCGGTCAGCCCGCGCGTCCCCATCACGACGACGCGCGGCTGCAGCTCGTCGATGCGCTCGACGAGCGTCTGCCAGAGCGGGCCGTCGCCCCTGATCGCGGCGCCGCCGGCGTCGAAGCCGGCGGCGGCCGCCAGCTCGATCCCTCTGCGGGCGACCTGCGCGGCCCGCTCGCGCTCCGCCTCCACCGCGGCGTTCGAGCTGTCCATCGCGACGGCGTAGACGGCGGCGCGCGCGGCGGCGCTCGCGACCGGCTCCCAGGCGTGAGCGACCTCGGCGCGGCCGCCGCCCAGCAGCTCCGCGGCGACGTCGATCGCGTGCGCGGCATTGTCGGACCCGTCGTAGGCGATCAGGATCGGTCGGTCGGCCATGTCGTCTCCCGCTGGTCAGATGACGTGGGAATCGGTCTCGCTCGAGACTATCGCCCGCCCGGCACCGTAGGCTCGTGGAGTGTGCGCCTACGACGCCGCTCCGTCGCTCCGCTCCGACGCTCGCGCCAACCGCGACGCGCTCCTGCGCGCGGCCGCTCAGCTCTACGCCGAGCGTGGGATCGACGTGTCGTTCGACGACATCGCGCAGGCCGCCGGCGTGGGGCGCGCGACGATCTACCGCCACTTCCCGTCGCGCGAGGATCTGCTGATCGGGATCCTCGACCACCACGTCGGCCGTCTCGAGGAGTGCGCGGCGGCGCTCCCGCCGTCGCCCGACGCCTTCCTGACGCTGTTCCGGGCGGCCCTGCGGCTGCAGACCGACACGCTCCCGCTCGTCGAGCTGCTGCCGCCGCGCGCGCCGCTGCCGAGAGGGTTCGTGGCCCTGCGGCGGCGCGTGCACGACGTCTTCCGCGCGCCGCTGCAGGTCGCGCAGGAGGCCGGCGTCGTGCGGCCGGACCTGACCGTCGAGGACGTCCGCACCCTGATGGCGATGCTGACCGCGGTCGTCCGCCCGAACACGCCGAGAGCCGAGCAGCGGCGCGCGTTCCGGCTCGCGCTCGAGGCGCTCGGCGCCGAGCGTCCCGCCTAGCGTCGTGACTCCGCAGCACGACGCCGGGCGCTAACGCGCCCGCGCCAGGCCGTCGGCCGGCGAGCTCAATTGAGAACTATCGTCCGTTTCGCTGCTACGGTGAACTGGTGTCGGTTACGATCGAACATCCGCCTCCGGCCGGCCCCGTGCAGCCGCGGGAATGGGGCGGGGGGCCGCGCCGCGCGATCCTCTGCGCCATCGACGCCCTCGCGCTCGAGACCGGCCTCCTGCTGCCGACTGCGGTGGCGCTCGCTCGCGACCGCGACGCGCGCCTGCAGCTGTTGGCCGTCATCGTCCGCTCCGACTTCTGGTTCTTCGGGAAGCGCGTCCGCGCCGCCGAGGAGCAGGCCCGCAGGTGCGGCGCCGAGGCGCTCGCGCGCGTGCCGGCCGACCTCGACGCCGCGGTGCTCGTGCGGGGCGGCGTGCCGGCCGCGTCGATCATCGCGGAAGCGCGCGCCGGCGGGCACGAGATGGTCGTGCTCGGGCGGCGACCGCGGTCGCGCCACCGGCGCCGGCGCAGCAGCGTGAGCGCTCGCGTCGTGGCCGCCCTCGACGTGCCGGTCGTGGTCGTGCCGACGCCGACGCTCGCGCGCTCGATTCATTAAGTTTCGCCGGCGCTCGCGGCGGCGCCGTCGCGCAGCGTCGCGAGGCCGGGCGCCCGCCGCTCGTTCAGCTCGGCCCGAAGCGCTCGGTGCGGACGCGCGCGGGGTCGTGCCCGGCGTCGACCAGCAGCGTCGCGACGTGCTCGACGAAGCCGGTCGGGCCGCAGACGAAGACGCGCGGCCGCGCCTGCGGCGCCGCCGGCGAGCCGAGCAGCTCCAGCATCTCGGCGCTGACGCGCCCGCGCCAGCCGTCCCAGCCGGGCGGCGCCGTGCGCGTGTAGGTCCAGCGCACCTCGAGGCCCTCGCGCGGGCCGAGCTCGGCCAGCTCGCGGCGGTAGAGCGCGTCGGTGGCGGTGCGGACGGAGATCAGCGCCCGCGTCTCGATCGTGCTCTCGCGCGCGGCGCGATGGCGCAGCATCGCCATCAGCGGGACGAGCCCCGAGCCGCCGCCGAGCAGCAGCAGCGGGCCGCCGTCGTCGACCGTCCACGTGAACGGGCCGCCGATCGGCCCGCGCACCTCCAGCTCGTCGCCGGCCCGCACCGCCTGCGTCAGGTAGGGCGAGACCTCGCCGTCCTCGATCGGGTCGACCGTCAGCTCGACCGTCGGCTGCTCCGGTGGGGAAGCGATCGAGAAGGAGCGCTGCGCCTGGTAGCCGTCCTCGGCCGTCAGGCGCACGTCGAGATGCTGGCCGGCGCGGTGGCCGGCCCACGCCGGCACATCGAGCACGAGCGAGCGCGCCCGCGGGTTCTCCTCGATCACCTCGCGGACCGTCGCGATCCGCCACGAGAGGCGCTGCGGTGCGGAGATCAGTCGCTCCAGTAGCGCTGCTCGCGCCACGGGTCGCCGTAGTTGTGGTAGCCGTTCTGCTCCCAGAAGCCCGGCTGGTCCTGGACCGTGACGGTCAGTCCGCGCACCCACTTGGCGCTCTTCCAGAAGTAGAGGTGCGGCACGAGCAGCCGCGCGGGGCCGCCGTGCTCGGGCTCGAGCGGCGCGCCGTCGTACTCGTAGGCGACCCACGCCCTGCCGCCGCGCAGGTCGGCGAGCGGCACGTTCGTCGTGTAGCCGCCCTCGGACCACGCCGTCACGTACTCGGCCTGCGTCTCGACGCCGTCGAGCAGCGTGTCGAGCGACACGCCGCCCCACGCGGTGTCGAGCTTCGACCACTTCGTCACGCAGTGGATGTCGACGGTGAAGGTCTCCTTCGGCAGGGCCATGAAGTCGTCCCACGACCACGAGGCCGACCGCCCGACGGCGCCGTCGATCGTGAAGCTCCAGGCGGCGAGGTCGGGGCGCGGGGTGGGGCCGGCCGACAGGACGGGGAAGCCGCGTTCGAAGTACTGCCCCGGCGGGATGCGGGTGGGGTCGACGTCGGGGCGGCGGCCAAGGAAGCCGCGGGTGATGGGGGCCATCGGAGCGCTCCTTCGGGTGGTCGAGATCACGAACGGTACGGCGTCGGGCGCGGCTCGTGCGTCCGGGACGCGACCTGACGGTCGTCAGCTGACGTCCTGCTCGACCTGGCGGTTCCACTCGGGCTTGTCCGCGCGCCAGCCCTCCTCGGTGCGGCTGCGCTTCCAGTAGCCGGAGACCGAGAGCGCCTCGCGCGGCACGCCGCGGTCGACCAGCAGGTGCCGACGCAGCGCCCGCACCGCGCCGGCCTCGCCGTGGACGAAGCCGTGGACGGCGCCGGCCGGGAACGCGAGCGCGCGGACGGCCTCGAGCAGCGGCTCCTCGACGCCGTCTCCGCGCTCGCGCCGCTCGTCGCGGTGAAGCCAGGTGACGTGGAGCTCGCCCGGGCTCTCCAGCGGCTGCTGCTCGCGCGCGTCGTCGACCTCGAGGAAGACGTGGGCGGGCACGCCCGCGGCGATGCGCGCGAGCGAGGCCGAGATCGCCGGGATCACGCTGCTGTCGCCCGCCATCAGGTGCCAGCCGGCGTCCGGGTCGGGCGCGTAGGCGCCGCCGGCGGTGGCACGCAGCTGCAGGGCGTCGCCCGGCCGAGCTGCGGCCGCCCACGGGCCCGCGACGCCCTCGTCGCCATGGTGGACGAAGTCGATGCTCAGCAGCCCGCGCGCCGGGTCCCAGGCGCGGACGGTGTAGGTGCGGGTCCGCGGCCACTGCTCGCGCGGCAGGCGGTCGCGCACCTCGTCGTAGTCGGCGGTCGCGTCGTACGCCGCGCCGGGGGCGGGAAGCTGCAGCTTCACGTAGTGGTCGGTGAACGCGCCGCTGATCGCGAAGTCGGCGAGCTCCTCCCCGCCGACGACGATGCGCACCATCTGCGGCGTCAGCTCCTCGACGGCCTGCACCACCGCGCGCAGGGGCCGTCTCGCTCTCGGATCGATCGCCGTCGCCGGCTGCGCGGGCTGCGCGGGGTTCGCCATGTCGTCTCCAGGGGTTCGGTTGCTCCCCTGAGTGTGCACGACGGCCGGCGAGGTTCCCGCGCGCCGTTGGCGAGCGAGCGGTCGTTACCATCGTGCCCGTGGCCGATCACGCTCGTGAGCGCGGCAGCAGCCGCCGCGCCTTCCTGCGCGACTTCGCCCGCACCGCCGCGCGCGGCATGCGCGAGGTGGCCGGCGCCGAGGACGAGCCGTTGCCGCTCCCGTCGCCGCCGCGCGAGCCGTCGCTCCTCGCGCCGACCACGGCCCCGTCGCGCACCTCGGCGCGCGCGGCCGAGCGCTGCCTCTCGATCGACGAGCTGCTCGCGCTCGCGAGCGAGGCGGGCCTCCACGGACGCGACGACGCGCTGCGACGCCTCGCGCACCCGAGCGTGCGCCTCACGCCGCCGGTCGACGGCGCCGTCGGCGAGCCCGGCCCGGTCGGCGCCTGGCTCGGTGGCGAGCCCTCCCCCGAGCCCGGCGGCGAATCGCCCGGATGGGCGGCCGGCCGGCTCAGCGCCGTCGCGCAGCTCGACCTGGCCGACCCCGCGCTCGGCGCGTGGCTCGGCGCGTGGCCGTTCCCGCGCGCGGGCCGGCTGCTGTTCTTCTTCGACACCGAGCGCGCGCCCAGCGGCCTGCAGGCGGCGCAGCGGGGCGCGGCGCGGGTGCTGCTCGAGCCGCAGGGCGCGGTCGGCGCACGCGGCGGGCAGCCGCTGCGGCTGTCGACCGAGCTGACGCTGCCGCGGGTCTGGGCGCCGGCGGTCCAGGCGCTCGAGCTGGACGGCGACGCGCACGATGCGTACGTGCGCGTGCGCCGGGAGCTGGCGCTGCGCCAGGGCGTCGAGTCGGAGGACGACGGCGCTCCGTTGGTCGCATACCACCGCCTGCTCGGCCACCCGGACGAGACGAGCGGGACGATGGAGCGCGTCTGCGAGCTGACCGCCCGCCACCTCGACGCGGATCCGCCCTCGCAGCTCGATCGCGTCACCGCATCCGAAGCGGCCCGCTGGCGGCTGCTGCTGCAGCTGACGGTCGAGGAGCCGCTCGCCTGGAGCGGTGAGCCCGGCGTGCGGCTGTTCTTCTGGATCGCCGCCGAGGACCTCGCGACCGGCGACCTCTCGCGCGTCTGGGCGATCCCACGGTAGGGCCGGCCGTCCGCGGCCGGCGACCGGTCCCTCCCTACGTCGCCTCCAACGCCTCGCGCTGCTCGCGTGCGGCAGCCGCACGCCGCGCCGACTGAACGGCGCCCGTCAGCGTCGCGATGTCGTAGACGCCGTGGTGACGGCGGCCGTTGACGAAGAAGGTCGGCGTGCCGGAGACGCCGCTCGCGTCCGCGCTCGCGACGTCGCCCGCGACCCGCGCCGCGAAGCGCCGCCGCCGCAGGTCCTCGGTGAAGCGCTCGAGGTCGAGTCCGAGCTCCTCGGCATAGCGACGGAGGTCGCGGGGCGCGAGCTCGTCCTGGTGGGCGAGCAGCGTGTCGTGCATCTCCCAGAACCGTCCCTGCGCGCCGGCCGCCTCGGCCGCCTCGGCCGCCGTCTGGGCGCGCTGGTGCACGTCGCTCAGCGGCAGGTGGCGGAAGACGTAGCGCAGGTCGTCGTCGTTCTCCGCCAGCAGCTCCCGGACGACCGGCTCCGCCTGACCGCAGTAGGGGCACTCGAAGTCGCCGTACTCGACGAGCGTGACGGGCGCGTCGGCGTGGCCGCGGATGTGGTCGTGCTCGGGGTCGACGTCGTCGGCGAGGTCGACCAGCTCCTCCGCCGTGCTGCCGAGCTGACGCGCCCGCACCTGCTCGGGGACGTGCTCGATCGCGCGGAAGATCAGCCAGGCGACGAGCGGCGACAGGATCGCGGAGACGATCACGCCGAGCTTCGCCTGGTCCAGCAGCGCGCCGCTGAAGGCGAGGTGGGCGATCAGCAGCGAGGCGGTGAAGCCGACGCCGGCGGCGGCGCCGGTCCCGATCAGCCCCGGCCACGTGATCGCGAGCCGTCCGCCGCCGAGCCCCTTGCGCGTGCCGAGCCACGACGCCAGCACGATCCCGACCGGCTTGCCGACCACGTAGGCGACGACGATCCCCAGCGTCACGGACGAGTGGACGGCGTCGCTCAGCAGCGTGCCGTCGATGTGGATGCCGGCGTTCGCGAGCGCGAACAGCGGCACGATCACGAAGCTCGTCCACGGGTGCAGGAGGTACTGCAGCCGCTCGTTCGGCGAGATCGCGGAGGTCAGGCTGCGCTGCGCCGAGTACGCCAGCTCGGGCGTCGGCTGCTCGCGGAACGAGCGCG
>JAOPZA010000187.1 GCA_025964325.1 Conexibacter sp.
CCGCTCGTGGTCATGGGCATCTCCCTGCGCGCGTCCGGCCGCGTCGCGGGGGGCCGAGGTTACGCTCACGCCGAGGCGCGCATCGAAAGGTGGCGCGGCGGCCGGGCGATCGAGAGCGTGGTGTCCATGGCGTGGCCGGTCCCGACGACTCGAGCGTGGGGGTCGACGACGACGCGGCAGCGCCGCCGGCGCGCCTAGAGGCGCGTCACGGCCGGCCGCGCCGGGCGCCGGCCGCGGATCAGGTCGGCGGCGCGCTCGGCGACCATGATCGTCGGCGCGTTCGTGTTGCCGCCAGGGATCACCGGCATCACCGAGGCGTCGACCACGCGCAGCCCCTCGATCCCGTGCACCCGCAGCTGGCTGTCGAGCACGGCCTCCGGGTCCGTGTCGCTCATCCGACAGGTCCCGACCGGGTGGTAGATCAGCTGCAGCCGGCGGCGCAGGTCCTCCTCCAGCTCGGCGCGATCCGCCACGCCCGGCCCCGGCTTGAGCTCCTGCGTGACGACCTCGCGCAGCGGACTGTGGGCGGCGATCTCGCGCGCCAGCCGGATGCCGGCGATCAGCGAGTCGACGTCGTCCGCGTGGGAGAGCGAGTTGGTCACGATCCGCGGCTTGTCGGCCGGATCGCCCGAGCGCAGCCAGACCTGGCCGCGCGCCTGCGGCGAGACGAGCACCGGCGCGATCACGATGCAGTGGCCGCGGTAGCGCTCGGCGCCGTGGTTCTCGTAGTAGGCGGCGCCCATGTGGTACTGGACGTCGGCCGCCGGCAGGCCCGCTCGCGTCCGCACGAAGGCGTTGACCTCCGCGATCGGCGACGTCAGCGGGCCGCTGCGCCGCAGCAGCCACTCGGCGAGCGGCTTGCGGCGGTCGGCGCCGTACATCGTGCCGGTGTCGGAGACCTCCCAGATGACCGAGACGAAGGGATGGTCCTGCAGGTTGCGGCCGACCCCGGGCAGCTCGTGACGCGGCTCGACGCCGACCGCGCGCAGCTCGTCGGCCGCGCCGATGCCGGACAGCAGCAGCAGCTGCGGCGACTGGATCGAGCCGGCGCTGAGGATCACCTCGCGCTCGGCGCGGACGACCTCGACGTCGCGAGCGTCCCGACCGGCGGCGACCCGCACCCCCGTCGCGCGCGTCCCGTCGAGCTCGACGCCGAGCACCTGCACGCCGGTGCGCAGCTCGAGGTTGGGCCGCGCCAGCGCGGGCTTCAGGTAGGCGTCGGCGGCGCTCCAGCGCTGCCCGTTGCGCTGCGTCACCTGGAAGAGCGCGACGCCGTCCTGCTCGGGGCCGTTGTAGTCGGTCGCGCGCGGGATCCCGGCGGCCTCGCTGGCGGCGATCAGGCGAGCGGAGAGCGGTCGCGGCGAGCGCTGCTCGGAGACCCGCAGGGGACCGCCGGCGGCGTGGAACTCGGAGGCGCCGCGGACGTTGTCCTCGGCCCGCAGGAAGTACGGCAGCACGTCGTCCCAGCCCCAGCCGGCGGCGCCCTGGCGCTCCCACAGGTCGTAGTCGAGCGGGCGGCCGCGGACGTAGAGCATCGCGTTCATCGAGCTCGAGCCGCCGACGCCCTTGCCGCGCGGGATGTAGAGCGAGCGGCCGTCGACGTGCGGCTCCGGCTCGGTCGCGAAGTCCCAGTCGAGCTTCGTGTGGAACTGTCTCGCGAAGGCCGCCGGAATCTTGATGTTCGGGCTGCGGTCCTTCTCGCCCGCCTCGAGCACCAGCACCCGCGTCGCCGGATCCTCGCTGAGGCGGCCGGCGAGCACGCAGCCGGCGGACCCGGCCCCGACGATCACGTAGTCGTAGGAGGGCACGAGGCGATCCTACCCCCGCAGAGCGGGCCCGTGGGAGAGCCGACCGGGGCCGAGCCGCGCGCGACGCCGACGCCCTGACACGGGTCGGGCACACGCTGCCCGCGGCGCGCCGCGCGCGAGTAAGCTGCGGGTCGCGATGCTGGGCCGAGCCCACGAGCGACAGCGACCGAGGCCGCACCGACGCGCCGGCGGCGCCCGCGGCCTGCGCCTGTTGACGCAGACGATCTCGCCCGCGCTGCGGGGTGCGGCCCTGATGCCGGGCGCCGCGCTCGCGGTGCATCAGCTGCGCTACGAGCTCGCCTTCGG
Organism: Conexibacter sp.; assembly: GCA_025964325.1. Taxonomy (GTDB): domain Bacteria; phylum Actinomycetota; class Thermoleophilia; order Solirubrobacterales; family Solirubrobacteraceae; genus Conexibacter. Next base: position 2,115 of record JAOPZA010000187.1, read on the forward strand.
TCCGCACGCCTCGAAGGCGCTGACGACGCAGGGGCACGGCTATCTCTCCTCGCTGACGCCCTGGATCGTGCTGCTCGCGACGCTCGCGATCGGCGTCTCGCTCGGCCTGCTCGCACACCGCTGGGCGACCGCGCCGACCGCCGTCGCCGGCCGCGCGCGTCGGAACGGCCGTGGCGGTCGCAGCGGCCGCGCGACGACGTCCGCCCCGCGCCGGCCCGGGCTGCGCGTCTGGCTGCTGGCCGCGCTCGCGCTGGTCGCCGTCTACGCCGGCCAGGAGCTCCTCGAGGGGCTCTTCGCGACCGGCCATCCGAGCGGACTGAACGGGATCTTCGGCGACGGCGGCTGGTGGGCGCTGCCGGCCGCCCTGCTCGTCGGCGGCCTCCTCGCCCTCGCGCTGCGCGGCGGCGCCGCGGTCGTCGCGGCGCTGCGTCCGGCGCGCCGGCTGCTCTCGCTGCGCTCCGCCTTCGCCGCCTTCGTGGCGCTGCCCG
>JAOPZA010000246.1 GCA_025964325.1 Conexibacter sp.
CGCGGGGAGCTTCGACTGGACGCGGTCGAGCAGCAGGCGGTAGGAGGCGCAGAAGGCCTGGATGCCCTCGCGTTCCAGATCGCCGGTGATGCGCTCGAGATCGACGCCGGCGGCGCGCGTCGCGGCCAGCGCTCGCTCGGCTTCGCCCGGGTCGGCGTCGACGGTCCGCGCGACGCGGCCGTGGTCGGCGAATGCCCGCAGCGTCGCCTCGGGCATCGTGTTGACGACGTCGGGACCGATCAGCTCCTCGACGTAAAGCACGTCTCGGTACGCCGGATCCTTGGTCCCGGTGCTCGCCCACAACGGGAGCTGCGGTCGCGCCCCACCGCGCCGCAGCGCCTCCCAGCGTTCGCCGGCGAACCGTTCCACGTAGCGCTGGTAGGCCACGCGGGCGTTGGCGATCGCGACCCGTCCGCGCAGCGGCGAGTCGGCGGGAAGCAGCCTGTCGGCCTCGACGTCGATCCGCGAGACGAAGAACGAGGCGACCGACGCGATCTGCTCCAACGGCGCACCAGCAGCGGCGCGGGCCTCGAGGCCGCGTAGGTAGGCGTCGATCACCTGCTCGTAGCGGGCCACCGAGAAGAGCAGGGTGACGTTGACGTTGACGCCGCGACGGGTCAGCTGCTCGATCGCCGCGACCCCCGCGTCCGTGGCGGGCACCTTGATCATCACGTTGGGCGCCGCCAGGCGTCGCCACAGCTCCTGCGCCTGGGCGACCGTCGCATCGGCGTCGTCGGCCAGGTCAGGGGTGCACTCGAACGACACGAAGCCATCGCGGCCCGCGCTGCGCTCGTAGACCGGCCGCAACACCTCCGCCGCGCGACGTACGTCGTCCAACGCGAGCGCGAAGAACCCCTCGCGCACGTCGGTCACCTCGGCATCGGCGAGCTCGTGCAGCTGATCGTCGTAGCGATCGGACGTCGTGATCGCCTTCGCGAAGATCGTCGGGTTCGACGTCGCCCCGGTCACCGCATCCTCCGCGACGAGCCTGCCGAACGCCCCCGTCTCGAGCAGCTCACGTGAGAGCGTGTCCAACCAGATGGACACACCCGCGGCCTGAAGCGACCCCAGGCGGCTCATGACGTCCTCCTCTCGGCGAGCTGCTCAAGCGGCGTGCCGGGGTCCGTCAAGCGCGCGCGGTCGACGGGCGCGCGCTCGCGGACGAGCGCCTGGATCGAGTCGGTGACGTCCCACACGTTGACGTTCATGCCCGCCAGCACGCGCCCCTCGCGCAGCCAGAACGCGATGAACTCACGGCTCGCCGGGTCGCCTCGGAAGACGACCTCGTCCCAGCCGACCGCGTAGCCGCTGTACTCCATCCCCACGTCGTACTGGTCGGAGAAGAAGTACGGCACGCGATCGTAGGCGGTGCCGCGGCCGAGCATGCCGCGCGCCGCGGCGGGACCCTGGTGCAGCGCGTTGGACCAGTGCTCGATCCGCAGCCGCCCGAACAGCCGGTGCTCGGCGTTCGCGACGTCGCCGGCGGCGAAGACGGCCGCAGCGCTCGTGCGCAGCCGGTCGTCGACGAGGATCCCGTTCTCGACGGCGATGCCGGCGTTGGCGGCGAGCTCCGTGCGAGGCGTCACGCCGATGCCCACGACGACGAGATCGCAGTCGATCGCCCGGCCGCCGGAAATGCGCACCCGCTCGACCGCGGTGGCGCCCTCGAACGCCTCCACACCGGTCCCGAGCAGCATCCGCACGCCATGGTCGAGATGGATGTCGCGGTAGATCCCGCCGACCTCCCGGCCGAGCACGCGCTCCAGCGGGACCGACAGCGGGTCGAGGACCGTCACCTCCATGCCGCGCTGGCGCGCCGAGGCGGCCACCTCCGAGCCGATCCAGCCGGCGCCGACCACCACCAGGTGGCCACCGCGATCGAGCCGCGCCCGCAGGCGATCGGAGTCGGCGACCGTCCGCAGCACATGGACCCCCTCGAGCTCGGCGCCCGGGATCGTCAGCCGCCGCGGCTCCGCGCCCGTGCTCAGCAGCAGACGGTCGTATGCGAGCCGCTCGCCGCCCGCCAACACGACCTCGTGCGAGCCCGGCTCGAGGCGCTCGACCGCCGTCGCGGTCCGCAGCTCGATCTCGTGCTCCGCGTAGAAGCCCTCGTCGTGGACGTAGACCTTCTCGCGACCGGCCTCGCCACGCAGGTACTCCTTCGAAAGCGGCGGGCGCTCGTAGGGACGGTCCGGCTCGGCGCCGATCAGCACGACGCGCCCGTCGAAGCCCTCCTCTCGCAGCGTCTCGGCCGCCTTCGCGCCGGCGAGGGCCGCGCCGACGATGACGAACGTCTGCACCCTGGTCATCCCATGCCTCCTGTCGCTGTCAGGCTGAGGAACTCCTGCCGCGTGCGCGGGTCGTCGCGGACCGCCCCGTGCAACGCAGAGGTGACGGTGCGCGTCCCCGACGTCTGCACGCCGCGCAACGCCATGCACATGTGCTCGGCTTCGAGCACCACGCCGACGCCCTTCGGATCGAGGCGCTCCTGGAGCAGGGCGGCGATCTGCTGGGTCAGACGCTCCTGCAGCTGCAGGTCGCGCGCGAAGTGCTCGACGACGCGCGCGAGCTTCGAGAGCCCCGCGATCCGCTCGCCGGGGAGGTAGGCGACGTGGGCAACGCCGACGAACGGCAGCACGTGATGCATGCAGAGCGAGTGGAACGGGATCGAGCGGGCGATCACGAGCTCGTCATACCCGTCCTCGTTCGCGAACGTCGTCAGCTCGAACGGCCGCGGCGTAAGCAGCTCCGCGTACGCCGCGGCCATGCGCCGCGGCGTGCCGCGGACGTTCTCAGCCGTCGGATCGACCCCGAGCGCGATCAGCAGATCACGCGCCGCGTGCGCCGCCGCCACGGCGTCGATGCGCGCGGCGGTACGCGGCGCGCCGACGTCGCACGACGGCACCGCTGCGATCGGCGGATCGTCCGCGTACACATCGATCGAGGCGTCGGTCATGCCGTCGGGGCTCCTTTCAATTGGCCGCGTCGCGTGCGGCCCTTCTAAAACCAACTGTTCTTGACCTGACCCTACGCGGCCCCCGGCCCTTCGTCAACCGACATTGGTAATAGAGTGCGAGGCATGCCTACTTCCCGGCCCTGCGGCAGCGCCGAGGACCTCGCCAGCCTCGCCGTCCTGGAGGATCCGGTGCGCCGCCGCCTGTACGACTACGTCTCCGAACGCGACGAGCCCGTCGGCCGCGACGAGGCCGCCGGCGCGACGACGATCAGCCGCTCACTCGCCGCCTACCACCTCGACAAGCTCGCCGAGCACGGCCTGCTGTGCACGTCATACCGCCGTGCCACAGGACGCTCGGGACCGGGCGCCGGACGACCCGCGAAGCTCTACGCGCGGCCCGAGCGCGAGTTCGCGGTCAGCTTCCCCCACCGCGACTACGAGCTCGTCGCGCGCCTGCTCGCGCATGCCGTCGCCGAGGGCGAGGACGCGGCACGCGACGCCGCGCGAGAGCACGGACGGGACCTTGCACGCAACCGCGACAGCGACGCGCGCTCGCGGCCGGACGCGCTGCAGACGCTGCTGCGCGAACGCGGCTACGAGCCGGTCGAGGACCCGGATGGGACCGTCCGCCTCCGCAACTGCCCGTTCCCGACCGTCGCCGCGACGCATCCCGCCCTCGTCTGCGGGCTCAACCTCGCCCTCGTGGAGGGCGCCCTCGACGGCCTCGGCGAATCGCCGAACCGCGCGCAGCTCGACCCGCGACCGCGGCGCTGCTGCGTCGCGATCAGGAACACGCGGTAGACAGCGCCGGGGCCGCAGGCATGCGCCAGTACCAGCGCGTCGTCGTGCTCGGCGTAGACGAGCGCCAGCGTGCCCTCGCCGGCCTCGACGACGTCGGCGTGATCCACCTCAATGGGCGCTGACGGCGCCCGAACGCCCTTGGCGCTTCCGGCTCAGCGAAGCTGGATCCGCAAAGTCGCCTCGACGTAGCCGGCCTTCGACGCCGTCGCTCTGTAGGCGCCCGGCGGCAGGTCGGCCTTGGCGAAGCCGCTCGCGCTCGTGGTCAGCGTGCGTCCGGCGACGCGGACGGTAGCGCGACCGACGGCGCGGTTGGCATCCAGGACGTGGAACCCCCTGCGCTTGATCCCCAGTCGGGAACCGGCTTCGAGCGTCAGGCCCGGCCGCACCTGGGTCGCGAAGAGGCCGACGCGGTTCTCGGCATCGGCGACGCGCGCGACGACGTCGACGCGGTCGTCCTGGGCGTCGAGCTGGAGCTGGGAGATCGACCCGTGGGCCGGCAGCGCGACGCTGACGGCGGCGCCCCAGTCGATCGCATTGAACGAGTGGCGGAACACCAGGCCACCCGAGTCGCTGTCGTACCAGCCGAGCCAGATGCCGCCGTCGTACTGCGGTGCGAGGGCGAGCGCGATCTGCTGCTTGAACGACTGACCCGTGGACACGGTCGGCCCGGTCCAGAGGTTGTAGCGGCTGAAGTCTCTCGTGTCCCGCGTCACCTGGAAGAGGCGCACGCGCCGGCCGCTGTCGTCGCTGGCGGCGACCAAGAACGAATCCCAGACGTATGCATGGGGGTCGCCGAGCACGTGCTTGAACGGATTCGCGTATCTGGGCGCGGCGAGCGCGACGCGGGTGTCCGCCGGGCAGCGGCCGGTCTGCGGCAGCAGCAGCGGGGCGCCGATCCGGGTGCCGCCTGCGGGATCGACCCCGGCGACGAACACGCCGGTGCGCGCGCCGAGATTGGTGCACCACGCGACCTTCGCCTGACCGTCGGGCGTGGTGGCAAGCGCCTGGTCGGTGCCCGCGCCATAACCGCCGACGGCGGGAACGGCCGGGTCGAGCCCCACATGGACGACCGTGCCTTCCGGCGCGTGCCACGCCTGCAGCGACGACCCGGACGGCGTGACCGCTGCCGCCGGCGTGCTCGCCCCGGAGAACTGGCTCTGGGCGATCGCCGTCGGATTCACCATCCAGGCCGTGGCGGCGCCGGGGCTGCGGGCGAGGTCGAGCCCGAACCGCGGGTCCCCGGTGACCAGCGTCGGTGTGCCCGGGAAGAACGCGGACAGCACCTGACCCTGGGCGACGAGCGCCGGGCTGCCGACCGTCGCCCAGCCGCTCACCACGCTCAGCGGTGCGCGCACCGTGCCCGCTGCAGTGATCGACGTCTGCAGCAGCTCCTGCGCCGCCGCGCCGCGCCGCCACGCGACGTGCAGCACCCCGTCGGAGGTGCGCGCGAGCCCGACCTGGTCGCTGATGTTCATCGCACCCGACCCGATTTGCTGCCACCGCTGCGCCCGGGCCGCGGCAGCGCTGCCGGCGACCGTCAGCAGGATCGCGGCGGCGACCGCCGCGGCGGCGCTCGTGAGACGTCTCGTCGCCATCGGCCGGACACTACTGCCCGTACGGGCGCTCCGGGCCGCGTCCGCAGAAGGCTGGTAGTCGCCCGGCATAAGACTGTGGTCGCCGCCGCAGCACGACCGTCGCGCCAACCCCGGCGCTCCGCATCATCCGTCCAACGACCCGTTGCGATCCGCCGCAGCACGTACGATCGTCGCGTGCAGCCAGTCGCGTGGGAACGGTCGCGGGTTCTCCGCGGAATCGGTGCGCTCGCCGCCGGCGCCATCGCACTCGGCACGTTCGCGCAGCCGGCGGCCGCAGCAGCGGCGTCGCCATCGGTTTCGCCGTCGCTGGCCAGACGCCTGACGGCCGTGGTCGCGCAGCAGCTGCGGACGAAGCACTTCCCGGGCGCGGTCGTCGCCGTCCAGCGAGCCGGACGCAAGCCCTGGACGGTCGCGCAGGGGATCGCGAACCTGGAGACCCGCGCGCCGATGCGAACCGACGAGCACGTGCGCATCGGCAGCGTCACGAAGGCGTTCGTGACGACGGCGGTCCTGCAGCTGGCGCAGGAGCGCCGGTTGTCGCTCGAGGATCCGATCTCGCGTTACGTCGCGCGGGTCCCGAACGGTGACCGCATCACGCTGCGCGAGCTCGGCAACATGACGAGCGGCATCGCTGACTTCTTCGCCAACCAGCAGTTCTCGATCGAGTACCTCACCGGCGAGACCTTCACCCCCGACCACATGCTCGAGCTCGGCTTCGCGCTGCCGCCGCTGTTCGCTCCGGACACCGCCTGGGCGTATTCGAACACGAACACGGTGTTGCTCGGTCGCGTCATCGAGCGGATCACCGCACAGCCGCTCGCGGTCGCGCTGCAGCGGCGGATCTTCACGCCGCTGGGCCTGCACGGGACGTCACTGCCGAGCGCCTCGGCGTTGCCGCGGCCGTTCCCGAACGGCTACACGAACCAGACGATCAACGGCCGCCTCGGCGACGCGACCTTCGCGACGCCGACCGCCACCTGGGCGGCGGGCGGGATCGTCTCGACCGTCGCCGACCTGCTCCGAGCCGCGCCGCTGTTCGGCACGGGCCGCCCGCTGCTGCGGACGGCCGCGCAGCGCGAGCGTCAGCGCTGGGTCCGCTTCCCCCCCAACTCGAGGATCCAGCGCTACGGCTTCGGCGTCTTCGACTTCGACGGCTGGATCGGCCACAACGGCGGCATTCCCGGCTACACCACGATCGACTGGTACCTCCCGAGCCAGCGACTGTCGCTCGTCGTCACCGTCAACAGCGACATCCACGCCGGTCCGCGCAGAGCCGACTACGCCTACGAGCCCGCGTCCGAGATCGCGCACGAGCTGACCAAGCTCCTGAGCCCCGGCAACGTCGCGCCGTCCGCGGTGAAGGTCGGCGGTACCCCCGTCACCGCGGTCGACTGACTCCCCGCAGCTGGCTACGGCTCCGGTCGAGGCCGCGACCAACCGTCCCGTCAGACCACCCGGGCCCCGGCGTCGGAGAGCTCGGCGAGCGCCGCGGCCGTGCGGTGGGCGTCGATCCCGCGGACGGCTCGGGTCGAGATCGTGACGCGCAGACCCTCCCGCAGGGCGTCGAGCGCCGTGTGCAGGACGCAGACGTCGGTCGCCAGGCCGGTGATCGTGACCGCGTCGACGTGCGCCTCGCGGAGCAGCGCGCGCAGCGCCTCGACCTCGAACGCCGAGTAGCCGGCGGCGGTGCGTTCGACGCCCTTGTCGATCACGGCGTCGACGGCGCTGACGTCGAGGCACGCCGACAGCTGCGCTCCCGGCGTGCCCCGGACGCAGTGGTCGGGCCACTCGCCGCCCTGGCTGGCGAACGAGGCGTGATCGGGTGGATGCCAGTCGCGCGTCGCGACGACGAGCTCGAAGCGGCCGGAGGCGACGAGCTCGTCGATCGGCGCGATCACCTGATCGCCGCGCGGCACCGCGAGCGCCCCGGCGGGCGGCAGGAAGTCGTTCTGCAGGTCGACGATCAGCAGCGCCTCGGCCATCCGCGTCCTCCCCAGGCCCCCTCCGTCCTAGCCCGCCGCGCTCGGCGCCGGCGTCACGACCATCGGCCGCGGCTCCTCCTCGACGGCCTCGGCACCGCCACCGCTCGCGTCGCGCCGCGAGAGGCGGCGCTGGAGCAGCACGTTCAGGCCCATCAGCAGCAGCACGGCGATCAGCAGCATCGTCGCCAGCACGTTCACCTCGGCCGGCACGCCCTGGCGCGTCGCGCCGAAGATGAAGAGCGGGAACGTCTGCGTCTGGCCGGCGTTGAAGCTCGTGATCACGTAGTCGTCGACCGACAGCGCGAACGCGAGCACCCCGGCAGCGGCCACGCCGGGCGCGATCATCGGCAGCGTGACCTTCCAGAACGTCGTCATCTCCCCCGCGCCGAGGTCGCGCGCCGCCTCCTCGATGTGGGGGTCCATGCCCTCCAGTCGGGCGCGCACCGTCACGACCACGTAGGAGAGGCAGAACATCACGTGGGCGATCAGGATCGTCACGAAGCCGGTGCTGACGTTGAAGACGAGGAACAGCGCCAGCAGCGCGGCCCCCATCACCACCTCGGGCGTCGCCATCGGCAGGAAGACGAAGAGGTCGATCGCACCGCGCCCGCGGAAGCGGTAGCGCACGAGCGCCATCGCCAGGAACGTGCCGAGCGTGACCGCGACCGCCGTCGACAGCAGCCCGATCTCGATCGAGTTTCTCAGTGCCGTGACGAGGTCGGGGTCCCTGAACGGATGGGCCCAGTGGCGCAGCGTGAAGCCGTTCCAGGTGAAGTTGAAGCGGCCTCTGTTGTCGTTGAACGAGAACAGCACGACGATGAAGATCGGGATGAACAGGTAGAGGATCGCCGCCGTCGACCAGATCCCCAGCATCCACGTGCGGACGCGCGCGTTCATGCCGCCGCCTGCCCAATCTGGCACGCCGTGCGAGCGAGCCCCTGGGCGAGTTCGCACACGGCATGCGAGCGCTCTGCGCGAGTCATGCCGCCACCTCCTCGTTCGTATGGGCCGTGCGAGCGAGCCCCTGGGCGAGTTCGCACACGGCATGCGAGCGCTCTGCGCGAGTCATGCCGCCGCCTCCATCAGGTTGCGGCTTCCCAGCACGCGCCCGTAGAGCGCGATCCCGACGAGGATCAGCAGCATCAGGATGAACGACAGCGCTGCCGCCGTCGGATAGTCGAGCACGTCGAGGTACTTCGACTGCACGACGTTGCCGATCATGTACTGGCGCGAGGTGCCGAGCAGCGCGGCGTTGACGTAGTCGCCGCAGGCCGGGATGAAGCACAGCAGCGAGCCGGCGAAGATGCCGGGGATCGCGAGCGGCACCGTCACCTTGCGGAACGCCGTCACGCGGCTCGCGTAGAGGTCGGTCGCGGCCTCCAGCAGACGCCGGTCCATCCGCTCGAGCGAGACGTAGAGCGGCAGCACCATGAACGGCAGGAAGTTGTAGGCGATGCCGGTGATGACCGCCGTGCTCGTCGCCAGCAGGCGTCCGTGCTGGCTCACCAGCCCGATGTCGCGCAGGCGGTCGGCGACCCAGCCGTTGTCGTTGAGGATCAGCTGCCAGGCGACCGTGCGCAGCACGTAGGAGACGAAGAACGGCATGATCACGAGCAGCAGCAGGAAGTTTCGCCATCTGCCCGCTCTGAACGCGAGGAAGTACGCCAGCGGGAAGGCGATGATCAGGTCGATCACGGTCGCGATCGCCGCGTACTCGAGCGAGCGCAGGAACTGGACGTGGTAGGTGCGGATCGCGTCCCAGTAGGTGTGGAAGGCCCACGTCGAGTGATAGCCGGCGTCCGCGTTGCCGCTCATCAGCGACACGTTCAGCTGGTTGAACAGCGGGACGGCGAAGAAGACGATCAGCCAGATCAGGGCCGGTGCCATGAACCACCACGGCAACAGGCTGCGGCGCCAGCGAAGCGAGATCGCGCTCATGCGCCCGTCACCTTCGCCATCGCCTGGTTGCACAGCAGCTCGTCGCCGCTGCTGAGCGCCGGATACCCGTGGCAGCGCTCGAGCGTCGCCTTGTCGGGGAAGATCAGCTGGTTTCTGCCGACGCCGGGATCGGTTCTGAGGAGGATCTCGCGCACGCCGTCGACGGGCGAGATGTAGTTCACGTAGTCGCAGATTCTGGCGGCGATCTCCGGCTCGTAGACGAAGTTCATCATCACCTCGGCGGCGTACGGGTGCGCGGCCTTCTCCGGGATCATCATGTTGTCGATCGCGAGCATCGCGCCCTCCTCGGGGAAGACGAAGCGCAGGTTCGGGTTGTCGCTCTGCAGCTGCACGACGTCGCCGGAGTAGGCCATCGCGATCGCGACGTTGCCCTTGGTGAGGTCGGTCGTGTAGTCGTTGCCGGTGAAGCGGCGGAACTGGCCCTTCGAGTTCTGCTGGCCGACGTAGTCGATCGCCTCGAGATATCTGTCGACGGTCGCCGTCGTCGGGTCGATGCCTCTCATCAGCATCGCGAGGCCGGCCGAGTCGTGCCAGTCGGAGAGGACCGTCACGCGGCCCTTCCACTCCGGGTTGAAGAACTCTCTGATCGATCTCAGCTCGCGTCCGGTCAGCTTGACGTTGTAGGCGAGCCCGGTCGCGTACGTCTGCCACGGCAGCGAGTACTGGCGCTTGGGGTCCCAGCCCGGCGAGCGCAGCGTCGCGGTCAGGTTCTTCCCGTTCGGGACGTTCTTTCTGTCGATCGGCATCGTGTACCCGCTCGAGACCCAGCGCGAGGCCATGTAGTCGGTCAGAACGACGATGTCGCGGCCGATCGGCGCGCCGTCCTGCAGCTGCTGGCGGACCTTGCCGAAGAACTCGTAGTTGTCGTTGATGTCCTCGACGTACTTGACCGTGCCGCCGTAGCGCTGGTTGAAGGTCTTCAGCACCTTCTTGTCGATGTAGAGCGGCCAGTTCGAGAACTCCCACGTGCCGATCGGCACCTTCGGGTGGTTGACGCCCGCGGCCGCCTGCTGGAGCGCGCCGAGTCTTCTCTTCGTGACGCCCTCGATCGAGCCGCAGGCGGAGATCGCGGTCGCGAGGCCGCCCGCCATCAGCCCGAGCGACGCGCCCCGGCCGAGGAAGCGCCGCCGCGAGAGCCGCTCGTCGGCGAAGAACTGCTCGAGCGCGGATTCGATCTTCTCGCGATCACTCATCGGCACCCCGAGCGACGACGAAGGTGTGGCGCGGGTCCCAGCAGAGCTGCACCTCGCGGCCGACGGCGAACGCGTCCGGCGCGCAGCCGGCCTCGTTCTGCGCGATCACCGTCAGCTCCTCGCCGCCCGCGGTCGTCACGAGATACTGCACCGAGACGCCCAGGAACGAGGCGACGACGACGCGGCCGCGCAGCACGTTGGCGCCGTCGGGCGCGATCCCCTCGGGCGTCAGCAGGCTCATCTTCTCCGGCCGCACGCCGACGCTCGCCTGCTCGCCGGCGAGGGCGCCAACGCGATCGCTCGGGACCTGGAGCCTGGCGCCGTCGTGGGTCTCGACCGGCGTGCGCGCGCCATCCGCGGCCCCGACGCGCGCGTCGATCAGGTTCGACTGCCCGAGGAAGCTGGCGACGAACGCGGTGCGGGGAAGCTCGTAGAGCTGCTCCGCGGTGCCGGCCTGCTCGACGCGGCCGCGGTTCATGACGACGATCGTGTCGGCCATCGTCATCGCCTCCTCCTGGTCGTGCGTCACGTGCACGAACGTGATGCCGACCTCCTGCTGGATCCGCTTCAGCTCGATCTGCAGCTGGCGGCGCAACCGCAGGTCGAGCGCGCCGAGCGGCTCGTCGAGGAGCAGCGCCCGCGGGCGGTTGACGAGCGCTCGCGCGAGCGCCACGCGCTGCTGCTGGCCGCCTGAGAGCTGCGCCGGCTTGCGCTTCGCGAGCGGGCCGAGCTGCACCAGCTCGAGCATCTCGCCGACCCGTCGCCTGACCTCGGCCCTGCCGATCTTGCGCCGCTCGAGCCCGAACGCGACGTTGCGCTCGACCGACAGGTGCGGGAACAGCGCGTAGGACTGGAAGACCGTGTTGACGTCGCGTCTGTGCGAGGGCCGGTCGGTCACGTCCTCCCCGCCGAGGTAGACGCGCCCGCCGGTCGGGTCCTCGAAGCCGCCGATCATCCGCAGCGTCGTCGTCTTGCCGCAGCCCGAGGGCCCCAGCAGCGCGTAGAAGTGGCCGCGCTGGATCGACAGCGTCAGGTCGTCGACGGCCAGCATCTCGCCGAAGCGCTTGGTGACGCCGTCGAGGCGGACGTCGGCCTCGCTCGCGGCGGCCGACGCAACGGCGTCCGGAGCGGTCGGCTCGCTCACCGCCATGGCGAACCCAGTGCGACTCGACGGGGGTGTGCGGCGATCCCACCGGGATCGATCACCTGGTACATGAAGCCCTCCTTCATCAGCCCTTCCCTCTCAACCCCGCGCTGGTTGCCAGGACCCGGCCGATGCGCCGGACACGCCTACGCCGCCGTCCCGGCTCGTCGCGTATGCCGCAAGCTACCACCGACCGCCCTGCCGGACTGGCGCAGCGATCGTCGTCGAGGTGGCCGGAGCGGCACGTGGGCGGCGGCCTCAATGCAGCTTCGCGATCACATGCTTGACCCGCGTGTGCTCCTCCAACGCGTAGACCGACAGGTCCTTGCCGTAGCCGGACTGACCGACGCCGCCGTGCGGCATCTCCGACAGGAACGGCAGATGGTCGTTGATCCAGGTGCAGCCGTAGTGACCGAGGCGCCGGCGACGACGTTGCGGTACTCGGTGACCGGCTCGGCGGCGGTGCTCACCCGTCGCTCACACGCCAGTGGCGGCCGTGGCGCCCATGTGCGTGCCGGCATCCGCGAGGACCTCGCCGAGCGCGTCGACGATCTCGTCGAGGACGCCCGCGTCGCTGATCAGCGGCGGCGCGATCTGCACGACGCTGTCGCCGCGGTCGTCGGCCCGCGCGATGATGCCCGCCTCGAGCAGGCGACCGGGCAGGAAGCCGCGCAGCAGATCGTCGCGCTCGGCCTGGTCGAACGTGCCGTTGGCGGCGTCGCGGACCAGCTCGACGGCCCAGAAGAAGCCGGCCCCGCGCACGTCGCCGACGAGCGGCAGCGCCCGCAGCTCCTCCATCCGCGCGGCGAGGTGCGGCGTCTGCGCCTCGACGTTCGCGAGCACGCCGTCGCGCTCGAAGATCTCGATGTTCTTCAGCGCGACCGCGGCCGACAGCGGGTGGCCGCCGAACGTGATGCCGTGGCGCAGGTTGGCCGCCGGCCGGAAGAGGACCTCGGCGACGGGCTCCCGCACGAACACCGCGCCCATCGGCGCATAGGCCGAGGTGATCCCCTTCGCCGTCGTGACGAGGTCGGGGACGACGCCCTCGTGCTCGATCCCGAGCCAGTTGCCGAGCCGACCGAAGCCGCAGATGACGGAGTCGGCGACGAGCAGGATGCCGTGCTCGTCGGCGATCTCGCGCAGCCCGCGCCAGTAGCCCGGCGGCGGCGTCAGGCAACCGCCGGCGTTCTGGACCGGCTCGGCGACGATCACCGCGACCTCCTCGGGACCGGCTGCCGCCACCGCCTCGCGCACCTCGCGCAGCAGCCGGGCGCAGAAGCCGGCGGGGTCGTCGCCGTCGGGCGCGCGGAAGGCGTTCGTGTTGGCGACGTGCGTGACGTCGATCGGCGCCGCGCCGAACGGCTGCTTGTAGGCCGGCACGCCGGTGAGCGCGAGCGCGCCGAGCGTCACGCCGTGATAGGCGGTCGTGCGAGCGATCGCCTTCGTCCGCTGCGGCTGGCCGAGGGCGAGGAAGTGCTCGCGCGCGATCTTCCAGGCCGACTCGACCGACTCCGAGCCGCCGTTCGTGAAGAAGACGTGGTCGAGGTCGCCCGGCGCGCGCGCCGCCAGCTGCTCGGCCAGCTCGATCGCCGCCGGGTGGGCGGTGCCCCAGTTCGTGTTGAAGGCGAGCGTGCCGAGCTGGGCGGCGATCGCGGCCGACATCTCCTCGCCGTAGGAGTAGCCCAGCTGCGCGCAGAACAGGCTCGAGAGCGCGTCGACGTAGCGGCGCCCGCGCGTGTCGAAGACGTAGGGCCCCTCGCCGCGCTCGAGCACCAGCAGCTCGCGGTCGGCGCCGTAGGCGGCTCCCTGCTTGGAGAAGTGCAGCAGCAGGTGCTCGCGCGCCGACTGCTGCAGCGCGTCGTGGGCGGGGTTGGCCGCGGAAGCGCGACCGTTGCCGGTGCTCAGGCCCATCGCGTCGTCACCACCTTCTTGCGCGTGTAGAACTCGAAGGCGTCGTCGCCGTTCGCGTGCAGGTCGCCGTCGATCGAGTCCTTCCAGCCGGAGAACGGGAACCAGGCGATCGGCGCCGCGACGCCGATGTTGACGCCGACCATGCCGGCCTCGACGCGGTAGCGGTACTCGCGCGCCGCGCCGCCCGACTCCGTGAAGATCACCGACGCGTTGCCGTAGCGGCTGCTGTTGACGAACGCGATCGCCTCGTCGAGGTCGGGGACGCGGACGAGCGAGAGGACGGGGCCGAACAGCTCCTCCGTCAGGACGCGGTGGCCGTCCGGGATCGCGTCGAGGATCGTCGGGCCCAGGTTCGCGCCGCCGGCGCCGGCATCGGCCTCGCGGCCGTCGAGGGCGATCTGGATGCCGTCGCGCTGGGCCGCGGCGATCTCGTCGACCAGCCGCTCGCGCACCTCCGGCCCGATGACGGGGCAGACATCGGTCGCCGGATCGTCGCCGGGACCGGTCGTGAGCTTGCGCGTGGCGGCGAGGATCCGGTCGCGCGAGCGGTCCTGCTCCTCGGGCGAGCCGACCAGCACCGCGATCGAGCCGGCCAGGCAGCGCTGGCCGGCGGCGCCGAAGGCCGAGCCGGTGACGCCGCCCGCGAGCAGTGCGGGATCGGCGTCCGGCATCACGACCATCGAGTTCTTCGCGCCGCCGAGGGCCTGGACGCGCTTGCCCTGCTCCGCGCCGCGCGTGTTGATGTAGCGCGCGGTCGCGGCCGAGCCGACGAACGAGATCGCGTCGACCCCGGGATGGTCGAGCAGCGCGTTCACGGCGTCGCGCCCGCCGTGCACGAGGTTCACCAGCCCTTTCGGGATCTCCTCGATCGCGTCGATCAGCTCGAGGTAGCGCTGCGACGTCAGCGGGTCGCGCTCGGAGGGCTTGAGGATGAAGGCGTTGCCGGTCGCGAGTGCGTACGGCAGGAACCACAGCGGGATCATCGCGGGGAAGTTGAACGGCGTGATCGCGGCGATCACGCCGACCGGCTGGCGCACCAGCTCGACGTCGACGCCGCGGGCGATGCCCTCGAGGTTGCGGCCCTTGAGCAGGTGCGGGGCGCCCATCGCGGCCTCGACCGACTCGATCCCGCGGCCGACCTCGGCGCGCGCGTCGGCGAGCGTCTTGCCCATGTCGCGCGTGACGAGCGCGGCCAGCTCGTCCTGGTGGGCGGCGAGCACGTCGCGCAGGCGGTAGAGCGCGCGGGCGCGGACCTGCGGCGCGGTCGCGCGCCAGCCCGGCT
>JAOPZA010000250.1 GCA_025964325.1 Conexibacter sp.
GCCGCGCGCGCCGCGCCCGCCCCGAGCGCTCCTGCCCCGGCTGCAACCGCCTCGGCCGCGCCAGCGCCCGAGCGCAAGCGCGCGACGAGCGCCGGCGGCGCGAAGCCCGCGAAGCCGGTCACCGCCGTGGCGAAGCCGAAGCCGAAGCCGAAGCCGAAGCGCGCGACGACGACCACGGCGAAGGCGGGCGAGGTCCGCGCCACGCCGGCGCCCGCGCCCACGCCGCGCAAGGCCGCCGCGCCGAAGCCGGCGACCGCCGAGGCGAGGGAGACGGCGCCGGCGGTCGGCCCGCAGATCACACAGGCGCTCGAGCTCGCCGCCGTGCTCGCCGCGAGCGTGCGCGACGAGCCGGCGCCTGCAGCCGCGCCGGCTGCGGTCGAGGCGTCGCCGACCCCGGACGTGCTGCAAGCCCTCGCCGCGCCCGCTCCGGTCGCGGCCGAGCGCGCCCCCGCCGAGCCGGTCGCCTCGAAGCCC
Organism: Conexibacter sp.; assembly: GCA_025964325.1. Taxonomy (GTDB): domain Bacteria; phylum Actinomycetota; class Thermoleophilia; order Solirubrobacterales; family Solirubrobacteraceae; genus Conexibacter. Next base: position 475 of record JAOPZA010000250.1, read on the forward strand.
GCCGCCGCGTCCGCTCGTGGCGGCCGGCCCGCCGGCGTTCCGTCGACGCCGCGCGGCTCCCGCCGCGGCGTCTTCGGCACGCGCCGCAAGGGCCAGCAGCCGAAGCGTCCGCCCGTGGTCGATGCGGTCGCGGCCGGCGCGGTCGCCACGGCGCTCGTCGGCCGCGGGCTGTCGGCCCCCGTTGCCGCCGCGCTGCTCGCCGAGGTGACCGACCACCTGCTGCCGTTCACCGACGGCGCCGACCTCCGCGCCGCGGCTCGCAGCGCGCTCGCGCGGCGGATCCCCGTCCCCGGCCCGCCGCCGGTCGGCGGCCGCTCGGTCGCCTTCGTCGGCGCGGCCGGCAGTGGCAAGACGCGATGCGCCGCCGGCCTCGCGGCCGCCTACGCCGCTGCCAGTTCGCTGCCCGTCGCCGCGCTCACGCTCGCGTCGCCCGATCGCGGTGCGCAGCTGGCGGCGCTGCTCGCAGGGCACGGCGTCGACGTCGAGCCGCACGCGACGCCGGACTCCGCGGCGAAGCGGATCGAGGCGCTGCGCGGGGAGGCGCTCGTCGTGCTCGACACGCCCGGCGTCTCTCCCGGCGACGCCGCCGCGATCGCCGAGCTGGCGGCGCTGCTCGGTTCGCTCGCGCTCGACGAGACGCACCTCGTCGTTCCGGCGACGCTCAGCGCGGTCGCCGCCCAGGAGCTCGTCGAGCGGCTCGCGCCGCTGCGCCCGGACGGCGTCGCGATGACGCACGCCGACGCGACCGGCCACGTCGGCGCGGTCGTCGAGCTCGCCTGCGCGACGCGGCTCCCGCTCGCGTACGTCAACGACGGCCTCGCGCTGCCGGGCGCGCTGCGGCCGGCCGACCCGACCCTGATCGCGGAGCGGATGCTGCCATGAGCGCGGAACCGCTCGGCCCGGGGCCTCGGGTTCCGTTCGAGAGCGCGCACACGGACGGCGAGCCCGCAGCACACAGCCGTTCGCGTTCTCGGGGGGAGGTCTCCCCGTGAGCCCGTTGGGCCGGCGTCCCCCGAAGCGGAGAGGCGGCGCGCTCGCGCCACCCCCGACGCCGCTGCCCGACGCCGGCCAGGGCGTCAACCTCCACCTGCCCGAGCGCGAGCCGCTCAGTGCGCGCGCCGTCCGCGTCGAGGTCGAGGCCGGCGAGATCGTGCTGGTGCTCGCGCTCGAGGCCCGCGACAGCCTGCCGCGCGGCGAGCTCCGCACGATGGAGATCGAGTTCACCGCACGCAACGGCCTCGTCCTGCTCGAGGGCAACGGCAGGGTCGAGTCGCACGAGCTCGTCCACTTCCGCCTCGCCGGCGCCGTCGAGGTGCAGCAGCGGCGCGACTTCGTGCGCGTCCAGGCGGTCCGGCCGATGGCGATCGCGCGCGTCCGCGGCGACGACACGACCGGCGAGTGGATCGACACGCTGACGGTGAACCTGAGCGGCAACGGGCTGCTCGCGGCCGGTCCCGACACCCTCGAGGTCGGTGATCGCGTGCGCTTCCGCATCCGCGTCGTCGAGCACGAGCCCTTCATCGAGGGCGACGGCACCGTCACGCGGATCACCGACAAGGGTCAACGCGGGATCCGGATCGAGCAGCTGGCCGACGACGATCGACGGCAGCTCGTGCAGTTCATCTTCGAACGAGAGCGGATCGCGCGTCGCCTGATGCGCGACGGCGAGCTCTAGCCCGCCGCGGACCGGGAGCTGACGATGGCGCAGGCGAAGACGAGAGCGAGAGGCAAGGCCAGCGCGTCGCAGCGCCGCGGCGCGGCGGCCAAGCGCGGGAACGCCCGCACCGGCGGCGACGCGCCGATTCTGCCGAGCGTCGCCAACCACCCGCGCGGCGGCCCGCAGGTCAAGCGGGCGAGGGGCTGGGGCGGCCTGGTCGGCTTCCTGCTCGTCGCGCTGCTGTCGTGGCGCGCCCACGTGCCACTGCCCGACACGCTGCTGCGCGCCCTCGCCGGCGGGATCGTCGCCTACCTCGCGGTCTGGGCCTGCACGGTCGCCGTCTGGCGCCACCTCGTGCTGACCGAGCTGCGCGTCGTCCGCGAGCGGCGCGCCGCGGAGGCGAGCGAGCGGCAGCGCACGGCGGCCGAGCAGCGCGGCGAGGCGCCGGATCGGTAGGCGCGGACGATGGATCCGATCGACCCGATCGTCGCGCGGGCGCCCGAGCCGGGCGTGATCGCTCCGTCGGCGCGCCTGCGGCCCGTCGGCCGCGGCGAGCGCGAGCAGCGCCGCCGCGAGCGCGAACGCGCACGGCCGACGCCGCCGCCGCCCGACGAGCACACGCCGACGACGCCCGCCGACGGCGACGATCGGCCGCACGTCGACCTCCGCGCGTAGCCGACGACTCCACGGTGCGTCCAGTCCGCCTGGACGCCGCTCAAGTTCGCGCGGAGGCGGCCGAACATCACGAGTGAGAAGGGGCGACAGGAGTCGCCTCTGGGACAAAAACCAACGTCATCAAGGAGATGAACGCATGTCCCTCGCGATCAACACCAACGTCGAGGCCTTCGACGCGCACCGCAACCTGCAGGCGACGAGCGGCTCGCTCGCGCAGTCGATGCAGCGCCTGTCGTCCGGTCTGCGGATCAACAGCGCCGCCGACGACGCCGCCGGCCTCGCGATCAGCCAGAAGCTGACCGCGCAGATCAACGGCCTCAGCCAGGCCGGCCGCAACACGCAGGACGGCATCTCGCTCGTGCAGACCGCTGAAGGTTCGCTGAACGAGGTCCAGTCGATGCTCCAGCGCATCCGCGAGCTCGCCGTCCAGTACCAGAACGGCACGCTCTCGACATCCGACAGATCCGCCATCAACTCCGAGGTCTCGCAGCTCACGTCGGAGATCCAGCGGACCGGCACGACGTCGCAGTTCAACAACATCTCGCTGCTGAACTCGACGCAGACGATCACGTTCCAGGTCGGCGCGAACGACGGCGAGGTCATCTCCGTCTCGACCGTCAGCCTCGGTTCCGCGGTCGGCACGATCAACCTCACCTCCTCGACGGTCCTCGCGGACGTCGACAGAGCGATCGACGCCGTCTCCGCACAGCGCGCGACCTTCGGCGCCGTCCAGAACCGCTTGCAGCACGCGTACAACAACCTGCAGACCTACCAGGAGAACCTGACCGCGTCGAACAGCCGCATCAAGGACGTCGACATGGCATCCGAGATGACGAACTTCACGAAGGAACAGATTCTCCAGCAGGCCGGCACGTCGATGCTCGCGCAGGCCAACCAGGCGCCTCAGGCCGTCCTGAGACTCCTGCAGTAAGCGGCTCCGCGCACCAATCTCTCGTCCGCTGGCACGCCACCGGACGGGCACAAACGGCTCCATCGAGGGACCGAAACGACAGGGCGGGCAGCTTCGGCTGTCCGCCCGTCGTCTGTTCGTCCGTTCTTGGCGCGAAAGTGGTCAAGTTTGCGCACGCGACGGTCGATGACCGGGCCGTATGACGATTGCCGTCGCCCTCGAACGGGTCGCGCAGATCGAGAGCATGCTCTCGCCCGCGGCCGCGCCCACCACCACGTCGAACGGCGCCGCGTCCGCGACCTCGTCGCCGACGGCTGTGGCGGCGAACGCGTCGGGGGCGAGCCCCTTCGCGAACGTCCTGCAGAACGCGCTCGGGCCGAACACGTCGCTCGCGGTCCCCGCCCTGCCGACGGCGGGCGCGACGACGGGCGCGAGCGGCACGGGCCAGCCGGCCGGCGCCCTCGCGGGTCT
>JAOPZA010000251.1 GCA_025964325.1 Conexibacter sp.
GCCGCGCGCCCGCGATCAGGAACGGCAGCGCGAGCGCGGCCGACGCCTTGATCCCGGCGGCGAGCACCACGCCGGCCGCCGCGCCACGCTCGCGTCCGTGCGCGAACGCGAGCAGCGCGGCCGCCACGACGGCGCACAGCAGCAGGTCGTTGTGCGCGCCGGCGACCGCGTAGACGAGCACGAGCGGGTTGAGCGCGAAGACGAGCGCGCCGCGGGCCGGGGGGCGCTCGAGCGCCCGCGCCGCCCGCGCCAGCAGCGCGACGGAGCCGAGCGCGGCGAGCCCGGCGACCGCCTTCAGCACCCAGAAGGCGGGGCCCACGCCGAGCGGCGCGAGCGCGTAGCTGGCGAGCGTGAACAGCGGTCCGTACGGCGAGGTGCCGCTGTGGTAGAGCTGGAACGGGCGCACCGGATCGCCGACGCCGACCGCGATCGCGGCGTGCGAGTAGGGGTCGATCCCGCGCACTCCGAGGCGCGCCCAGGCGAGGTAGCCGAAGACGTCGGCGGAAAGCAGCGGCGGCGCCAGCGTCGCAAGCAGCAGCGCGGCGCCCGCGACCGCGAACGGCCAGCGCCCGCGCACGCGATTCGCCCCGGCGACGGCGATCGCGTAGGCGGCGACCATCGCGAGCATCAGCAGGCCGAAGCTGCTCGACGGCAGCCGCGCGCCGAGCACGGGCAGCCCGCCGTGCAGCCAGTCGGGGTAGGCGTTGCGCGCGGCCGGCAGCAGGAACGAGCCGCGGTGGCCGCCGTGCAGGGCGATCAGCGCGAGGCAGACGAGCTCGGCGCCCGTCGCGCTCGCCACCAGCGTGCCCCAGCCGAGCCGGGGAGCCCGCCGCGCGTCGGTGCGGCGCCGCAGCGAGGTGCGCGGGACGGACATCGCCATCCCACCACATTGAACCGGATGGGTGACCGCTGCCTGAACGGCGGCGAAGCGGGCGCTACAGCGCGAACACGACGGTGCAGAAGATGCCGGCGGCGATGCAGTAGATGCCGAACGGCGTCAGGCGGTTGGTCTCGAACCAGCGCAGCAGGAACTTGACGGCCAGGACGGTCGTGAAGGCGGCGGCGATCGCGCCCGCGAGCGCCGCCGTGCGGACGCCGTGATCGCCGGCGTGACCGAACAGCTCCGGCACCTTCAGCAGCGCCGCCGCGCCGATGATCGGCGTCGCCAGCAGGAAGCCGAAGCGCGCCGCGTCCTCGTTCGAGAGCCCGGCGAGCAGGCCGCCGCCCATCGTCATGCCCGAGCGCGAGATGCCGGGGATCAGCCCTCCCGCCTGCGCGAAGCCGATCGCCGTCGCCTGTCTCCAGGTGACCGTCCGCGCGATGTGCGCGTCGCTGTCGCTGCGGTACTCGTCGGCGACGCCGGGGGAGCGCCGGCGCCAGCGCTCGAAGACGAGCAGCAGGATCCCGTTCAGGATCAGGAAGGCGGCCGCCGAGGCGGAGGAGGCGAACAGCTTGCGCAGCGGGTCCTGCAGCAGCACGCCGATGATGCCGGCCGGGATCGTGCCGACGACGACGAGCCAGCCGAGCCGCGCGTCGCTGTCGTCGGGGGCGATCTCGCGGTCGCGCAGCGAGCGGCCGAGCCCGCGCACGATCCGCACCCAGTCCTTGAAGAAGAAGACGAGCAGCACGATCGCGGTCGCGAGATGGGTCGCGACCAGGAACGTGAGGAAGAACGGGTCGTTCTGATGGATGTTCCAGCCCAGCAGCGACGGCAGGATCACGCCGTGACCGAGGCTCGAGACCGGGAACGGCTCGGCGACCCCCTGCAGGAGGCCCAGCACGATGCCCTGGAACAGGCTGATCGGGTCGTGCATCGGTGCCGGCCGGTCAGCCGGCCGCGCGGGTGCGCGACGTGGAACCGGTCTGGAACCAGGCGAAGACGAGGCACAGCAGTCCGACGGCGAGCGCCGCGATCCCGTGCTTCGTGTGGTGGTGCGCGGCCTCCGCGCTGCCGGCGCCAACGTGGCCCGGGAAGAACGACGGCAGCGACGCAGCCGTCGAGGCGAAGTAGACGACGGCGACGACGATCAGCACGATGCCGATCACGACCGCGGGAATGATCAGCTCGCGGCGCTTCGTCATGACTCGGAGCGTACCGGCTTCGTGTCGCCGCGACCGCCGGAGCGCTGCCGCGCCCGGATCAGGAGCCAGCCGACGAGCAGGACGATGGCGGCGACGACGACGTAGTCGACGTACCGGAACGCATGGTGGATCGAGTCCCAGCTGCCGCTCGCGGCCCAGCCGACGGCGGCGAACGCCGCGCACCAGATGAAGTTGCCGAGGAACGTCAGGATCGCGTAGCTCGGCAGCCGCCGCTCGAACGCGCCGGCGGGAATCGAGATGAACGAGCGCGCGACCGGCGTCAGGCGCCCGAGGAAGACGGCGGCGCTGCCGAAGCGGTCGAACCAGCGCTGCGCCTGCGCGAGCCGCGCGGGCGTGAGGTGGAACCATCTGCCGTGGCGCTCGAGCAGCGGCCGCCCGCCCCAGGCGCCGATCGCCCAGCCGACCAGCGCGCCGAGCAGATAGCCGACGGAGCCGGCGAGGACGAGCAGCAGGTACGTCTCGAACCCGGTGTGGGGATGGAAGCCGAAGAGCGACGGATGCGCGCCCGCGACGGCGCCCGCGGCGATCACGCCGGCGTACAGCATGATCAGCTCGCCGCCGACCGGCAGCAACGCGTCGAGCGCCATCAGGCCGAAGACCGCGAGCACGCCGTGATGGCCGACGGCGTCGATCACCGAACCGGAGATCGAGGCGAGCGGGACGGCGGTGGTGAGAGTGGCGAACACGCTCGTCACGATGCCAGTGTCGCATGAACGCAACCTGACCGCGACATGAATTCCCTGCTAGAACGCCGTTCAGTCGCCATGATGGACGCATGGCTCCCGCCCGCATCGGTCTCTGCGAGGACGACGCCGGATTGCGATCCGTGCTCGAACGGGCCCTGCGCGCCGAGGGTTTCGAGGTGCGCGCGACGATGACGGGCCACGATGCCGTCGAGGCGTTCACGACGGCGCCTCCGGACCTGCTGCTGCTCGACATCGGGCTGCCCGACGCCGACGGCCGCGACGTCTGCCAGGCGCTGCGGGGCCACGGCGTGACGGCGCCCGTGCTGTTCCTGACCGCGCGCGACGCCCTCCCGGATCGGCTCGCCGGCTTCCACGCGGGCGGCGACGACTACCTCACGAAGCCCTTCGCGCTGGCCGAGCTGATCGTCCGCGTCCATGCGCTCCTGCGCCGCGTCGACGGCGGCGCGCCGGGCGGCGTCCACGGCTCCGGCCGCCCCCCGGGCGACGACGACGGCCTGTGGCTCGACCCGGCCGCGCACGCCGTCCGCTGCGGCGAACGCACCGCGCCGCTGACGCCGACCGAGTTCCGCCTGCTGGCCGCGCTGACGGCGCGGCCGCGCGAGGTGCTGCGGCGCCGCGAGCTGGTCGCGGTCGCGTGGCCGGAGGGCGCGATCGTGCACGAGAACACGCTCGACACGTACGTCGGGCGGCTGCGCCGCAAGCTCGAGTCGATCAGCGCGGAGGAGCGGATCGAGACGGTCCGCGGCGTCGGCTACGTGCTGCGATGAGCTGGCTGCTGGCGCGCTGGCGCGCGCTCGTCGCGCTGCTCGACCTGCGCGGCCGCGTGACGCTCGCGACCGCCGGCGTGCTCGCGTTCGGGCTGCTGGGGCTGACGCTCGGGACGCTGCTGTTCCTCAACCACCAGCTCGACCACGACGCCTCCACGATCCTGCGCGAGCGCGCCGACGCGCAGCTGGCGAAGGTCGCCGCGCGGGGCGACGGCGTCGTGCTGCGCTCCTCCGCCGACGTCGAGCCGCTCGACCAGCAGGGCTGGGTCTACGTCGACGGCCGCGCGCTGCGGCGGCCGTCCGCGCCGGCCCGCGTCCAGCGCGCCGCCGACTCGCTCGCGAACGTGCCGCGAGCGCGCGAGACGGCGATCGGGGAGGACGTGCTGCTGCTGGGCGAGCCGGCCTATGCCTCCGACGGCAGACGGCGGATCGCCACGGTCGTCGTGAGCGTCTCGCTCGAGCCCTACGAGCACACCCGTCACCTCGTGCTCGTCGCGATGGTGCTGCTGGACGTCTGCATCCTGGCGTTCGGCGCGCTGCTGGCGCGGCGGGCGGTCGGCAGAGCGCTGCAACCGGTCGCGGACATGACGCGGCAGGCGGCGGAGTGGAGCGAGCGCGACCTCGACCGCCGCTTCGACCTCGGCGCCCCGCGCGACGAGCTGACCGGGCTGTCGGCGACGCTCGACCGGCTGCTCGCGCGGATCGCCACCAGCCTCCGCCACGAGCAGCGCTTCTCGGCCGAGATGGCGCACGAGCTGCGAACCCCGCTGAGCGGGCTGCGGGGCGAGGCCGAGCTGGCGCTGCGCGTCGAGGACACGCCCGACGACGTGCGCGAGGCGCTCGAGCAGATCGTGCGCGGCGCCGATCGCATGCAGGCGGTGATCGACACGCTGCTGGTGGCGGCGCGCGGCGGCAACGAGCAGACGATCGGCGCCGCCGACGCGCGCGCGGCCGCGGCCGAGGCGATCGAGGCGATGCGGCCGCTCGCGCAGCGCGCCGGCGTCGAGCTGACGCTCGCGACGGCGACCGCGGACCACGCGCCCGGCGCTGCCCGCACGGCCGGCGGTGGCG
>JAOPZA010000044.1 GCA_025964325.1 Conexibacter sp.
CTCATCCGCCTCGCTCCGCCACTCGGCGCCCTCTGCGCGCTGACGGCGCTGGTCGTGCCCGCCGTCGGCCAGGCGAAGACCTCCGACGCCTCCGTGCAGCGCGGGCTTCAGCAGCTCGTCGCGGCGAAGCTCGGACCCGTCGGCGCCGTCGCCACGCTCTACCGGAACGGACGGCTGACCACGCTGCGCGCAGGGCGAGCCGACATCGCGCGGCCTGGCGCGCCGACCGCGACCCAGCACATGCGGATCGCCAGCGTCTCGAAGGCGTTCAACGGTGCGGTCGCGCTGCACCTCGTGCAGGAGGGCAAGCTCGGCCTCGACGACACGATCGGCCAGTGGCTCCCACGGCTGCCCAAGGCGTGGGCAGCCGTAACCATCCGGCAGATGCTCAACCACACGAGCGGCATCCCGGACTACACGAAGTCGAAGGCGTTCGTGAAGCAGGCGACGGACAACCCGCGCGGCTACGTCGCGCCGATGGAGATCGTCGACTGGGTGGCCAAGGACCCGCTGCTCTTCACGCGTGGCTCGAAGTACGAGTACTCGAACACCGACAACATCATCGTCGGCCTGATCGCCCAGACGGTCTCCGGCATGACGTACCCGAACCTGCTGAAGGACATCGTCCTCGGGCCTGCGAAGCTCACGCAGACGTCCTTCCCGACGACGCGGATCTCGCTCCCGGCGCCGTACATCCACGGGTACGTCGTCGACGCCGACTCCGGCCCGGCCGACGCGACGGGCTTCCTCAGCCCCAGCGGCGCGTGGGCGTCCGGCGCCGTCGTCTCGACGCCTACGGACCTGAACGCGTTCATCCGGGCCGACCTCGGCCGGACGTTCTTCGGTCCGGCCGAGCAGGCTCAGCAGATGACGTTCGTGCCCGGCTCCTCCAGCCCGCCCGGTCCCGGCACGAACGCGGCCGGCCTCGCGCTGTTCCGCTACACGACGAAGTGCGGCGTCGTCTACGGGCACACCGGCAACTTCCCCGGCTACGTGCAGTGGGCCGCGGCCACCGCCGACGGCAGCCGCGCGGTCACGACGACGCTGAACATCCCGGCTCCGACCGGCGCGCTCCTGCGGCAGCTGCGGGCGGTGCAGACGAAGGCCGTCTGCGGGCTGCTTGGCCGCTGATCGCGCTACGACGTCGTCCGTCCGCCCGCAAGGAGTCCGCGCCGTGTCCATCCGCCCCACGCTCGCCGTCGCCGTCGCGCTCGCCAGCACGCTCGGCTTCGCCCTGCCGGCCGTCGCCGGCGCGTCCTCATCGCCGATCATCTCCCCCACTCTCGGCCAGCGGATCGGGGTCGACACGGTGGAGATCGTCGTGCACGCCGGCGGCGAGTACGGCGACCTGCACGCCACGCTCAACGGGCACGCGATCGCGCGTGACTTCGCCATCGCTCCGGGGAACCGGCGCATGCTCCGCGCCTCGGTCAGCCACGGGCTGCGCCGCGGCCCCAACGTGCTGAAGGTGCGGGCACGCCTCGAGGCGACCACCCGCAGCGCGACCGTCCGGTTCACCGTCACGCGCAAGAGCCCGCTGGTCGGCGCCGGCGTGGACCGCACGGTGACCGTCGGCTCCGTGTTCTCGCTGAAGGGCATCGCCGGCGCGACGGCCGCCGGGAACGTCCGCTGGAAACTGACGCACACGCCGCAGGGCAGCAAGGTGAAGACGCTCGCGACCGTCGGCGGCGCGCTGACGCCCGCCACCACGAGCCGCGCCACCACCACGCCGACGACGGCCACCACCGCCGCCACGCCCAGCCCCGCCACGCTGCCACTGACCCCGCTGCAGCCCGCACTGACCCCTGACCTTCCCGGCAAGTACACGGTGCAGCTCGTCGTCGGGAGCGGCACGAGCACCACGACGGACTCCGTGACCTACGACGCCATCCCAGCCGACCCGCTGCTCGCGATCGACACCCGCGTCCCCGACACGGCGAACCCGCACGGCGACGAGCAGCCCGGCATCGAGCTCGAGGGCAAGGTGCTGCGCGCGCCGTATCTCCAGGTCACGTCGGACGGCAACGGCCACTACGCCGGCAACCGCCCGCTGGAGGCATACGCCACCTGGCAGGTCGTGGCGATCTCCCGCGACACGAGCCAGGTGATCTGGAACCGCACGTACGGCCTCTGCGACGAGCCGGGCGGCCGGCGGTGGTGTCGCTCGCCAGACAACGCGGCGCCGGGCGCCGCCTACGACCCGGTGGTGACCGACCCGGCGGCCGACATCGCCGCGCTGCGCCCGACCGAGTCCGACGGCGGCGCCATCATCGTCGCCACGTCGCCCGACGCGCCGCAGTTCGGCGACCCCGCGGTCGCCGGCTTCGCCAAGGCGTTCCTCACGAAGGCCGGCTTCCCGGACGACTGGAACTGGCAGGGAAGCGGCCAGCTCGTACCGCACCGCGGCACGGTCGCCATGATCGGCGTCGCGGGCATGGAGCCCGGCGAGGCCGACACCTACAACGGCGCGGGCGCTCGCATGACGGGCTTCCTCACCCACGACCAGCTCGGCCACTACCACTTCCTGTCCGGCGCGCGGCCGCTGTTCGACACGCGCAGCGCCGCGACCTGCGACGCCGCCAACTGCTCGATCACGCAGACGCTCGGCACGACCTCGGTCCGCGGCCTGCTGCCGCGCGGACAGGGCGGCTACGTCGTCACGGGCTGGGACCGCCTCTCGCTACGGCCGGTCTCCTCCAAGACGTTCGCCGTCGACGCGAACGACGCTCATACCGCCGCCAACACGACCGCGATGCTCGCCGACCTGCGCCAGCTGCAGGCCTCCGGCGTCATCGTCACCGTGACCACGCTGCACACGCCGGGCGAGTCGCCGGGGACGCTGATCGGCGCGGACCGGCCGAACTGGAACCACGTCGTGCAGACGATCGCGGACCTCGGCGGGACCAAGGACGGCTTCGTCCGCAGCGCCACGACGCCCGGGACCGACTACTCGCTGATCGGGTACGCGGGCCTCGGCGAGGACAACGGCCCGGAGGCGACGCAGCCCGGCGCCCGCCTTCGTGGCGCGCTCGTCCGCGACGCCCAGTCGAAGTTCGCGCCCACGAACGTCAGCAGCCTGGACGCTCCGGCCGAGCACCTCATGCACGTGCTGCTCACGCCGACCGGCACCTACGGCGCGAACGACACGTGGCCGTACGCCGATGCGTCGACGGGCCCGGGTCAGGCGATCGCGTGCATCGGGACGCAGCTCGGCAAGACGACGAACCCCCGCGCCGAATACCGGACGATCCCCGACCAGGCGGCCGCCAACGGCCTCTCGGAGCAGATCGCGCTGTTCGAGAAGCAGGGGCCGCCGGCGACCTGCCCCGTCTCGGCGAAGGACTACGCGACGGCGGCCGACCAGCTCCAGCAGGAGCTGCTCTGGGTCGGCAAGGTGCGCGGCTACAT
>JAOPZA010000047.1 GCA_025964325.1 Conexibacter sp.
AGCCGCAGGCGCGGGGCGCCGCCATCGCCCGCACCGCCCGCACCGCCCGCACCGCCCGCACCGCCCGGACCGCGCCGACCGCCCGCACCGCCCGCATCGCCCGCACCGCCCGGACCGCGCCGACCCCCCGCACCGCCCGGATCATCCGCACCGCCAGGACCGCGCGGATCCCCCGCGACGGCGACGAGCGCGACGTCGGCCGCGCCGTGATCGACATGGCCGTCGCCGCCGTCGACGGCGAAGAGGAAGCGCCCCGGCAGCGCCGCGAGCGCGGGATCCGCGCACAGCGCCCGGTCGAGTGCGGCGACGAGTGCGTCGGCCCACATCCCCGAGCCCGCGGCCGGCCCGCCCTCACCCGCGACGCGCGCCCCGAACGGGCTCGCGAGGATGTTGCGGACGCGGTCATGCGCCGGCGAGGGCAGCAGGCAGCCGGCGGCGAGCACCTCCGCCAGCTCGGCGGCGCGCTCCTCCGTCAGCCCGCGCAGCTGCAGCGAGGCGCGGGAGGTCAGCTCCGCGATCCCGTTCCCCAGGCGCGCGCCCAGCGCGAGCGCCGTGAGCGCGCCGGCGCTCAGCCGGCCGCCTGGCAGGCGCACGCGCGCGAGCGCACCGTCGCCGGCGTCGTGCAGGCGCAGGATCCCGGGGCAGCGATCCTGCCCACTGCAGGCCGTCGTCGTCGTGGAGGCCATCGGCCCGACGCCGCGCATCTCAGGCTTCGACCGCGACGGCGGCTCGGCCGGGATCGTGCCGGGCGACGACGCGCTCCGCGAGCGCTCCGAAGCCGAGCCCGATCGCCGTCCACAGCGTCGCGTTGGTCCCGAGCGAGGCGATCCGGAAGCGCCACAGCACGTCGGCCGGGAAGCCGCCCGGCGTCTCGTGGACGCCGGGCAGGATCAGCTCCGCCGCCGCGATCAGGGCGAGGAACGCCCCCCCGCCGGCGATCGCCGCGTTCCACGAGCCCATGCGCGGCGCCAGCTCGCGCCACAGGCGGACCGCGGCCACGAACGCCAGCAGCGAGATCGCGATCATCGCGAAATAGAGGACGGTGCGTCTGTCGATCGTCCCCGCGTTGCCGATCGTCGGCGGGTTGGGCGGATACTTCGTCGCGGGGACGGCGGTCACGGCGAGATACGCGCCGAGCGCCAGCAGCGCGGCCGTCGCGCGCGGGCCGAAGCGGGTGAGGCGGCCGTAGGCCCAGGCGAACGCGAGCGAGAAGATGCCGCCGAGCGCGATCCCCGTCAGCACCGTGCCGGTCAGCAGCCCGAGCGTCCGCTGGACGCCGCGGCTGACGAGCTCGGGATCGGGCGGCTCGTGACGCAGCAGCGCGAGGTGGTCCTCGAAGTCGATCGCGTGCTGGACCTGGGGCTCACCGAAGGCGAACGCGAACGCGAAGGCGAGCAGACCGGCCGCGAGGCCGGCGAGCAGCCCCCGCACGAGCAGGGAGCGTGCCATCGAGCGCTAGTGGCAGGGGAAGCCGAGCAGATGGCGCGCGTCGTGCACGAGCTCGTGCACGTAGCTGCCGGAGAAGAGCGACGTCGCGCCTTGCTCGGCGCCGACGAAGTAGACCAGCACGAGCATCAGCACGGCCGCGAAGATCGCGTACGGCAGCAGCTCTCGTGGTGAGGCGATCGGGGCAGGAGCGGCAGCGGCGGAGCGCTCGAGCGTCGCGTCGGACATGCGGGTACCTCCTCGGGATCACGCGTCCCGTCGTGGGTCGGTCGCATGGCAGCGGAGTGTCTGGCTTTCGACCGCTCGCTTCGAGCAGTCGATCACAGTGGCGCGACCGCGCCGGTCTCTCACCGGCTTCCTCGCACCGCCACGCGTTCGCGGCGCATGATAGCCGCCGCGAGGACGGAGGGGAACGGTCCTGCTGGTTCAGCGCGTAGTGTTCGGCGCATGCTGCAGAGTCCGCACAAGCGCGCCTAGTGTCCGAGACACTCCCCTTCGACCCGATCGAGGAGGCCGCGCGACAGTGGCGCCGGCGCTGGGGCGAGCCCTCGGCCCCGCCGATGGCGGCGGCGACCTCGATCATGCGCTCGCAGCAGATCCTGATGGCGCGCCTGAACGACACGGTCGCGCCGTTCGAGCTGACGTTCCCGCGCTACGAGGCGCTGATGCTCCTTTTCCTCAGCCGCAACGGCTCGCTGCCGCTCGGGAAGATGGGGGCTCGGCTGCAGGTCCACCGCACGAGCGTCACGAACCTCGTCGACGGCCTCGAGCGGGCGGGCCTGGTGCGGCGTCAGCCGCATCCGTCGGACCGACGGACGACCTTGGCCGAGATCACGCCGCAGGGGCGCAAGGCCGCCGCGGCGGCGACCGACGCGCTCAACGACGCGCGCTTCGGCATGCCGCCGCTGGAGGACGTGCAGCTCGCCTCGCTGATCGACCTGCTGAGCGCCCTGCGCAGCTCCGCCGGCGACTTCAGCGACTGAGGCGGCAGGCGCGCGCCGCGCCGGCTCACGCCTTGACGGGCGCCCGATCGGGCGCGTACTCGTAGAAGCCGCGGCCGGTCTTGCGGCCGAGGCGCCCGGCCGCGACCATCCGCTTCATCAGCGGCGGCGGCGCGTACTCGTCGCGCTTGAACTCCTCGTAGAGCGAGTCGCAGACGGCGTAGAGGACGTCCAGGCCGATGAAGTCCGCCAGCGTCAACGGGCCCATCGGATGCCCGGCCCCGAGCTGCATCGCGGCGTCGATGTCCTCGCGCGAGGCGAACCCCTCCTCGAACATCCGGACCGCCGCCATCAGATACGGCACCAGCAGCATGTTGACGACGAACCCGGAGCGGTCCTTCGTCCGCACCGCCCGCTTCCCGAGTCGCTCGACCAGCCGCTCGGCGCGCGCCACCGTCTCGTCGGAGGTCTCCAGCGCGACCACCACCTCGACCAGTCTCATGACCGGCACGGGCGAGAAGAAGTGCAGGCCGAGGACGCGGTCGGGGCGGCGGGTCACGGCCGCCAGCTCGGCGATCGGGATCGACGAGGTGTTCGACGCGATCAGCGCGTCCGGCCCCAGCACCCCGTCGAGCTGCGCGAACACCGTCGCCTTCGCCGCCTTGTCCTCCACGATCGCCTCGATCGCCAACGCGGCGCCGGCGAGGTCGGCGAGGTGCGGCGTCCACGCGATCCGGCCGAGCAGGTCGTCGGCCTCCTCCCGCGTCAGCTTGCCGCCCCGCACGGCGCGCCCGACGGACGCGCCCGTCCGCTCGCGCGAGCGCTCGAGCGGCGCCGCGTCCGGCTCGTAGAGGAGGACGTCGACGCCGGCGCGCGCGAGCGACTCGGCGATGCCGGAGCCCATGAAGCCGGCTCCCACCACGGCTACCGAATCGATCGCTGCCGCATCTTGCTCGTGCATTGCCACGGACCTCCTGGTTGCGTCGTGGGAGCATCTGGGTGGACAGATGCTAACGAATAGGTGATACTCCGACTATCGCAATGGCACTCACATTGAGAACGAGGTCATGAGCACGACTCCGGCAGCCGCGCACGAGCTTCCCGCGATGCCGGTCGCCGAGGCCGAGTGGCGGCGCGTCTACGGCCTCTCGCCCGAGCGCGACGTGCCCTTCACGACGCTCTCGGGCGACGCGATCAGGCCGCTCTACACCGAGCGGGACCTGCCGCCGGGCATCGGCGGCGACGAGGACCCGATCGGCGTCCCCGGCGCCTACCCGTTCACGCGCGGCGTCTACCCGTCGATGTACCGGGGGCGGCTGTGGACGATGCGGCAGTTCGCGGGCTTCGGCACCGCGGAGGAGACGAACGCGCGCTTCCGCTACCTGCTCGACCATGGCCAGACGGGCCTTTCGACGGCATTCGACATGCCGTCGCTGATGGGCCACGACTCCGACCATCCGCTGTCGCTCGGCGAGGTCGGGCGCGAGGGTGTCGCGGTCGACACCGTCGACGACATGGAGACGCTCTTCTCCGGCATCCCGCTCGGCGAGGTCTCGGTCTCGATGACGATCAACGCGCCGGCCGCGATCATGCTCGCCTACTACGTCGTCGCCGCGGAGCGGACCGGCGTGCCGGCGACGCAGCTGGCCGGCACGATCCAGACCGACATCCTGAAGGAGTACATCGCTCAGAAGGAGTGGTGCTTCCCGATCGACCCGGCGATGCGGCTCGTCGGCGACATGATCGAGTGGTGCTCGGGCCACATGCCGCGCTGGCATCCGGTCTCGATCAGCGGCTACCACATCCGCGAGGCGGGAGCGACCGCCGCGCAGGAGCTCGCCTTCACCCTCAGAGACGGGCTCACCTACGTCGAGGAGGCGGTCGAGCGCGGCCTCGACGTCGACGACTTCGCACCGCGACTGAGCTTCTTCTTCAACGCGCAGATCGACTTCTTCGAGGAGATCGCCAAGTACCGCGCGGCCCGTCGCATCTGGGCGCGCGAGATGAGAGAGCGGTTCGGCGGGAAGGATCCGAAGAGCTGGCTGATGCGCTTCCACACGCAGACCGCGGGCGTCTCGCTGACCGCGCAGCAGCCGCTGAACAACATCATCCGGACGACGGTCGAGGCGCTCGCCGGCGTGCTCGGCGGCACGCAGTCGCTGCACACCAACAGCTACGACGAGGCGCTCGCCCTGCCGACCGAGGAGGCCGTCCGGATCGCGCTGCGCACGCAGCAGATCATCGCGCACGAGACGGGCGTCGTGAACACCATCGACCCGCTCGGCGGCTCCTACTTCGTGGAGGCGCTGACGGACGAGATGGAGCGCCAGGCCTACGCCTACTTCGCCAAGATCGACGAGCTCGGCGGCATGGTCGCCGCCGTCAAGAGCGGCTACCCGCAGCGCGAGATCGCCGACGCCGCCTACGAGCTGCAGGCCGAGATCGACGCCGGCCGGCGGATCGTCGTCGGCGTCAACAGGTTCGTCGAGGGCAACGACGGCGACGCCACGCTGCTGCTGAAGATCGATCCCGAGGGCGAGCAGCGCCAGATCGCCAAGCTGGCGGCGAACAAGGCCGCGCGCGACAACGCGCTCGTCGCGTCGACGCTGGCCGAGCTGAAGGCGGCAGCCCTGACGGACCGCAACCTGATGCCGCTGCTGCTCGACGCGGCGCGAGCGCGCATCAGCGAGGGCGAGATCGTCCACGCGCTCCAAGAGGTCTGGGGCGACTACCGCGAGACGCCGGTCTTCTGATGGTCGCGGCCGCAGGGGAGACCGCGCGCAAGATCCGCGTCGTCGTCGCCAAGCCCGGGCTCGACGGTCATGATCGTGGTGCGAAGATCATCGCCCGGGCATTGCGCGATGCGGGGATGGAAGTCATCTATACGGGGTTGCACCAGACACCGGAGCAGATCGTCGAGACGGTGATCCAGGAGGACGCCGACGCGGTCGGCCTGTCGATCCTGTCGGGCGCCCACATGACGCTGGTCCCGCGGATCGTGGCGCTGCTTCACGAGCAGGACGTCGACGACGTCGTCGTCACCGTCGGCGGCACGATCCCGGCCGACGACATCCCCGAGTTGAGACGACTCGGCGTCGCCGAGGTCTTCACTCCGGGCGCCTCGACGCAGCAGATCATCGACTTCATCCGGACCTCCAGCGACCGGGGACGCACCCCCGTCTAGACGCCGTTGGGATCCATCGCCGGCCGGTCGTAAGCAGTCAGGAGGAGGACCGACGTGTACCGCTTCAGTCGCGCGATCTATCGCGAGCTCGTGGAGGACATCATCGACGGCAGTTCGCCGGGCACCAGCGGGGTCAGCAACCGCGAGAGCGTCCTGCGCGCCTGCGAGGCGACGGTCGAGCGCCTCGGCCAGGATCGCTACAGCTTCGCGCGGCCCGCCCGCAAGCTGATCCTCGACATCCGCCCGTACTTCCCGCTCGCCGCGCAGGTGCGGATGCGCCGCGTCGTCGAGCACTACATCGCCAGCGCGGACGAGTTCCTCACGGCGCAGTTCAGCACCGGCTTCGACCTCGCGGGCGATCCGCTCGCCTGTCGGGCCCTCACGCGCCGCAGCGTCCCGTGTCAGCGCCCGCCGCTCGCACACAACGGCTACTGCCCGTCGCACCAGCATCTGGCGGACGAAGTCGAGCAGCTGGTGGAGTCGCGCGCGGCGTAACGTGAGGGTCCCGGCCGCCGGGACCCCGACTCGTTCACGTCACGAACGCCGCACGCACCGCCCCGACGTGGGCCCCGCAAAGACTCGATCGATCGACGATCTATATGGTTCGGGTCGATGTCCTCCGATCGGTCGCAGCCTCCGGACAGCGCGCACCTCGACGACGTCGCGATGGAGCTCCTGTCGCACGCGGCGATGCTGGTCCGGCTCGTCCAGCGCGAGCTGCGCGGCGACGTCGGCCCGACCGCCGCCGGCGTGATGACGGCGCTCGAGGAGCGGCCGCATCGCATCAGTGAGCTGGTGGACAGCGAGCGACTGGCGCAGCCGACCCTGACGGCCCTCGTGATCGCGCTCGAGCAGCGCGGCTGGGTGCACCGCACGCGCGACGAGACGGACCGCCGGGCGGTCTGGGTCTCGCTGACCGACGCTGGCCGCGCGCGCAAGCGCCAGCTGCACGCGGAGGTCGACGCGCTCCTGCACGAGCGCCTCGCGGACACGCCGCCGCAGCTGCGCCGCTCGCTGCGCGACGCGGTCACGACGCTCGAGCTGGTCGTGCAGGCGATGCGACAGGTCCCACCTGAGCAGGGGCAGCCGCCGCTCGGCGCTGCCGGATCCATCGACAGACGGAGGTCGCCCGTATGAAGGCCGCTCCATTCGACTACGCCGCGCCGACCGAGGTCGACGAGGCGTTGGCGCTGCTCGACGAGTTCGCGGAGGACGCGAAGGTGCTGGCGGGAGGCCAGAGCCTCGTGCCGCTGCTGGCGTTGCGGATGTCGCGCTTCGACCAGCTCGTCGACGTCAACCGGATCGAGGCGTTGCGCGGCATCGAGCTCGTCGGCGAGACGCTCGTGATCGGCGCGATGACGCGTCAGGCGACGATCGAGCGCGACGAGGAGGTGCGGCGCCACGCGCCGCTCCTGGCCGAGGCGACGCGCTACATCGGCCACTTCCAGATCCGCAACCGCGGCACGATCGGCGGCAGCATCGCCCACGCGGACCCGACCGCCGAGTACCCGGCGATCGCGCTCACGCTCGGCGCCGAGGTCGAGGTCGCCAGCGTGCGCGGACGGCGACGGATCGACGCCGGCGAGCTGCTCGAGTCGGCCTACACGACGACGCTCGAGCCGGAGGAGCTGCTGCTGTCCGTGCGGGTTCCGGTCTGGGGCGCTCGCAGCGGCTTCGCCGTGCACGAGATCGCCCGTCGCACCGGCGACTTCGCGCTCGTCGGCGGCGCTGCGGCGGTCACGCTCGACGAGGCCGACGCGGTCGCCCGCGCGCACGTCGTGCTGTTCGGCGTCGCCGACCGCGCGATCCGCCTGAGCTCGCTGGAAGCGGCGATCGCCGGCCAGCCCGTCGACCAGCTCGACCTCGCCGAGCTCGCGCGCGAGGCGACCGCCGAGCTGCGGCCTCCGAGCGACGTCCAGGCCACCGGCGCCTATCGCCGGCGCGTGGCCGCGCCGTTGACCGAGCGCCTGCTGCGCACGGCGTTCGTGCGCGCGCGAAGAGCAGGGGATCCGACCGAGGAGGCAGCACGATGAGCAAGCAGTTGATCTCCGTGCGCATCAACGACGAGCTGTTCGAGGGCGAGGTCGAGCCGCGCAAGACGCTCGCCGACTTCATCCGCGAGGACTGCACGCTGACGGGAACGCATCTCGCCTGCGAGCACGGCGTCTGCGGCGCCTGCACGATCCTGCTCGACGGCGAGGCCGTCCGCTCCTGCCTGATGTTCGCGGTGCAGGCCGACGGCGCCTCGCTCACGACGCTCGAAGGGCTGGCGCCCGAGGGTGGGCCGATGACGCCGGTGCAACAGGGCTTCATGGAGCATCACGGGCTGCAGTGCGGCTTCTGCACGCCGGGCTTCGTGATCTCCGCGCACGCGTTCCTGCGCGATCATCCCGACCCGACCGAGGAGGAGATCCGCGAGGGCCTCTCCGGCAACCTCTGCCGCTGCACCGGCTACCAGGGCATCGTCCGGGCGGTCCAACGCGCCGCCGAGATCACGCGAGAGGACGTGACGGCATGAGCACGGTCGAGAAGCCGAGTGCCGCGCGGTTCGTCGGCGCGCGCGTCCAGCGGCGGGAGGATCCCCGCCTGCTGTCCGGCCATGGTCAGTACATCGACGACGTGCGCCTGCCGGGGATGCTGCACGCGACGTTCGTCCGCAGTCCGCTCGCGCGGGCGCGCATCGTCGCCATCGATCTCGAGCACGCGCTCGCGGTCCCCGGCGTCGTCGCGATCTGGGACGGCAGCGCGCTGAACGGCGACGCCGCCACGCCGCTGTGGGACTGGGCCGGCGAGGGGACGCCGTTCCCGGAGGTCCGCGCGCTCGCCGAGGGCGACGTGCGCTTCGCCGGCGACCCGGTCGCGATCGTGATCGCGCGCGACCGCTACGTCGCCGAGGACGCGGCCGAACTCGTCGACGTCGAGTACGAGCCGCTCCAGGCCGTCGTCGGGCGGGAGCTCGCCGAGGCCTCGACCGGCCGGGCGCACGACGGGATCGACACGAACGTCGCGTGGTCGGCGGCGTCGCCGACCGACCCGGCGCTCGAGGCCGCCTTCGCGGCGAGCGCCCACGTGATCACGGAGACGTTCCGCCAGCAGCGCCACGTCAACGTGCCGATGGAGCCGCGCGGCCTCGTCGCGCACTGGGAGCGCGGCGCCGAGCAGCTGACGGTCTACGCCTCCTCGCAGAACCCGCACCAGGACCGCGAGTACTTCGCGCGGGTGATGGGGCTGCCCGAGCACCACGTGCGCGTGATCATGCGCGACGTCGGCGGCGGCTTCGGCCAGAAGATCTTCAGAACGCGCGAGGAGACCGCCGTCGCGCTCGCGAGCCGCCGGCTCGGACGTCCGGTGAAGTGGATCGAGGACCGCCAGGAGAACCTGATGGCGGCCAACCACGCGCGCGACGAGCAGATGACGCTGAGAGTCGGCGTCGACGCCGACGGCGTGATCACCGCCATCCACGCGAGCCATCTCGCCGACGTCGGCGCCTATCCGCTGATGCCGGCGATGATGCCGGGCTTCATGGCGCTCGAGGTGCTCCCCGGCCCTTACCGCTTCGCGCGCTACGGCTGGGCCGGCAAGAGCGTCTTCACGAACACGAGCGGGATCAGCGCCTACCGCGGGCCGTGGATGATGGAGACGGTCGCGCGCGAGATCATGATGGACGTCGTCGCGCGCGAGATCGGCGTCGACCCGGCGGAGATCCGCCGGCGCAACGTGATCCAGACCGAGGACCTGCCGTACACGACGCCGACCGGGCGCGAGTACGACCGCATCTCGCCGGCGCAGACGCTCGAGGCCGCGCTCGAGGAGATCGGCTACGAGCGCTTCCGCGAGGAGCAGGCGCGGGCTCGCGCCGAGGGCCGCTACCTCGGGCTCGGCATCAGCACCTACATCGAGCCGACGGCGGGCGCGCAGGGCCCGACCGGGATCGAGGCCGCGACCGTGCGCGTCGAGCCGAGCGGCAAGGTCAACGTGCTGATGGGCACCGGCTCCCACGGGCACAGCCTCGAGACGACGATGGTGCAGGTCGTCGCCGACCAGCTCGGCGTGCCGATCGAGGACGTGCGCCTGCTGCAGGGCGACACCGCGGTCTCGCCCTACGGCGGCGGCACGGCCGGCAGCCGCAGCGCGGTGATCGCCGGCGGCGTCGCCCGCATCTCGGCGATCAAGCTGCGCGAGAAGGTGCTCGAGCTCGCCGGCCACCTGCTCGAAGCGGCCGCCGCCGACCTCGAGATCGAGGACGGCACGATCACGGTCAAGGGTTCGCCCGGCAGCTCGATCGCGTTCGCCGACGTCGCCAGAATCGCCTACTACGACCCGTCGAGACTGCCGGAGGGGATGGAGCCGGGGCTCGAGAGCACCTCGCGCTACAGCGCGCCGCCGGCGACCTACGCCAACTCGACGCAGGTCTGCACGTGCGAGGTCGACGTCGCGACCGGCGAGGTGAGACTGCTCGACTACGTCGTCGGCGAGGACTGCGGCGTGATGATCAACCCGATGGTCGTCGAGGGCCAGATCGCCGGCGGCGTCGCGCAGGGCATCGGCGGCGCGCTGCTCGAGCACCTCGCCTACGACGAGACCGGCAACCCGCTCGCAATCACGTTCAAGGACTACCTGCTGCCCACCACCGAGGACGTGCCCGACATCCGCTACGTCCACGTCGAGACGCCCTCGAACACCCCGGGCGGCCACAAGGGGGTCGGCGAGGGCGGAGCGATCGGCGCCCCGGCGGCGATCGTCAACGCCGTCGCCGACGCGCTCGCGCCGCTCGGCGTTCGCGTCACCTCCCAGCCGCTGAGCCCCGACCGGGTGCTCGCGATGATCGACGACGCGCGCAGCGCGTGAGTCGCACGTTTCCGTTCGCCGAACCAGGAGTACCGCATGCGCTTGGAAGATGAGTTCGCCGTCGCCGCACCGATCCAGGAGGTCTACGCGACGATCCTCGACGTCGAGCGGGTCACGGGCTGCGTGCCCGGGGCCGAGCTGCTCGGCAACGACGGCGACGTCCACAACGTCGGCATTCGCGTCAAGGTCGGGCCGATCTCGATGCAGTACCGCGGCGACGTCGAGATCGTCGAGCGCGACGAGGCCGCGCACACGGCGAAGATGCGCGTGAAGGGCCGCGAGGTCCGCGGTCAAGGGACGGTCGAGGCGACCGCGCAGCTGCGGCTGAGCGAGGACGGCTCGACCACTCGCGGCGCGATCGAGGTCGAGGTGGCGCTCAGCGGACGGGCGGCGTCGATGGGGCAGGGCGCGATCCAGGACGTCTCCTCGAAGCTCGTCGGGCGCTTCGCCCGCAACCTCGCGCGGATGCTCGAGGCCGACGGAGCCGCGGCGGCGGGGGCGGCGGGTGCCGCGGGGGCGCCGGCCGGCGAGCCGCTCTCGTCCGATCCCGCGGCGGCGGCGGCACAGGTCGAGCGCGAGGTCCGCGACGAGGACGAGAACGCGATCTCGGGGCGCGAGATCGTCGGCGCCGTCGTCCGCGGCCGGCTGAGCAGCCCGCTCGTCTCGGCCGGTCTCGCCGGCGTCACGCTCGGCCTGCTCGGGTTCCTGCTCGGCCGCCGCGCGGGCTGAGCGCGCCCGGCGGCGCCTCCAGTCCCAGCTCGAGCAGCTGCCCCAGCTGCTCGAGCGAGGCGACCGAGTTGCCCGCCAGGAACAGGTCGAGGTGCGGCAGCGCGGCCTGCATGCCGCGCGTCAGCGGCTCGTAGCCGGCGCGGGCCTTCAGCGGGTTGAGCCACACGAGGCGGTTGGCGCTGCGATGCAGCCGAGCCAGCTCGCGGCCCAGCTCGTCGGCGTCGCCGCGGTCCCAGCCGTCGGACAGGATCACGACGATCGCACCGCGGCCGAGCCGCCGCCCGTGCTCGCGGTTGAGCTGCCCCAGCGCCGCCCCGATCCGCGTCCCGCCGGACCAGTCGGTCACGGCCTCCGCCGCGCGCGCGAGCGCCGTCGCGGGATCGCGCGAGGACAGCTCGCGCGTGACGCGCGTCAGGCGCGTGCCGAACACGAACGCCTCGACGCGCGGGCGCTCGGTCACGAAGCCCTGCACGTAGTGCACGAGGCCCTCGGCGTACGGCCGCATCGACCCCGAGACGTCGAGCACGAACACGAGCCGCCGCGGACGCATGCGGCGGTCGCGCCAGTGCCGCTCGAGCGGCTCGCCGCCGTAGCGCAGCGAAGCGCGCACGGTGCGACGCAGGTCGAGCCGGTCGGTCGTGAGCGCCGTGCGGCGGCGGACGGCGCGCGTGCGGCGGCTGGGGCGCAGCGCGCCGCGCCGCGCGAGCGGTCCCAGCAGCTCCCGCAGCCGCGCCATCTGCTCGGGTCCGAGGTCGGCGAAGTCGGCGTGGCGAAGGCGCTCCACGTCGCTCCATGCCGCCGGCAGCGGCGGGGAGGCGAGGTCGGGGTCGCCGTCCTCGTCCGCGGGCACCGCGACGCCGGGAAGCGACAACGCGAGCGCCGGGTCGCCGCCGTTCGCCTCGCTTCCAGGCGCGACGGCGCGGGTGCCGGACGCGAGCAGCTCGTCGAACGCGGCGTCGAACAGCGTGAGCTCCGACCGGCCCGAGCAGAGGGCCGAGCGGAGCGCCGCGCGGGCGTCGGCGCGGTCGGCGGCGTCGACGGCCGCCAGCGCCTCGTGCGCGAGCAGCAGCTGCCCGAGCCCGACGCGCGCGCCGCGACGGCGCATGCCCGCGGCCAGCGCGCCGATCCCCGCCGTCACTCCCGCGACCGCGTCAGACGCCATCGAGCAGCCGCTCGCGGCGAACGCGCTCCACGTCCTCGCGGACCTTCAGCACCGCGAAGAGCGTCTCCTCGAGCGGCGCCGGCCCGAGCGCGAGCAGCGTCTGCGCCCAGGTGACGGTCTCGCCGACGCCGGGCAGCTTGTAGAGGTCCTGTTCGCGCAGCCGCGCGACCGCGTCGCAGACGCGCGCGACGACCTGCTCGGGCGCGTCCGGCACGCGGGTCCGCACGATCTCGGTCTCGCGCTCGCGCGTCGGGTAGTCGATCCACTCGTAGAGGCAGCGGCGCTTGAGCGCGTCGTGCAGCTCGCGCGTCCGGTTGGAGGTCAGGAGCACCACCGGGCGCGTCTCGGCGGTGATCGTGCCGAGCTCCGGGATCGTCACCTGGAAGTCGGACAGCAGCTCCAGCAGGAACGCCTCGAACTCGTCGTCGGCACGGTCGATCTCGTCGATCAGCAGGATCGTCGGCTCGGAGGACTCGAGCGCCTCCAGCAACGGACGTCGCAGCAGGAACTCGCGCCCGAAGAGGTCGGCGCTCGCCGCCCCCGCCCCCGCCGGGCCGCCGTTCTCGGCGCGGCGGATCGCCAGCAGCTGCCGCTGGTAGTCCCAGTCGTAGAGGGCCTGGTTGACGTCGATCCCCTCGTGGCACTGGAGCCGCACGAGACGTGCCCCGGTCGCGCTCGCCAGCGCCTTGCCGACCTCGGTCTTGCCGACGCCGGCCTCGCCCTCGAGCAGCAGCGGCTGCCCCAGCCGCAGCGCGACGAACAGGGCGACGCAGACGGCGCGGTCGGCGAGGTAGTCGGCGCCGCGGAGCGCCTGCTGCAGCGCGTCGACGTCGCCGAAGCGGGTCGCCAGCGGGGTGGGAGAGGAGGAGATGACGGTCACGATCTGCTCCCGGCGGCGTCGTGCTCGGTTGGCTCGACGGCTGCCCGCAGCCGCTCGAGTCCGCCGGCGAGCTGCGACAGCTCCTCGTCGCTGAGCGGTGCGCGGAGCCGCTCGTCGAAGGCGAGCGCGACGGTGCGCAGGCGCCCGAACAGGCGCTCGCCCTCGGCCGTCAGGCCGACCACCTGGACGCGGCGGTTGTCGGGGTCGCGATGGCGCTCGACGAGGCCGTCGCGCTCCATCCGGTTGAGGTGATGGGTGAGCGTCGCGCCGCGGATCCCGATCGCCTCGGCGAGCTGGCGCTGCGTTCCCCAGCGCTCGGCGTGCAGCAGCAGCAGCACCTGCCAGGTGGCGGTCGAGCCGCCCGCCGCCGCCAGCTCGGCGTCGAGGGCGGCGCCGACGTCGCGTGCCGTGCGGGCGAGGCGCAGGCCGATCGGCGGGAGCAGCGGAGGGGCGGGCATGGAAGGGAACGGTAGCCGCTTCGCCAGCGAGAAGCGTTAGCCATCGAACGGATGGTCAGCGCGCGGACAAACAAATAGGCATCTAATAGTTAGATGCCTACTGTTAGCCGCATGTCCTCTCTCGCAGCCGCACCCACCGACGCGCGAACGCCTGCGGACGTCCGCCCCGCCTTCGCCGCGCTCGTCCTCGCGATGCTGCCCGCGGTCCTCGACCAGACCGTCCTCGCGACCGCGCTCCCGACCGTCGCGACCGACCTCGGCCGCCTCGGGGACGTCTCCTGGCTGGTGACCGCCTACGTCGTGGCGGCGACGGCGGCGACGCCGCTGTGGGGCAAGCTGGGCGATCGCAACGGGCGCCGCCCGATGCTGCTCGCCGCGCTCGTCGGCTTCCTCTGCGCCTCGGCCGTCTGCGGGCTGGCGCAGAGCCTCGAGCAGCTGATCGCGGCGCGCGCCGTGCAGGGGCTCGCCGCCGGCGGGCTGATGTCGCTCGCGATGGCGAGCGTCGGCGACCTCGTCGCGCCGCGCGAGCGCGCGCGCTGGCAGGGTCGCATCAGCGTCGTGTTCGCCTCCGCGACCGTGATCGGACCGGTGCTCGGCGGCGTGGTCGTGCAGCACGTCTCGTGGCGCTGGGTCTTCTACCTCAACCTCCCGCTCGGCGCCGGCGCCCTGTTCGGCATCCGCCGCTGGCTGAGGAGAACGGGCGGCGCGGACGCCTCGACGCCGCTCGACCTGCCCGGCGCGCTCCAGCTCGGCGGCGCGACCGTCTGCGCGCTGCTCGCCTGTTCCTGGGCGGGCGATCGCTTCGGCTGGCTGTCGCTCCCGGTCGTCGCGCTGGCGGTCGGCTGCCTGCTGCTGCTCGCCGCGTTCGTGCGGCGCGAGCGGCGCACGGCCGACCCGCTCGTCCCGCTCGAGCTGCTCGCGATCCCGACCGTGCGGATCGCCGCCGCCGGCCTCTTCCTCGCGACCGCGGCGCTCTTCTCGGTCACGGTCTTCGTGCCGGTCGGGCTGCAGGCGTCGGCCGGGCTCTCGCCGACCGACGCCGGCCTGCTGCTCGCCGCGATGACGATCGGGATCACCGGCGCGACGCTGACCGCCGGGCGCTCGATCGCCCGCAGCGGTCGGCTGCGGCGACTGCCGCCGCTCGGCTGTGCGCTGATGGCCGCCGGCCTCGCCGGGCTGGCGCTCACGGTCAGCTCCGGTTCGCCGCTCGTGGTCGCCGCGCTCGTCGTCTTCGGCGCCGGCTTCGGCCTCACCTCGCAGCTGCTCGTCGTCGCCGTGCAGAACGGCGTCGCCCGCGAGCGAATCGGGATCGCGACCTCGACGACGTCGTTCTTCCGCGCGCTCGGCGGCGCGGTCGGCGCGGCGAACCTCGGCACCGCCTTCGCCGCGCTGCACCAGCCGACCGACGACGCCGTGCGCGACGTGCTGCTGCTGGCGGCGCCGATCGCGCTGCTCGCGGGCCTCGTCGTGCTGCGGCTGCCGGCCGACGTCGACCGCTCGCTGGCGGTCGCTCAGTGACCGGCCGCCTTGCGGTAGCGCCAGACGGCGAGCGGCGCGAAGAGCGCGAGGATCACGAGCGACCAGACGACCGCGCCCCAGACGTTGTTGCCGGCCGGTGCGCCGAGCCACAGCGAGCGCATCGCGTTGACGACGATCGTGAACGGGTTGACGTCCGCGAACCACCGCAGTGCCGCCGGCATCGAGGCGGTCGGCACGAACGCGGAGGAGATGAACGTCAGCGGGAACACGGCGATGAAGCCGACCGAGTTGGCCGCCTCCGGCGAGGAGACGAGCATGCCGAGCAGCGCGAAGACCCACGAGAAGGCGTAGCCGAACAGCAGCAGCAGGCCGAAGCCGCCGATCACCTCGCCGACCCCGGCGTGGAACGAGAAGCCGATGATCAGGCCCGTCACGACCAGCACGCAGACCGACAGCAGGTTCGTCACGACGTCCGCCAGCGTCCGTCCCGCGAGCACGGCCGGGCGCGCCATCGGCAGCGAGCGGAAGCGGTCGATGAGACCCTTGCGCAGGTCCTCCGACAGCCCGAGCGCCGTCACGAACCCGCCGAAGGCGATGTTCTGGACGATGATCCCGGGAATCAGGAAGTCGACGTAGGAGTATCCCGGCGTGTTGATCGCGCCGCCGAAGACGTAGACGAACAGCAGCACGAACATCACCGGCTGGACCGTGAACGCGAGCAGCAGGTCCGGCGAGCGCGGGAGGCGCACCAGGTTGCGCTCGGCCACGACCATCGTGTCGGACACCAGTCGCCTCATCGCGTCGTCTCCTCTTCCTCGGCCGCCTCGGCGGCGTGTCCGGTCAGCGTCATGAACACGTCGTCGAGCGTCGGCCGCCGCATCGTGAGATCGTCGACGCCGATGCCGGCGCCCGTCAGCCGCTCGACCGCCTCGACGATCGCGCCGCTGCGCCGGCGCACCGTCAGCACGACGAGGTCGCCGTCCAGGGTCGGCTGCTCGTCGGACATCGGCGCGAGCGCGTCGATCGCCGCCTGCGCCCGCTCGGGATCGTCGAGTCTGACCTCGAGCCGCTCGCCGCCGACGCGGTCCTTCAGCTCGTCCGCGGTGCCCTCCGCGATCACCCGGCCGTGGTCGATCACGGCGATCCGGTCGGCGAGGCGGTCGGCCTCGTCGAGGTACTGGGTCGTCAGCAGCACCGTGGTGCCCTCGGCCACGAGCGCCTCGATCGTCGCCCACAGCGTCAGGCGGCTGCGCGGGTCGAGACCCGTCGTCGGCTCGTCGAGGAACAGCACCGGCGGCTGCGCGACGAGCGCGGCCGCGAGGTCGAGCCGGCGCCGCATGCCGCCGGAGTAGGTTCTGGCGGGCCGCTTGGCGGCCTCGTCCAGCTCGAAGCGCTCGAGCAGCTCCTCGGCGCGCGCCTTCGCGGCCGACCGCTTCATCCCGTAGAGGCGGCCGACCATCACGAGGTTCTCGATCCCCGTCAGGTTCTCGTCGACGGCCGCGTACTGGCCGGCCAGCCCGATGCGCTCGCGCAGCTTCGCCGCGTCGCGGACGACGTCGAGCCCCGCGACGCGCGCGCTGCCGCTGTCGGGCTCGAGCAGCGTCGTGAGCACGCGCACGGCCGTCGTCTTGCCGGCCCCGTTCGGTCCCAGCAGTCCCAGCACGGTGCCCGGCGCGACCTCCAGGTCGACGCCGTCGAGCGCGCGGACCTTGCCGAACGTCTTCACCAGCCCCTTCGCGCTGATCGCCGGCTCGGCCGCTCGCGCCGTGACCGGCTCCGCAGTTGCGGTTTGATCTTCCTGTCCTGTGTGCATTGCGAGGACCCTACGGGCGGTTTAGGTCAGGAGCTGGCCGCAATGTGTGGGATTCTTGGAATCGCGATGACGCAGACATCGAGCCGACTGCTGAGACTGCTCGCGCTGCTCCAGACGCGCCGCGATTGGCCCGGGGAGGAGCTGGCACAGCGGCTCGAGGTCTCGTGTCGCACGGTCCGCCGCGACGTCGAGCGGCTGCGCGAGCTCGGCTACCCGGTCGACGCGGTGACCGGGCCGAACGGCGGCTACCGCCTCCACGCCGGCACGGCGATGCCGCCGCTCCTGCTCGACGACGACGAGGCGGTCGCGATCGCCGTCGGCCTCGGCGGCGCCGCCAGCGCCTCCGTCGCCGGCATCGAGGAGACGGCCGTGCGGGCGCTCGTCAAGCTCGAGCAGGTGCTGCCCTCGCACCTGCGCCGCCGCGTCAACGCGCTGCGCTCGGCGACGACGACGGTCCGCGCGACCGGGCCGACGGTCGACGCCGAGGCGCTCACGACGATCGCGAGCGCGTGCCGCGACCGCGAGCACCTGCGCTTCGGCTACCGCAGCCGCGACGGCAGCGAGAGCCGCCGCCGCGTCGAGCCGCACGCGCTCGTCAACCGCGGCCAGCGCTGGTACCTCGTCGCCTGGGACTGCGGGCGCAGCGCGTGGCGCACGTTCCGGATCGACCGGATCGAGCGCGTCGCGCCGGCCGGGGGCGGCTTCGCGCGGCGCGAGCTGCCGGCCGAGGACGCGGCCGCCTACGTCGCCGCCAACCTCGCCGGGGTCTCGCACGGCTACCGCGCGCGCGTCACGCTGCAGGTCTCGGCGAAGGAGATCGGGCCGCGCATCCCCGCGGGCTGGGGGACGGTCGAGGCGATCGACGCGCACTCGTGCGAGTACCGCGCGAGCGACGACTCGCTCGACTGGCTGGCGGTGCGGATCGGCATGCTCGGCGTCGAGTTCGAGATCCACGAGCCGCCAGCGCTGGCCGAGCGCTTCCGCGTCCTCGCCGACCGCTTCGAGCGGGCGAGCGCCGCCGGCGGTCAACGCGGCGGCGCGCCGGCGAAGCGCGCGATCAGCCCGTCGACGAGCGCCGCGATCGACTCGGTCGGGTCGTAGCGGGCGACGACCTCCGCCCAGCGCGGGGCGAGTGCGGCGAGTCTCGGCATCGCCTCGCGGTCGAGCGGCTCCATCGTCGTGACGGGGTTCTTCTCTCTGCGCCCGGCCGCGCGCCGGCGTGCCGCGTGGTTCGTCATCAGCTCGCCGGCGATCAGGTAGAGGAGCGAGCGATACGCGCGCGCGGCGTCGTCGAGCGGGAGGCCGCAGGCGACGAAGCCGGCGATGATCTCCTCCGCGAGCGGGAGCGTCTTGCGCGCGAAGCGGTCGCCCGGCGTGATCGCCTCGAGGACCCACGGCCGCGCGTCGAGCACCTCGTGGAGGAAGCGGGCGACCGCGACGATCCGGTCGCGCGGGGCGGGCGGCAGCGCGGGTTGGGGCAGCTCGGCCGCCTCCGCGTCGAGCACGAGCAGCAGGGATTCCGAACCTCGTGCAGGTCGGGCGCAACGGCCTGCACCGCTACAACAACTCCGACCACTCGATGCTGACCGCGATGCGGGCGGTCGACAACCTCGTCGACGGCGCCCGGCACGATATCTGGGCCGTCAACGCGGAGAGCGTCTACCACGAGACGGACGAGGCGCAGGAGGCGCTGCGCGACGAGAACCCGTATCCGTACCGCGACGCCCCGCCGAAGAACGAGCGGGAGCGGGCGGCGGCGATGTGACGCGCCGCCCGCGAGCCGCTCTACGCGGCGGTGGCCTGCGTGACGCCGATGACGTGGCCCTCGGGATCGGAGAAGAGACCGATCACGAGGCCCTCCATCACCTGATCGGGTCCCATCATCCGTCTGCCGCCGAGGCGCTCGGACTCGGCCAGCGCGGCCTCGACGTCGGGGACCTCGATGTAGAACGTGACGTGACCGGGGTAGCCCTGCGGCGCCGCCGCGATGCCGCCGCCGATGCCGACGCCCTCGGGCGTGACGTTCCCCTCGCGCGCCACGAGCCCGTAGTTCATCGGGTTGTTCGCGTCGATCTCCCACCCGAACAGCTGTGAGTAGTAGTTCTGCAGGAGCTCGCCGTCTCTCCCGATGATCTCGAAGTGAACGACCGGGTTTCCCATCCTGCCTCCTCTTCCGCGCCGGCGCGCCGGCGCATGGTGGTGACGGTTCGTGGTCAAGACCGCCGCTGGGCCGGAATCCCATCGTCGCAGCCGCGGCCGCGGCTCGCCAGTCGCGCGTCGCCGCGCGCGCGTCTGTCAGGATCGACACGATGCCGCCCAGCGCGACCGTCACCTGGCTGCGGCCGCGATGAGCGCCGCCTACGTGCTCGACGCCGTGCGCACGCCGTTCGGCCGCTACGGCGGCGCGCTCGCGGGCGTGCGGCCCGACGACCTGGCGGCCGGCGCGCTGCGGGCGCTGCTCGCGCGCACGCCCGCGCTCGAGCCCGCGCAGATCGACGACGTGATCCTCGGCGACGCGAACGGCGCGGGCGAGGACAACCGCGACGTCGCGCGCATGGCGGCGCTGCTCGCCGGCCTGCCCACGAGCGTTCCCGGCGTGACCGTCAACCGCCTCTGCGGCTCGGGGATGGAGGCGACGATCGGCGCCGCGCGCGCGCTCGAGACGGGCGACGCGCACGTGATGGTCGCCGGCGGCGTCGAGTCGATGAGCCGCGCGCCGTGGGTCCTGCCGAAGCCGGCGAAGGGCTTCCCCGCGGGACACGAGACGTTGCACTCGACGACGCTCGGCTGGCGCATGGTCAACCCCGAGATGCCGGACCGGTGGACGATCGCGCTCGGGCAGAGCGCCGAGAGACTGGCCGACCTCTACGAGATCTCGCGCGAGGAGCAGGACGCCTGGGCGCTGCGCAGCCATCGGCTGGCGGCGCAGACGTGGGCCGACGGCGTGCTCGACGGCGAGATCGCGCTCGTCGACGGCGTCGAGCTGGCGCGCGACGAGACGATCCGCGACGACACCTCGCTCGAGCGGCTGGCGCAGCTCGAGCCCGCCTTCGCGCGGGACGGCACCGTCACGGCCGGCAACTCCTCGCCGCTGAACGACGGCGCCGCGATGCTGCTGCTCGGCGACGAGGACGCGGCCGGGCGGCTCGGCCGCGATCCGCTCGCGCGCGTCGTCGCGCGCGCCGCGCACGGCGTCGATCCCGACGTGTTCGGGATCGCGCCCGTCGAAGCGGCGAGCACCGCGCTCGCCCGCGCCGGCATCGGCTGGGACGAGCTCGCCGTCGTCGAGCTGAACGAGGCGTTCGCCTCCCAGACGCTCGCCTGCCTGAAGGGCTGGCCGGAGCTCGATCCGGCGAAGCTCAACCCGCGCGGCGGCGCGATCGCGATCGGCCACCCGCTCGGCGCCTCCGGCGCGCGGATCGTCGGCCGCGTCGCGCACGAGCTGCGGGCGCGCGGCGGCGGCTACGGCCTCGCGGCGATCTGCATCGGCGTCGGGCAGGGCCTGGCGGTCGTCCTGGAGGCGTAGGGCCGGCGCGGCGCAACAGCCTCAGCGACGACGGCGTTGGGCGCCGCGCTCGCGCAACGCCGCCAGCTCCGCCCGCTGGACGGCGTTGCCCGACAGCGCGATCGCCTCGGCGTAGGCGGCGTCGGCCTCGGCGCTCCGGCCGGCGCGGGCCAGCAGGCCGGCGCGGG
>JAOPZA010000063.1 GCA_025964325.1 Conexibacter sp.
CCCGCGCCGAGGCCGCGCGCGTCGCCGCGGCGGTGCTGGGGCGCGAGGAGCCGCTGCGACTGCCGCTGCGCTCGCACGGGCCGGTCGCGCGGCGACGGCGCTTCACCCGCGCGCTCGCCGCGGCCGCGCTGCCGCCCGTCGTGCTCGTCGCGCTGTCGCAGCTCGCGGGGCTGCCGCAGCTCGCGCCGTGGGCGGCGCTCACCGCGCTCGTGCTGCTGCCGCTCGCGGCGCTGGTGGCCGAGGACCGCTCCCGCAGCCTCGGACATGCCGTCGTCACCGGCCTGCTCGTCAGCCGCCGCGGCTTCCTCGTACGCCGTCGCTGCATGCTCGCGACCGACGGGATCGTCGGCTGGACCCTGCGCCGCTCGCTCTTCCAGCGCCGCGGCGGCGTCGCGACGCTGTCGGCGACGACCGCCGCCGGCCGCCAGCGCTACGAGCTGCAGGACGTCGAGCTGGCCGAGGCGCTGCGCGTCGCGGAGGTGGCGACGCCGGGCCTGCTGGCGCCGTTCCTCGTCCTCCGCTGAGGTCGCGCGCGCGGCGTCACTCCGTGGCCATCAGGACCCGACCGCGGCGAGCGGCCGCAGCTCCTGCGCCGGAACCGGTCGCCCGAGCAGGAAGCCCTGCGCGAGCGGGCAGCCGTGCCGGCGTAGGAAGTCGAGCTGCGCCGGCTCCTCGACGCCCTCGACGACGGTCTCCATCCCGAGCGCGCTGCTGAGCGCGAGCACGGCGGCGACGATCGAGCTCGAGCCGGGGTCCTGCGGCACGCGCGCGATGAACGAGCGGTCGACCTTCAAGACCTGCACCGGCAGGTCGCGCAGGCGGGCGAGCGACGAGTGGCCGGCGCCGAAGTCGTCGATCGCGATCGCCAGTCCGGCCTCGGAGAGCTCGGTCAGCAGCGACCGCTGGCGCGTCGCGTCGCTCATCACCGCGGTCTCCGTCAGCTCGGCGCAGAACTGGCCCGGATCGAGCGCGCGCGCGGCGATGCCGTCGGCGATCGAGGCGACGAGGTCGGCACGGCGCAGCTGCCGCGGGGAGAGGTTGAAGCAGAGGCGCGGGCGGAAGCCCTGCGACCGCCACGCCGACGCCTGGCGGCAGAGCTCGTCGATCACCCACTCGCCGATCGGATCGATCAGTCCCGTCTCCTCCGCGACCGGGATGAACGCGGCGGGCGGCACGAGCCCGTGCTCGGGGTCCTCCCAGCGCACGAGCGCCTCGACGGCGGCGACCGCGCCGTCGTCGAGGCGGAAGATCGGCTGGTAGTGGAGGCGCAGCTCGTCGCCGTCGATCGCGCGGCGCAGCCGGGTCGTCAGCGAGAGGCGGGCGCGCGCGTCTGAGACCTCGGGCTCGTAGAACGTGACCGAGCCGCCGCCGCCGCGCTTCGCCTGGCGCATCGCGGCGTCGGCCTGCTTGAAGAGCGTCTCCGGATCGTCGGCGTGCTCGGGGTAGAGCGCGACGCCGATCGAGGCGCCGACGTGGAACTCGGCATCGCAGGTCTCGAACGGGCGATCGAGCGCGGCGGCGATGCGGTCGCCCGCCAGCAGCGCGACCGCGCGGACGTCGGCCGCTCCGCGGCAGTCGAGCAGCAGCAGGAACTCGTCGCCCGTCTGTCGCGCGAGCAGGTCGCCGGCGCGCGTCAGGTCGGAGATGCGCGCGGCCGTCTCGCGCAGGACGGCGTCGCCGGCGCCGTGGCCGAGCGAGTCGTTCACGAGCTTGAAATTGTCGAGGTCGACGTGCAGCAACGCGACGGCCTCGTCGGTGCGGCGCGCGCGTGCGAGGTCGCGCACGAGCTGCTCCTCCAACAGCGGGCGATTCGGCAGGCCGGTGAGCGCGTCGTGGTAGGCGAGGAACGTGATCCGCGCCTCCGCGCGGCGGCGCTCGGTGATGTCCTCGCCCGAGCGCAGCACCGACGTGATCTTGCCGGCGGCGTCGCGCAGCACGGCGTTGCGCCAGGCGATCTGCCGCGCCTCGCCGCTGCGCGTCTGCACCGTCGTCTCGAGCGAGTCGCCAGGTGGGTCGGCGCCGAAGACGAGGCGGAAGAAGGCGCGGCGGGCGTCGAAGCGGTCGGCCTTCGGCACGACGACCTCGAACCAGTCGCGGCCGACCAGCTCCTCCTCGGGGTAGCCGAGCAGCTCGCAGCCCTGACGGTTCACGAGCTCGACGCGGCCGCGCGCGTCGAGCACGACGACGAGCGTGCTGGCGACGTCGAGGAAGCGCTGCGCGCGGTCGCGCTCCTCGCGCAACCGCCGCTCGGCCTCGACCGAGCCGGTCACGTCCGCGTACGTGCAGACGACGCCGCTGCGGGAGGTGCCGTGCGCGCCGCCGATCGGGCGCGCGAGGACGGTGAACCAGCGCTCGCCGCCATCGCTCGACGAGCGCCGCACCGTCGCGCGGACGGGTCCGCCCTGGCGCAGCGCGCGGCGGGCCGGGTTGTCGGCCGCCGTGACGGGCTTCCCGTCGGCGTACTGAAGGGTGCCGGCGGCCGCGACGGTCGACGCTGTCAGCTGGGCCGCGGAGACGCCGAGGATCCGCAGGGCGCTCGCGTTCCAGCTGAGCGCGCGCAGCTCGAGGTCGGTCACGACGACGCCCTCCTCGAGCCCGTCGACGACCGTGCGGCTCAACCGCTCGGAGGGAGTCAGCGCATCGTGGGCGCGATCGGTGGGACCGGATTCGACGACGAGGCCGTGGCTGACGAGCCGTTCGTCGGCACGGCGCTGCCGGCTGCGCTCGCCGAATGGCGCGCGAATCCAAGAGATCCCCATCTTCCGATCCTCGGCAGATCGGCGCAATAGTTGAGCGCGGAACGGATCCGCCCGGTTGGCGCGACGGCGCGCTGCGGTGCGCGCAGGTCAGGCGGCGCGGCCGCTGCGCAGCCGCGCCTGCCACTCGTCGGGCGCGACGGCGGCGGCCTCGGTGCCGTCGACGAAGTCCTCCAGCACGTGCAGGAAGCGGGCCGGCTCGTCGAGCTGCGGGAAGTGGCCGGCGCGCTCGAAGATCTCCAGCCGGCTGCTCGGCACGAGCTGGTGCGCGGCACGGCCGTGCGCGACCGGGATGACGGAGTCGCGCTCGCCCCAGACGATCAGGAACGGCAGCTGCTCGGCGAGGTAGAGGCGGTCGCTGGCGTTCACGCGCTGGCCCCCGGCGTCGACGATCGTGCGCAGCGTGTGGACGAAGGCGGCGCGCGCGTCGCGATCGGCGAGCGAGGCGTGGCCGTGCGCCATCTGCGCGATGTCGGTGCCGGCCCGCAGGCCGATCCGCTCGAGCAGCGTGCCGACCGCCCGGCCGGCGTCGAGCACGTAGTGGTTCACGAGCAGCGGCAGCACGATCTCGGCGCCCGGCAGCGTCGCCGCGCGGAGCAGGATGCTGACCTCGCGGCCGAGGCCGCCGCTGGAGACGAGCACGAGCCGCTCGCAGCGCTCGGGGAACTGGTAGGCGAGCTGCATCGCGACGCCGCCGCCGAGCGAGTGGCCGACGAACGTCGCGCGCTCGTGGCCGAGCGCCAGCAGCAGGTCGCGCACGCCGCTGGCGTAGGCGCCGAGCGAGTAGTCGCCGCGCGGCTTGGCGGAGCCGCCGTGGCCGAGCAGGTCGGGCGCGATCACGGTGAAGCGCTTCGCCAGCGTCGGCATCACCGCCTCCCACGTGGCCGAGGTCGACGTGATGCCGTGCACGAGCACCAGCACCGGGCCGTGCCCCGCGGCACGGTAGGCGATGCGATGGCCGTGAAGCGTCAGCTCCTGGAGCTCGAAGCGATCCACCACGACGCACCGTACCCGGGTGCGAGGCGGAACGAGCCGGTCGCGCCCGCCCGCGGACCCCCGTCGCGTGACGCATCGCGAGGGCGAACGGGCATACCCGCTTGATGGCCTCACGTCCACCCGATGTGCCGCTCCTGCGGGTGCCGAGCCCCGCCGCGCTGGCCGCGCGCGAGGTCGACGTGGCGCTGCGCGACGGCTCCTCCGTGCACGTGCGGCCGGTCCGTCCGGAGGACCTGCCGGCGCTGCGCGCGTTCCTCGAGTCGCTCTCGCCGAACGCGCGCCGACTGCGCTTCTTCACCGGCGCCCCGGACCTCCGCGCGGCCGCGCGCTGGGCCGCCGAGGTCAACCGCCACGAGCGCGACGGGCTGCTCGCCCTCGCCGGCGACGGCACGATCGTGGGCCACGCCGCCTGGGCGCGGATCGACGCGCGGAGCGCCGAGGTCGCGTTCGAGACGGGCGAGGAGATGCGCGGGCGCGGCCTCGCGACGATCCTGCTCGCCCACCTCGCGTTCGGCGCCCGCGCGCAGGGGATCGCGACCTTCGTCGCGGAGGTGCTGCCGGAGAACCACCGCATGCTCGGCGTCTTCCGCGAGAGCGGGCTTCCGCAGCGCGTCGCCTCCGAGCCCGGCCTGCTGACCGTCGAGATGCCGACTGCCTTCACCGACGGTGCGCGCGAGCGCTTCTGGCAGCGCGAGCGGATCGCCGCCGTCGCCGCGATGGACGCCGTGCTGCGGCCGGCGTCGATCGCCGTCGTCGGCGCCTCGCCGGATCCCGAGACGATGGGCGGCGCGGTCTTCGCCAACCTCCTGAAGGCGGGCTACGGCGGCGCGCTGCACGCCGTCAACCGTCGCGGCCGGCCGATCGGCACGCGCCCCTGCCACACGCGCATCGCGGACGTGCCGGGCGAGCTGGACCTGGCCGTCCTGGCAATCCCGGCGCGTGAGGTGCTGGGCGTGGCGCGCGCGTGCGCGGCGCGCGGCGTGCGGGCGCTGGCGGTGCTCGCGAACGGGTTCGCCGAGGCCGGCGAGGAGGGCGCCGAACGCCAGCGCGAGCTGCTCGCGATCTGCCGGGCGGGCGGGATGCGCCTGGTCGGCCCGAACTGCCTCGGCGTCATGAACACCGACCCCGCCGTGCGGCTGGACGCGACGTTCGCGCCGACGGCGCCGCCGGCCGGGGGCGTCAGCTTGATGTCGCAGAGCGGCGGCGTCGGGATCGCGGTGCTCGAGCACGCCCGCCGGCTCGGGATCGGCATCGCCGCCTTCGCCTCGGTCGGCAACAAGGCCGACCTGTCCGGCAACGACTTCCTGGAGTGGTGCGAGGGCGACGAGCGCACGCGGGCGATCCTGCTCTACCTCGAGTCGTTCGGCAATCCGCGCAAGTTCGCGCGGATCGCGCAGCGGGTCGGTCGCACGAAGCCGATCGTCGCGGTCAAGGCGGGGCGCTCGGCGGCCGGCGCGCGCGCCGCCTCCTCCCACACCGGCGCGCTGCTGGCCGGCTCGGAGGACGCGGTCGAGGCGCTCTTCCACCAGTCGGGCGTCCTGCGCGTCGACTCGCTCGGCGAGCTGTTCGACCTCGCCGCGCTGCTCGAGCGCCAGCCGCTGCCGGCCGGCGAGCGCGTCGCGATCGTGACGAACGCCGGCGGTCCCGGCGTGCTGGCGGCCGACGCGTGCCACGCCGTCGGGCTCGAGCTGCCGCCGCTGCCGCCGGAGCTGAGGCGCGAGCTGGCCGCCGTCACGAGCGGGAACGTCGCCGGCGGCAACCCCGTCGACCTGCTGGCGGAGGCGCTGCCGGCCGACTTCGGCGCCGCGGTCGAGGCGATCGGGCGCTCCGGCGCGGTCGACGCGATCCTCGCCGTCTACGTCCCGCGTCCCTTCGCCCGGGCGGCCGACGTCGCAGCCGAGCTGCGCAGCGCGGCCGCCGCGCTCGGGGGGCGGGTGGCGCTGCTGAGCGTCTTCATGACGGCCGACGGGCCGCCGGCCGGGCTCGAGGACCCAGGCGCGCCGCTGCCCGTCTTCCGCTACCCCGAGGACGCCGCGAGAGCGCTCGCGCGGGCTGTCGCGCACGCGCGCTGGCGCGCGGCGCCGCGCGGGGAGGTGCCGCGCTTCGAGG
>JAOPZA010000064.1 GCA_025964325.1 Conexibacter sp.
CGCCGGGACGCTCGTCAAGAGCCCCGGCGTCCCGCACGACGCACCCGTCGTCGCGGCCGCGCGCGCTCGCGGGCTCGCGGTCGTCGGCGAGCTCGAGCTGGCCTGGCGGCTGCTCCCGAACGAGTTCGTCGCCGTGACCGGGACGAACGGCAAGACGACCACGACCGAGCTGATCGGCCACATCCACCGCGAGGCGGGCCTGCCCGTGGCGGTCGCCGGCAACGTCGGCACGGCCGCCTCCTCGCTCGTCGGCACGATCGACCCGGCGGCGACGATCGTCGCCGAGGCCTCCTCCTTCCAGCTCGAGGACACGACCGCCTTCGCGCCCGAAGGAGCGGTGCTGCTGAACCTCGCGCCCGACCACCTCGACCGTCACGGCAGCTTCGCCGCCTACGTCGAGGCGAAGCTGAACGCCTTCGCGCGCCAGGGAGCGGACGCCGTCGCGGTCGCGCCGGCTGCGCTCGGGCGCGAGCTGCCGGGCCTCGCCCGGCGCGTGACCTTCGGCGCCGGCGACGGCACCGCGCCGAGCGCTGCCCCGGCCGCCTCGATCGCACTGCGGGGCGATGGGACGATCGCCTGGGAGGGCGTGCCGCTGATCGCCGCCGACGAGCTGTCGCTGCCTGGCCCGCACAACCGCGAGAACGCGATGGCGGCGGCCGCGATCACGCTCGCGCGCGGCGTCGACCCCGACGCCGTCCGCGCCGGCCTGCGCAGCTTCCGCGGCGTCGCGCACCGGCTCGAGCTGGTGCGCGAGCGCGACGGCGTCGCCTACGTCAACGACTCGAAGGCGACGAACGTCGCCTCGACGCTCGTCGCGTTGCGCTCCTACGCTCCGGGCGTCGTGCACCTGATCGCCGGCGGGGTGACGAAGGCGCAGGACTTCGACGCGCTCGCAACGGCGGTGGCGGAGGCCTGCCGCGCCGTCTACCTGATCGGCGAGGGCGCCGAGGAGATCGCGGCCGCCATCGCCCCGGCCGCCGTCCCGCTGACGCGCAGCGGCGACCTCGAGCGCGCGCTCGCGGCCGCGAGCGCCGCCGCCCGGCCCGGCGACGTCGTGCTGCTCTCGCCGGCCTGCGCGAGCTTCGACCAGTACGCGGACTTCGAGGCGCGCGGGGATCACTTCCGCCGCCTCGTCGAGGCGGCCTGATGGCGACGACGACGCCGCCTGCAGCCGCCGCCGCCGCGCCGCGCCGCGCGCGCGGCGCACCGAAGCCGATCGAGCACCGCGTCCTGATCACGGCGACGCTCTGCCTGCTCGCGCTCGGCGCGGTCATGGTCTACAGCGCGTCCTCGGCGCGCAACCTGCTGCAGGGCGGCGGCAACGGGACCTCCTTCCTGGTCCGCTACGTCGCCTTCGGCGCGATCGGCCTGCTGCTGATGCACGTCATCTCGCGCCGCGGGCTGGTGCTGATGAAGCGGCTGATGCCGATCCTGCTGATCGGCTCGTTCGGGTTGGTCCTGCTCGTGCTGGTGCCCGGCATCGGCATCTCGGTCAACGGCGCCCGCCGTTGGATCGGCCCGGGCTCGCTGTCGTTCCAGCCGTCGGAGCTGATGAAGCTGGCGCTGATCCTCTACACCGCGCAGTTCGTCTCCGAGCACCCGCGGCGGATCATGACCTTCCGCGGGATGCTGAGCCCGATCGTCGTCGTGATGGCGGGCGCCTGCCTGCTGATCGCGGCCGAGCCGGACCTCGGCACCGCGATCGTGATCGCGACCTCGACCTGCGCGCTGCTGGTCGCCGCCGGCGTCCCGCTGCGCTACCTCGGCTACCTGGCGGCCGCGGCCGGCGTGCTCGTGCTGCTCTACACGCTCTTCCAGCCCTACCAGCAGGCCCGCCTGACGGCTTTCCTCGACCCCTGGCAGAGCAAGTCGACGAGCGGCTTCCAATCGGTGCAGGGGCAGATCGCGCTCGGCTCGGGCGGCCTCTTCGGCGTCGGCCTCGGGCAGTCGGTGCAGAAGGTCTTCTACCTGCCGGAGGCGCACACCGACTTCATCCTCGCGGTGATCGGCGAGGAGCTCGGGGTCGTCGGGGTGTTCGGCGTGATCACCCTCTTCGGGGCGATCGCGTGGGCCGGCCTGCGGACCGCGCGAGCCGCCGCCGCGCCATATGCAAAGCTGCTGGCGACCGGCCTCACGGCCCTGATCCTGTGCCAGGCGACGCTCAACATCTTCGTGGTGCTCGGCATCGCGCCGCTGACCGGCGTGCCGCTGCCGTTCATCTCCTACGGCCCGACCAACCTGATGGTGATCCTCTGCTCGATCGGGCTGCTCCTCAACATCGCCGACCGCGACCGGGTGCACCTGCGCCTCGTCGAGCCGTCGGCGCGCAGACGCGCCTCGCGGAGCGCGAGAGCGCGTGACGCCGCCAGCGCGGATCGTGATCGCCGCCGGCGGGACGGCGGGACACGTCGTTCCGGCGCTGGCGGTGGCCGACGCGCTGCGAGCTGACGGCGCCGAGGTCGTCTTCGTCGGCGGCCAGCGGGCGGAGGCGGAGCTGGTCCCGGCGGCCGGCTACGAGCTGCGCACGATCCGCGTCGAGGGGCTGAGCCGGACGAACCCGCTGAAGGCGGTGCGCGCCGCGCTGCGCGCCGGCGGGGCGGTCGCGGCGTCGGTCCGGCTGCTGCGCGAGCTGGCGCCCGACGCCGTGATGGGCGGGGGCGGCTACGTCGCCGGCACGGTCGGCCTGGCGGCGGTGCTGCGGCGCCGTCCGCTGGTGCTGACGGAGGCCGACAGCCACCTCGGGATCTCCAACCGCGCGCTCGCGCCCTTCGCGCGGCGCGTCTGCCTCGCCTTCCCGATCGCCGGCCGCGAGGGCGAGAAGTACCGCGTGACCGGGCGGCCGGTGCCGCCGCCGTCGACCGATCGCGCCGCCGCGCGGGCGCGATTCGGCCTGCGCGAGGACGACACCGTCGTGCTCGTCTTCGGCGGCTCGCTCGGCGCCCGCTCGATCAACACCGCGGCGGTCGCGGCGCTCGCCGAAGCCGGCCAGCCGGCGATCCGCGTGCTGCACGCCGCCGGCGAACGCGACCTGGCGACCCTCGCCTCGCCCGGCGCCCACTACGACCTGCGGGCCTACATCCGCGAGTTCGGCGACGCGCTGCTCGCGAGCGACCTCGTCGTCGCGCGCTCGGGCGGCTCGGTCTTCGAGGTCGCCGCGCACGGGCGGCCGGCGATCCTGATCCCGTATCCGCACGCCGCCGCCGACCACCAGACCGCCAACGCCCGCTGGATGGAGCGCGCCGGCGCCGCCGTCGTCCTGCCGGACGCCGAGTTGACCGCCGAGCGGCTCGCGCGCGAGGTCGCGGCGCTGCTCGGCGACCGTCCCCGCCTCGCCGCGATGGCCGCCGCGTCGGCCACGCTCGCCCGCCCGCAGGCGGCGCGCGAGATCGCGGCCGAGCTGCTGGCGGCGGTTGCCGACTAAGGTGGAATGTCGATGACGGACGAACGACCGTGGGCCGGCCGGCGGCTCCACTTCATCGGGATCGGCGGCGCGGGCATGAGCGGCCTCGCGCTCGTCGCGCACGCGCTCGGGGCCGAGGTGACGGGCTCCGACCGGGCCGCCTCCGCCTACGCGGGGCCGCTGGTCGCCGCCGGGATCGAGCCGCTCGTGGGCCCGCACGACGCCGCCAACGTGCCGGCCGGCGCCGAGGTCGTCTACTCGACGGCGGTACCCGCGGAGAACCCGGAGCGCGCCGCCGCGCGCGCGCAGGGGCTGGTGGAGCTCCACCGCGCCGAGCTGCTCGGCGAGATCACGAAGCTGCGGCGCTGCATCGCGGTCACGGGCACGCACGGCAAGACGACGACGTCGAGCATGATCGTCCACGTGCTGCGCGGCTGCGGGCTGGATCCCGGCTACCTCGTCGGCGGCGCCGTGCGCTCGACCGGCGCGAACGCCGGCTGGGGGACGGGGGAGCTCGTCGTCGTCGAGGCCGACGAGTCCGACCGCTCGCTGCTGAAGCTCCATCCCGACGTCGCCGTGCTGACGAACGCCGAGCTCGACCACCACGCGACCTACGGCTCGCGGCTCGACGTCGACAAGACCTTCCGCGCGTTCCTCGCCAGAGCGACGGAGGCGATCGTCGTCTGGGACCGGCCGGGGCTGGTCGCGCTGGCGCCCGCGGGGGGCGACGCGCGCGCCCGCTCGCCGCAGGTCGTCCCCTACGACGCCCCCGAGCCCGTCCTCGACCCCTCCGGCATCCGCTTCGACTGGCGCGGGATCGAGGTGCGGCTGAGCGTCCCCGGGGCGCACAACGCGCTCAACGCGACCGCCGCGCTCGAGGCCTGCCGCCTGGCGGGCGCCGATCCCGCCGCCGCCGCGGCCGCGCTCGCCGACTTCGGCGGCGCGGGCCGCCGCTTCGAGCTGGTCGGCACGACGTCCTCCGGCGCGCGCGTCTACGACGACTACGCCCACCACCCGACGGAGGTCGCGGCGACGATCGCCGCCGCCCGCACGCTCGCGCCCGGTCGGGTGCTCGCCGTCTTCCAGCCGCACCTCTTCTCGCGCACGCGCGCGTTCGCACGCGAGTTCGGCGCCGCGCTCGCGGCCGCCGACCTCGTCGTCGTGCTGGACATCTATCCCGCGCGCGAGCGACCGGAGGACTTTCCCGCCGTCGGCGGCCGGATGATCGCGGCGGCGGCTGCGGACGCCGCGCCCGGCAGGCGCGTCGCCTGGCTGCCCGACTTCGACGCCGCCGAGCGCTTCCTCGCGGCCGAGCTGCGAAGCGGCGACCTCGTCCTCGCGATGGGCGCCGGGGACGTCGACGCGCTCGGGCGTCGAATCGTGGAGACCCGCGCCGACCGCGAGAACGAGCCTGCGGAAGCCTCGCCTCGGGGCTCGGCTTCCGTCGCGAGTTCTCGCACGGAACCCGAGGCCTCAAGCCGCGTGGTTCCGCCGTGAGTCGTCTGCCGTCCGGGGTCCAGCCGGACTACCCCCTGGCGCGGTTGACGACGGTCCGCACCGGGGGGACGGGCGAGTTCTTCGCCCGGGTCGGGAGCGCCGATCAGCTCGTCGCGTTGATCGCCTGGGCGACGGATGCGGGACTCGAGGTAGGGGTCGTCGGCTCGGGGTCGAACCTGCTGGTGTCGGACGATGGCGTCCGCGGACTCGTGATGAAGCTCGACAAGGACCTTGCACAGATCGAACGCGACGGCACGCGCCTGCACTGCGGCGGCGGGGCGCGGCTCCCGGCCGTCTCCGCGCGGGCCGCGAACGCCGGTCTCTCGGGGATCGAGTTCGGCGTCAACATCCCCGGCACGGTCGGCGGCGCGGTGCGGATGAACGCCAACGCCTATGGCGGCGAGCTGGCGCGCGCGCTCGACTGGGTCGACGTCGCGACGGGGTCGGGGATCGAGCGGCGCTCCCCCGACCAGCTCGGCTTCGCCTACCGCCGCTCGAACATCGCGCGCGGCGAGGTCGTCGCCGCCGCCTCCTTCGCGCTCGCGCCGGCGCCGGTCGAGCAGGTCAAGGCGACGCTCGCCGAGATGCGCGAGCAGCGCAAGGCCGCACAGCCGTCCGGCATCAAGACGTTCGGCTCGACCTTCAAGAACCCCGACGACCCCCGCGCGGAGGGCCGCAGCGCCGGGCAGCTGCTCGACGCGGCGGGCTGCCGCGGCCTGCGGGTCGGCGGCGCCGGCTTCTCCGAGAAGCACGCGAACTTCGTCGAGAACCACGGCACCGCGACGACCGCCGACGTCCTCGCGCTGATGGCCGAGGGACGCCGCCGCGTGCAC
This sequence comes from Conexibacter sp., assembly GCA_025964325.1. GTDB lineage: Bacteria > Actinomycetota > Thermoleophilia > Solirubrobacterales > Solirubrobacteraceae > Conexibacter. The sequence continues at coordinate 5,731 of JAOPZA010000064.1, forward strand.
GAGCGGTTCGGCGTCGTGCTCGAGCCCGAGGTGCAGACGCTCGGCCGCCTCGACTGGCCGGGGTGGGAGCTGTGATCGGAGCGCGCTCACCGCTCGGCCTCCGCCGCGCGCGCGCGCTCTCGCTCCCGCGACCCGCGCTGCGCCGCCCGCGCCTGCGGACGCTGCTGCTGCTCGCGCTGCTGGCCGTCGTGCTCGCCGCCGGCTGGTTCTGGGTGCGCGACTCCTCGCTCGTCGCCGTGCGTCACATCGAGGTGACCGGGATCGACGGCGCACAGGCCGGCAGCGTCCGGGGCGCGCTCGACGAGGCCGGCCGCAGCATGACGACGCTCCATGTTCGCCGCTCGGCGCTCGAGACGGCGGTCGCCCCGTACTCGATCGTGAAGGAGATCGAGGTCTCCTCGAGCTTTCCGCACACGCTGCGGATCCACGTCGTCACGAACGTCGCCGTCGCCGCGATCGAGCGCGACGGCCGTCGCATACCCGTGACCTCCGACGGCACGCTCCTGCGCGACCTGCCGGCGGCGAAGGACCTCGCGACCGTGCCGCTGCGCAACGCCCCCGGCGGACGCCGGCTGACGGAGCCGGATGCGCTTGCGGCCGTCGCCGCGCTGGCCGCCGCACCCGCCTCCATGCGCTCCCGCATCGCCAGCGTCGCGACGACGAAGTCTCAGGGCCTGACCGTGCAGATCGCCAACGGCCCGGCGATCTGGCTCGGCGATCGCGAGCGGCTGGGCGCCAAGTGGGCGGCCGCGATCGCCGTGCTGGCCGATCCCGGCTCCGCCGGCGCCACCTATGTCGACGTCGTCGCGCCCGAGCGGCCGGCGGTCGGCGGCCTGCCCGGCGGCGCGCCGGCGACCGGCGAGTCCGACGTCCCGACGCCGCCCGCCGGCACCGCCGCGACAGACGGCAGCAGCGGGGCTACGGCGCCCGGAACCGCCGCCGGGACGGCCGCCGGCGGCTCCACCGACGCCTCCGGCAGCACGCAGACCACCCCCTGACCTCACCCTCGACCTGAGGTCGACCCTGATGGCTTCTGGGACGCAACGCTCCATCCGTGCTAGAGAGTTAGGCATTCTGCAAGGCGGCTTGCGGGACGCATATCCCGTTGACTTCCCGCCGAATATGCTCGTAACGTGCGAAACTCCGTGCTCTGGCGTACGGGGCGCAAACACTCGACGCTAACTCAAGGCTCGGACGGTAACCCTCATGGAAAGCGGCAGCTATCTCGCAGTCATCAAAGTCGTCGGCGTCGGCGGCGGCGGTACGAACGCGGTCAACCGCATGGTCGACGCCGGCCTGCGCGGGGTCGAGTTCATCTCGGCCAACACCGACGCTCAGGCGCTGCAGATGTGCGAGGCCGACATCAAGCTCAACATCGGCCATGAGCTGACGAAGGGCCTCGGCGCGGGCGCGAACCCGGAGACCGGTCACGGCGCGGCCGCCGAGTCGCGCGACGACATCAAGGAGGCGCTGAAGGGCGCCGACATGGTCTTCGTCACCGCGGGCGAGGGCGGCGGCACCGGCACCGGTGCGGCACCCGTGATCGCCGAGATCGCGAAGAACGAGATCGGCGCCCTGACGGTCGGCGTCGTCACGCGCCCCTTCGCATTCGAGGGTGCGCAGCGCAACCGCAAGGCGGAGGAGGGCATCCAGCGCCTCCGCGAGCAGGTCGACACGCTGATCGTGATCCCGAACGAGAGACTGCTCGGCGTCGTCGAGCGGCGCACCACGATCATCGAGGCGTTCCGCGAGGCCGACAACGTCCTGCGCCAGGGCGTGCAGGGCATCACCGACCTGATCACGATCCCGGGCCTCATCAACCTCGACTTCGCCGACGTGCGCACGATCATGCACGACGCCGGCACGGCGTTGATGGGGATCGGCACCTCCTCTGGCGAGACGCGCGCGGTCGATGCCGCGAGAGCGGCGATCTCCTCGCCGCTCCTGGAGGAGTCGGTCGAGGGCGCGACGGGGATCCTGCTGAACATCACCGGCGGCCACGACCTCGGGCTCTTCGAGGTCAACGAGGCAGCCGAGATCGTCTCGGCCGCCGCCGACGCCAACTCGAACATCATCTTCGGCGCCGTGATCGACGACGCGATGGGCGACGACGTCCGCGTGACCGTGATCGCGACCGGCTTCGACCACAGCGGCGCGCCAGCGGAGCGCGCGGCGGAGCGGGCCGGGCAGGCGCGCGACGTGACGCGGCGCACGCGCCGCGACCGTGACGTCACGCTCGACGACCGCCAGCGCTCGTCGCTCGAGATCAACGACGACGACATCGACATCCCGAGCTTCCTGCGCGACCGCTGACCGAGCCCGCGCCAGGCTCGGTCTCGGCGCGCCTGGCCTTGTCCTGACCACGGGCTACGCCCGCGGTGGCCGCTCGTGGGCTGGCGCCCACCACGCTCCCTGCGTCCGCGCCAGGCACGCCGATACGTTCGGCTGACGCGGCGCTCAGAAGCGCGTTGTCAGGTCGACAGCGCTGACAGGTTTCGCCGCCTCCGCTGCTAGCCTGCGGCGTCCGTGACCGCCGCCGAACCCGTCCTGCGCCGCACCCCGCTGCACGCCCGTCACGTCGCAGCCGGCGCGAAGCTCGTTCCCTTTGCCGGCTGGGAGATGCCGGTGCAGTACGCGGGCATCCGCGCGGAGCACCTGGCGGTTCGCGAGCACGCCGGGATCTTCGACGTCTCGCACATGGGCGAGGTCGAGACGCGCGGCGCGGGAGCGCTGGCCTTCCTCCAGCGGGTGCTGTCGAACGACGTCGCCAAGATCGCGGTCGGCGGCGCGCAGTACGGCGTCCTCTGCCGAGCGGACGGCGGCGTGCTCGACGACCTCTTCACCTACCGCCTCGGCGAGGACCGCTACCTCACCGTCACGAACGCCGCCAACCACGCCAGAGACCTGGCCTGGCTCGAGCGGCAGGCGCAGGCGTTCGACGACGTCGAGCTGATCGACCGCCACGCCGACTACGCGATGCTCGCGGTCCAGGGGCCGGCGGCGCGCGCGATCGTCGGCGCGCTGGCGGGAGGCGATGAGCTGCCCGCCCGCTTCCGCACCGCCGAGCTGATGCTCGCCGGCGCCCCGGCGCTCGTCTGCGGCACCGGCTACACGGGCGAGGACGGCGTCGAGCTGCTGCTGGCGCCGGCCGACGCGAGCACCGTCTGGGACGCCGTGGTCGCGGGCGGCGCCGTCCCGACCGGCCTCGCCGCGCGCGACACGCTGCGGCTCGAGGTCTGCTTCCACCTCTACGGCAACGACCTGACGGAGGAGCGCGGCCCGATCGAGGCCGGCCTCGGCTGGTGCTGCAAGGAGGCGACCGGCTTCATCGGCGCCGAGGCGGTCGCCGCCGCCCGCGCCGCCGGCCCGTCGGAGCTGCTCGCGCCGTTCGCCTTCACCGGTCCCGGCATCCCACGCCAGGGCAACGCGGTCCTCGGCGGCGGCGTCGTCACCAGCGGCACGCTGTCGCCCTCGCTGGGGGTCGGCATCGGGATGGCCTACGTCCCGGTCGAGCGCGCGGCGCCGGGCACCGAGCTCGAGATCGACGTGCGCGGGAAGCTGCGTCCGGCCGTGGTCAAGGACAAGCCTCTGTATCGAAAGGGCGCGTGAATGGCGGACCAGCACTACCCGCAGGACCTGCTGTACCACCCCGAGCACGACTGGGTGAAGATCGATGGCGACGTCGCCACGTTCGGCGTCACCTGGTTCGCGCAGGACTCGCTCGGCGAGATCGTCTTCTTCGACCCGCCCGCGGTCGGCGCGAAGGTCACGCAGGGGGACAGCTACGCTGAGGTGGAGTCCGTGAAGGCGGTCTCGGACGTGATCGCCCCGCTGTCGGGCGAGATCGTCGAGGTCAACGAAGCGCTCTCCGACTCGCCCGAGAAGGTCAACGACGACCCGTACGGCGAGGGCTGGATGGTGAAGGTTCGCCTGAGCGACCCGGCCGAGCGCGACAGCCTGCTGGACCCGGACACGTACACCGCCGACCTCGGCTGAGCGCAAGCGCGAGCAGGAGCCGCACGACATGACCACGTACACCTCCGCCACCGACGCCGACCGGCGCGAGATGCTCGAGACGATCGGGGTCGAGTCCGTCGACGCCCTGTTCGCCGACATCCCCGCCGCCCTGCGGCTGGACCGGCCGCTCGCGCTGCCCGCGGGCATGAGCGAGCAGGAGGTCTACGAGCACCTGCGCGGGCTCGCCGCCCGCAACGTCTCGGCGGAGGACGAGATCACCTTCCTCGGCGCCGGCATGTACGACCACTACGTGCCGGCCCTGATCGACTCGATCATCCAGCGCTCCGAGTTCCTGACGCCCTACACGCCGTACCAGCCGGAGATCTCGCAGGGCGGCCTGCAGGTGATGTTCGAGTACCAGACGGCGATCTCGGAGCTGACCGGCCTGCCGGTCTCCAATGCCTCCGTCTACGAGGGACCGTCGGCGGTCGGCGCCGCCGGCTATCTCGCGAAGCTGACGAACGGGCGCGGCAAGGTGCTCGCCTCGCGCGGCGTGCACCCGCACAGCCGCGAGACGCTCACCACGCTCGCACGCGGCTACGGCCAGCAGATCGTCGAGCTGCCGCTGCGCGACGGCGTCACCGACCTCGACGCGCTGATCGCCGCGCTCGACGAGGACGTCAGCGCCGTCGTCTTGCAGCAGCCGAACTTCCTCGGCGCGATCGAAGATGTCGCCGAGCTCGCGGCCGCCGCCAAGCGGGTCGGCGCGCTCGTGATCTGCGCCTGCGACCCGATTCCGCTCGGGATCCTCGCGCCGCCCGGCACGGTCGGCGTCGACATCGCCGTCGGCGAGGGTCAGACGCTCGGCAACCGGCTCGACTTCGGCGGCCCCTCGTTCGGCTTCTTCGCGGCCACGCAGCAGCTGCTGCGCAAGATGCCCGGCCGGATCGCGGGCGAGACGACCGACGTCGACGGCCGCCGTGGCTTCGTGCTGACGCTGCAGACGCGCGAGCAGCACATCCGCCGCGAGAAGGCGACCTCGAACATCTGCACCTCGCAGGCGCTCAACGCGCTCGCGGGCGTGATCTACCTGTCGTGGCTCGGTCGCCGCGGACTCGTCGAGCTGGGCGAGCTGCTGGTGGCGCGCACCGCCTACGCGCGCGAGCAGCTGAGGGCGCTCGACGGCGTGAGCGCGCTGCACGAGCAGCCGGTCGTGCGCGAGTTCGCGGTCGCGCTCGACGTGCCCGACGTGGGCCGCGTGATCGAGCGCGTCGTCGCCGACGGCATCAACCCCGGCTACGCGCTCGGATGCGACTACCCCGAGCACGCGAACGGCCTGCTCGTCGCGCTGACCGAACGCCGCACCAGAGCGGACATCGACCGGCTCGCCGACGCGCTCGGCCGCGCCGTCGCCGCTGAACGAGCCGCCGCCGGCGCGACGGTGGGAGCACGGGCATGAGCGCCGCCGATCAGCAGCTCGCGCGCGGGATCCTGGGGATCCCGCTGCAGCGCGATCCGGTCCTCACGATCTACGAGCGCTCGCAGGAGGGACGCCGCGCGTTCAGCGCGCCGCCGCTCGACGTGCCGGCGCGCGCGCTCGACGAGCTCCTGCCGGCTCACCTGCGCCGCGCCGAGGAGGCGAAGCTGCCCGAGGTCTCCGAGCCCGAGATCGTGCGCCACTACAACCGCCTCTCGAAGCGCAATTTCGACCTCGACACCGGCTTCTACCCGCTCGGCTCGTGCACGATGAAGCACAACCCGAAGCTGCACGAGCGGGTCGCGTCGATGCCCGGCAACGCGCGCCTGCACCCGCTGCAGGACCCGGCGCGGGCCCAGGGCGCACTCGAGCTGATGTACAACCTGCAGGGCGCGCTCGGCGAGATCGCCGGCCTTCCGCACGTCTCGCTGCAGCCGTCGGCCGGCTCGCACGGCGAGCTGGCGGGCGTGCTGCTGACGCGCGCCTACCACGAGGACCGCGGCGAGCACCGCACGAAGGTGCTGACGCCGGACACCGCCCACGGCACGAACCCGGCGACCGTGACGATGGCCGGCTACGAGGTCGTCAAGGTCGGCACGAACGCGGACGGGGGCGTCGACGTCGACGACCTGCGCGCGAAGGCCGACGCCTCGGTCGCGTGCCTGATGCTGACGAACCCGAGCACGCTCGGCCTGTTCGACCCCAACATCGCCGAGATCGCCGAGATCGTCCACGGCGTCGGCGCGACGCTCTACTACGACGGCGCGAACCTCAACGCGATCATGGGGATCACGCGCCCGGGCGACATGGGCTTCGACATCGTCCACTTCAACCTGCACAAGTCGTTCACGCAGCCGCACGGCGGCGGCGGCCCCGGCTCCGGCCCGATCGCCGTCTCGGACCGCATCGAGCCGTACATCCCGCGGCCGCAAGTGATCCGGCGCACGGGCTCGGCGAACGGCGGTCCTGCCAACAACGGCGCCGCGATCGCCTTCGACCTCGACTACGAGCGGCCGAAGTCGATCGGCCGCCTGCGCGGCTTCCAGGGCAACTACGGCGTTTTCGTCCGCTCCTACGCCTACATCTGCTCGCTCGGCGCCGAGGGGTTGCGCGAGGCGAGCGAGACGGCGGTGCTGAACGCCAACTACCTGCTCGCGCTGCTCAAGCGCGCGGGCGTCGCCGAATACCTGCCGGTCGCCTATGACCGCGTCTGCATGCACGAGTTCGTCCTCTCGGGCGCGGCGATGAAGCGCGAGCTGGGGATCAGAACGCTCGACCTCGCGAAGCGGCTGCTCGACCACGGCTTCCACCCGCCGACGGTCTACTTCCCGCTGCTGGTCGACGAGGCGCTGCTGCTGGAGCCGACCGAGACGGAGACGAAGGAGACACTCGAAGCCTTCGCCGACGTCGTCGCCGAGATCCTGCGCGAGGCGAAGGACGATCCCGAGATCGCCCGCAACGCCCCGTACACGACGCCGGTGCGGCGGCTGGATGAAGCCGGCGCGGCCAAGCGCCCGGTCATCCGCCAGCCGCTGTAGCCGGAGCGCGAGCCGGCGGCGTAGGCTGCGGGCATGCCGGCCGATCCCGCCACCCGCGATGCCGCGCTCGCACGGGTGCGCGCCCACTGCCTCGCGCTCCCGCAGACGCACGAGCGCACGAGTCACGGCGCGCAGGCCTTCTATGTCGGTCCCGGCAGAGGACGCGGGTTCGTCACCTTCCTCGACGACCATCACCGGGACGGCCGCCTCGCGCTCTGGTGCGCGGCGCCCACCGGTGCGCAGGAGGCCTACGTGACGCAATCGCCGGCGCAGTACTTCGTCCCGCCGTACGTCGGGCACCGCGGCTGGCTCGGGGTGCGGCTCGACCGCGACCTGCCGTGGGAGGAGATCGCGGGCGCGATCGAGGACGCGTACGTCGCGATCGCGCCGCGCAAGCTGCTCGAGCAGCTCCCGCCAGCCGGTTAGATCCGGCTCAGGCGCCCCGGCGACCGGTCATCACGACGCGCGCGCCGAGCGCCGGGATCATCGTGACGTTGCGGTGCCGCGCGCGCTCGGGCGCCGGGTCGGGCGCGACGAGATCGGTGCGACGCGCGATCGCGCCCAACACGACGCGCTGCTCGGCCATCGCGAGCGCGGCGCCGAGGCAACGGCGGATGCCGCCGCCGAAGGGCACCCACGTGTAGGTGCCGGGCTTGACGCCGAGGAAGCGCTCGGGCCGGAAGGCGAACGGGTCGGGATAGACGTCGGCGCGGTGGTGGAGCAGCAGGATGCTGACGAGCACCGAGCTCTCCGCCGGCACGCGGAAGTCGCCCAGCTGCCACGGCAGCTTGACGCGCCGGCCGATGATCGGGATCACGGGCCGGCTTCGCATCGTCTCGTGGATCGTCGCCTCGATCCAGGCGTCGGCGGCGCTCCCGCCGTCCTCCGAGCGCACGAGGTCACGCATGCGGTCGTACGCCGCCGGCGTGCGCAGCAGCCGCTCGAACGTCCAGGCGAGCGAGTTGGCGGTCGTCTCGTGGCCGGCGAGCACGAGCGTCAGCAGCTCGTCGCGCAACTCCTCGTCGGTCATCGGCGTGCCGTCCTCGTCACGGGCCTCGAGCAGCAGCGAGAGGATGTCGGTGCGACCGCCGTCGCCGCGGCTCGCGCGGCGGGCGGCGATCACCGCGTAGAGATGGCGGTCGAGGCGGGCGAGCAGCCGGCGCAGCGGGCCGACCGCCTCCGTGCGCCCGACGTTGATCAGCTCGAACAGCTGCGAGAGGGGCCGGGTCGAGAGCTCGATCGCCCAGCGGATCGTGTCGCGCAGGCCGCGCTCGGGGGTGCCGTCGGCCGGCTCGCCCTCGATCCCGAAGATCCCGGCCATGATCACGTCGAGCGTGATCGCCTGCATCCGCGGCGCGAGCGCGAACGGCTCCCCGGTCGGCCAGCGGTCGATCTCGCGATCGGCCGCCTCGGCGATCATCGCGGCGTAGCGCTCGACCGCCTCGCCGTGGAACGGCGGCAGCAGCAGTCTGCGCTGGCGCAGGTGCTGCGGCCCGACGAGCGTCAGCACCGAGTTCGGTCCGACGATCGGCCGCAGCGGCGATTCGCCCGTCAGGGACGGCGCCTGCTCGGGCTTCGCGGTGAAGAGCGACTTGACGTGGTCGGGGTGGCTCGTGACGATCGTCTCGCCCGTGTTGATGAGGCTGCGGAAGCGGAACGTCTCGCCGTAGAGCCGCCGCGCACGGAAGACGAACTGCACCTGGCGCACGCTGATCCGCAGCGTCTGCACGAGCCGGGGGAGCGGGATCGCCGGAGGCAGCGCGAGCTCGCGGCCGTCGTCGGGCGCCGGGCCGGCGGGGGAGGGCGGCGCCTCGAGCACGAGCGCGGCGGCGGCGGGGGGCGGACCTGCGGGCGAAGCGGTCTCGACGGACACGGAGCACCTCGATGACGAGCCGAACGGAGTCCTGCATTGAATCAAAGTCAAACATCGCCGGCGCAGGTGAACGGAATCACCCCGCCCCGACGCCGCGCCTGCGGCCACGTGCCCAAGCGCCGCCTCGTGCGCCCGACCCGATAGCGTGGCGCGCCGTGCGCATCTTCTCGGGCATCCAGCCGACGGGCCGCAAGCACCTCGGCAACTACATCGGCGCGATCGAGCAGTACGTCGCCTATCAGGACCGTGGCGAGGCGATCTACTGCATCGTCGACCTGCACGCGACGACCGTGCCCTACGAGCCGGCGCTGCTGCGCGAGCGGCTCTACGACACGGCCGCGGTGCTGCTCGCCGCCGGCCTCGACCCCGCCCGCTGCATCTTCTTCCGCCAGGGCGACGTGCCGGAGCACACCGAGCTGACGTGGCTGCTGTCGAGCGTGACGGCGTTCGGCGACCTCAACCGCATGCACCAGTTCAAGGAGAAGGCCGGCGCCCAGCGCGACCTCGTCTCCGCCGGTCTCTTCACGTACCCGATCCTGATGGCCGCCGACGTGCTCGCCTACCGCGCCGACCAGGTCCCGGTCGGCGACGACCAGCGCCAGCACATCGAGCTGATGCGCGACATCGCCCAGCGCTTCAACGCGCGCTTCGCTCCCGACGCGGCGACGCCGCCGCTCGTCGTGCCGCAGGGCGTCTACCGCGAGATCGGCGCGCGCATCATGGACCTGCAGGAGCCCGAGCGGAAGATGTCGACGACCGGCGGCACGGAGCAGGGCACGGTGCTCGTGCTCGACGAGCCGAAGACGATCGAGAGAAGATTCAGACGTGCCGTCACCGACTCGGGCAGCGAGATCCGCCGCGCGCCCGAGAAGCCCGGCATCTCGAACCTGATCGAGATTCTCGCCGCGGTGCGCGGCAGCGACTTCGCGTCGGTCGAGTCCGACTTCGCCGACGCCCGCTACGGCGACTTCAAGCTCGCCGTCGCCGCGGCCGTGATCGAGCGGCTGCGCCCCGTCCAGGAGCGCTACGCCGAGCTGCGTCCCGACGAGACCGCGCTCGAGGCGATCCTCACCGCCGGCGCCGAGAAGGCCCACGCGATCGCGGCGCCGGTCGTCGCCGAGGTGCGCGAGCTGATGGGCGTCGGGCCGAACCCGCGGCGCTCGGGTCCCGATTCGTAGGTTCGGGCGCAGTTTGCGGGATGCACGGGTGCATGCGGGCGCCCGGAAACCGTCCCCGAACTTCGGAATCGGGACACGAGGCGCCGCCGCGGGCCCGCGCCCGCCGCGCCGTCGGGTCCGCTCGCTACCGTGTCGACGATGCGGGCAGCCGATCTCGACCTCGATCTCGACGTCTTCGCCGGTCCCTTCGACCTGCTGCTGACGCTCGTCCTGCGCGAGGAGGTCGACCTGCTGGAGGTGGATCTTGCGGACGTCGTGCTGACGTACGTCGACTTCCTCGAGTCACGCGGAGAGCTCGACCTCGAGCTCGCGACCGAGTTCCTCGTCCTGATCGCGGCACTGCTCGAGCTGAAGTCGCGGCTGATGCTGCCCGGCGAGGAGGAGGACCTGCTCGAGCTCGAGCCCGGCGAGGCGGCCGAGGAGCTGCTCGCGCGGCTGCTGGAGGCGCACCGCTACCGCGGCGCGGCGGAGTTCCTGACGCGCCGCCTCGAGGAGCAGGCCGGCTACCGCTTCCGGCACGCGCCGCTGCCGGCCGAGCTGCGCCGCGGCACGCTCGACGACTCGCGTCCGGTCTACGACCCCGCCGTCCTCGGCAAGGCGATCGGCTCGATGCTGCGGATGCCGCCGGAGATCTCGCTCAGCCACGTGACGATCCAGAGAGTGACGGTCGTCGAGCGCCTCACGCATCTGCGCTCGCTGCTGCGGCGCGGGCGCTTCTCCTTCGACGAGGCGGTCGCGAAGGCCGATCGCGTGACGGTCGCCGTCACGCTCTGGGCCCTGCTGGAGCTCTACAAGCGCGGCGAGGCGACCTGGGAGCAGGACGAGCCGTTCGCCGAGATCATGGTCGAGGCGCGCGCCGAGAACCCCTGGAAGGACGTCCTCGGGGCGACGGGATGAGCGACGCGCCCGACACCGCCGAGCTGGAGCGGATCCTCGAGGCGCTGCTGTTCCTCTCCAACGACCCGGTCGCGCCGCCGGCACTGGCGGAGGCGACCGGCAGCGACGAGGACGAGGTCGTCGCCGCGCTGGCGGCCCTCGGCGCCCACTACGTCGAGGAGCGGCGCGGGATCGTGCTGCGCGAGCTGGCCGGTGGCTGGGTCCTCGCCAGCAGCCCGGTCGCCGAGGACGCAGCCCGGCGGCTGCTGTCGAAGCCGCGCACTCCGCCGCTCACGCCCGCGCAGGCGGAGACGCTCGCCGTCGTCGCCTACCTGCAGCCGGTCTCGCGGCCCGAGATCGCCCGCATCCGCGGCGTCAACGCCGAGTCGGCGGCCGCGACCCTGATCGAGCGCGGCGTGATCGAGGAGGCCGGCCGCTCGCAGTTCGGCGCCGTCCTCTACCGCACGACCGAGCTGTTCCTGCGGCTCTTCGGCCTCGGCTCGCTCGAGCAGCTGCCGGACGTGGCGGCCTGGGATCCGTCGCCCGAGGTGGCGGCGAACATCCGCGATCGCCTGCTGCGCGCCGGCGAGGCGCGGCTCGGCGCGCCGGCCGCAGCGCGGCCG